>DHGK01000259.1 GCA_002402755.1 Planctomycetes bacterium UBA4800
CTGCCGCTTCGCACCGCGTGGAGATCGTTGCCCCAGTAGAAGTACAGCGCCTCGTGCGGCGAACGGGCATCGGGCGCCGCCGTCATGAGCGGCAGGATGTCCTTCCCGTCGATGACGTGCGGCGGCAGCGCGGCGCCGGCGAGGCCGGCGATCGTCGGCAGCATGTCGATCGTCATCGCGGGTTCTCGGCAGACCGACTTCGCGGGAATTCTCCCCGGCCAGCGCATGATGCCCGGGACGCGGACGCCGCCTTCCCAGGCCGTGCCCTTGCCTTCCCTGAGCGGCCCCGCCGAGCCGCCGTGATCGCCGTAGCTGAGCCACGGCCCGTTGTCCGAGCAGAAGAAGACGAGCGTGCGATCGTCGAGGCCGCAGCGCGCGATGGCCGCCAGGATCTCGCCGACCGACCAGTCGATCTCCATGACGACATCGCCGTAGAGCCCGCGCGCCGACTTTCCCTTGAACTTCTCGGACACGAAGAGGGGGACGTGCGGCATGTTGTGGGCGACGTAGAGGAAGAAGGGGCGGTCGCGGTTCTGCTCGACGAAGGCGACGGCGCGCTCCGTGTACCATGTCGTGAGCCTGGTCTGGTCCGGGTTTTCGGCGATGGTGCGCTCGCCCTCGATCAGGGGCAGCGCGGGGTAATTCGGATCCTCCGGGTGGTGCGGCCACATGTCGTTCGAGTAGGGCAGGCCGAAGTAGGCGTCGAACCCGTGGCGCGGCGGCAGGAACCGGGGACGGTGGCCGAGGTGCCACTTGCCGAACATGGCAGTCGCATACTTCTGCTGCTTCACCGCTTCGGCGATCGTCATCTCGCGCTCATGGATGCCGTGCACGGCCTTCGGACCCGGCGCGCCGAGAAGGCCCAGCCTGTTGGGATAGCAGCCGGTCAAGAGCCCCGCGCGCGATGCACCGCACACCGCCTGCGGCACGTAGAAATCGGTGAAGCGCATGCCGTCGGCGCACATGCGGTCGAGGTTCGGCGTCTCGTTGCCGGGGGCGCCGTACGCGCCGAGGTCGCCGTAGCCCAGATCGTCCACGAACACGATGACGACGTTCGGCGGACGCGACGATGCCGCCGCCGCGCCGCGCGCGAGACGCCCGCAGGCGAGCGCGCCGAGCCCCGCGCCCGCGCCCGCCAGGAAACCGCGCCGTGAGACCCCGTGCCGTTGCATGTGCGCCTCCTCTCCGGGACGTTGCGCGGTCGATCGCGCAGCATTCTCATTGTGTCCGATCGGGCGCCTTGCGGTCAACGTGCGGTCGCGCAGGGAGCGCCTCTTGCCCGCGCCGGGCGGCGAGGGCTACGATGGCGGGACGGTCGGCGGCGGTGACACGAAGAGGAGAAACCCATGACCTTGCAGGCTGTGCGTCGGTGCGTGCGGTGCGTTGTTTCGGCGGCGGTCGCGCAGGCGGCGTGCGCGGCCGTGATCGAGGTGGCGCCGGGCGGGCCGGTCGCGTCGCTGGCGGCGGCGCGGGACGCGGTGCGCACGCTCAAGGAGCAGGGGCCGCTCGCCGAGCCCGTGCGCATCGTGATCGCGAGCGGCAGGTACGAGATGCGCGAGCCGCTCGTCCTGACGCCCGCCGACGGCGGCACCGAGAAGGCGCCGATCGTGTACGAGGCCGCGCCGGGCGCCGCGCCGCTCTTCACGGGCGGGCGCAGGATCGCGGGGTTTGCGAAGGGCGCGGGCGGCGTGTGGACGGCGCGCATCCCCGAGGTCGCGGCGGGGACCTGGTACTTCGAGCAGCTCTGGGTCAACGGGAAGCGCGCGACGCGCGCACGGTCGCCGAACGAGTTCTACTTCCACGTGCAGGGCGCGGTCGATCGCGGCATCGATCCTGCGACCGGCAAGGAAGGCGATCTGAAGGCCAGGGCGTTCAAGGCGCGCGGGGCGGACATCGCGCCGCTCCGCTCGCTGCCGCGCGGGAGCATCAACGATGTGACTGTCGTCGCGTACCACTCCTGGGAGACCTCGCGGTCGCGCGTCGCGGGCATCGACCCGGCGGCGAACGTCGTGGTCGTGACGGCGCCGATCTCGTGGGGCTTCGCCTACTGGGGCCCGAACTGCCGCTACCACCTGGAGAACTTCCGCGCGGCCCTGGATTCGCCCGGCGAGTGGTTCCTCGACCGCGACGGGACGCTCTCCTACCTGCCGCTTCCGGGCGAGGACATGGCGGCGGCCGAGGTCGTGGCGCCGGTCTGCCCGGATTTCGTGCACATACGGGGCGAGCCCGAGGCGGGCAAGCTCGTCGAGCACGTGACGTTCAAGGGATTGCGCTTCCAGCACGGCCAGTACGTGCTGCCCGCCGGGGGGCATGCCGACGGCCAAGCGGAGGTGACGATACCCGCGGCGATCATGGTCGATGGCGCGCGCAACGTCGCCATCGAGGATTGCGTCGTGGCGCACGCCGGGACCTACGGTCTCTGGTTCCGCCGCGGATGCCGCGACTGCCGCGTGACGCGCACGCGCTTCGAGGACCTGGGCGCGGGCGGCGTCAAGATCGGCGAGGGGTGGGGAGTCGATACCGCGAAGCCCGAGGTGCAGACGGGGAGCATCGTCTGCGACAACAACATAATCCACGCGGGCGCGCGGATTCACCACGGCGCCATCGGCGTCTGGATCGGCCACAGCGGCCACAACAAGGTGACGCACAACGACATAAGCGATCTCTTCTACACCGGCGTGTCGGTGGGGTGGACGTGGGGCTACGCGCCCGCGGTCTCGCACCACAACACGATCGACTTCAACCGGATTCACCACCTGGGCTGGGGCGTTCTGAGCGACATGGGCGGCGTCTACACGCTCGGCTTCGCCGAGGGGACGACGGTCAGCAACAACGTCGTTCACGATATCTACTCGTACGACCGGTACGGCCGCGGCGGCTGGGGCCTCTACAACGACGAGGGCACGACGCATATCACGATGGAGAACAACCTCGTCTACCGCGTGAAGACCGGCACGTACCACCAGCACTACGGCAAGGAGAACCTGATTCGCAACAACATTCTCGCCTTCAGCATGGACGGGCAAATTCAGCGCTCGCGCGTCGAGCCGCATCGCTCCTTCACCTTCGCGAACAACATCGTCTACTGGGACGAGGGGCCGCTCGTCGCGGCGGGGACGCTCAACGACGACAACGTCGAGCTCGAGCGCAACCTGTACTTCAACGCCTCGGGCGCGCCCGTCGACTTCCAGGGGCTCACGCTCGAGGCGCGGCAGGCCAAGGGCTGGGACAAGGGCTCGATCGTCGCGGACCCGCTGTTCGTCGATCCGAAGAACGGCGACTTCCGCCTGAAGCCCGGCTCGCCCGCCGAGAAGATCGGGTTCAGGCCTTTCGACTACACGCGGGCGGGCCTGTACGGCAATGCGGCGTGGACGGCCATTCCGAAGAAGTTCGTGTTTGCGGAGGTGAAGTTCGCGCCGCCGCCGCCGCCCCTGGAGATCGACGAGGACTTCGAGGCCGCGGCCCCGGGCGCGCCGCCGCCCGGCGCCCAGAGCAACGTCGAGAACAAGGGCGACGCCATCGTGGTGACGGAGGAAACCGCCGCCGGCGGCGCGCGCAGCGTGAAGATCCAGGACGCGGAGGGCCTGCAGCACGCCTTCAACCCGCACATGGTGTACCTTCCGACCTACACGCGGGGCGCGGCGCGCATGAGCTTCGACCTGCGGGTCGAGGCGGGCGTCGACATGTACCACGAGTGGCGAAGCTGGGACGTGCAGCCGTACCGCGTGGGGCCGACCTTCTGGGTCCGAAACGGCAAGCTCCTGCTCGCGGGGAAGGAAGTCATGGACCTGCCGGCGGGACAGTGGGTCCGCGTCGAGATCGCCGCGAAGGTGGGGAAGGACGCCGATGGCACGTGGGATCTTGCGATCACGCCGCCGGGCGCGGCGCCGAGGCGTTTCAGCGCGCTCGCGGCAGGGAGCCCCGACTTCGCGAACCTCACCTGGGTCGGCTGGTCGAGCATGGCGAACGCGAAGACCGTGTTCTACATCGACAACGTGGCGCTCGTGAACAGGTGACACGTCGACGGCGCGGCGCCGCGTTGCCCCCGAATACTGGCGGCAACAAAGCGCGGCGCGCGCAACGGCCTGTCCCGCTCGCGGGCCGGGGCGTATACTCATACGAGGAGGCTTGGAGGATTCGATGAAATACAAGATCGCACTTCAGCACACCGAGGAAGGCTACAGCGTTTCCGGCCCCGGTCTGCCCGGTTGCTGGTCACAGGGGGCTACCGAGAAAGAGGCGCTGGCGAACATCCAGGGCGCAATCAAGGATTATCTCGCAGCGCGCGAGGATCTGCTGCGCGGATTGGAGGTTCGTGAGATCGACGTCGCGGTGTAAACCGTGCCGAAGATTCCGGGAGTCAATCATCTCGACGCGGTTCGCGCCCTGGAGAAAGCCGGGTTTCCTGTGCTTCGCCAGGGCTCGCATATCGTCTTGTCCGACGGGATGCGCATCGTGACGATTCCGCGGTACAACCCGGTGAATGCCCTGACCATGGGCGGCATCGTCCGTGATGCGGGCCTGACCGTTGAGGAATTCCGCGACCTTCTATGAGGCGGGAGAGAGTGCATGAAGCCCTCGATCCCGGAGAAGTCTGAGCGGTGATCGTTCGCGGATGACGCCTCAGACGCGCGCGCTCTACCGTCACGCGGTCATCCTGCCCGCAAAGAAGCCCAATCGAGTTGCCGCAACAAAGCCGCCGGGGAACTTTCCCCCGTCACGGGCAGGGCGGCGTCAGGCAGTCGAGCGGGTCGGCGGTGGGATCGATGCCGCACGCCTCGGCCGGTGCCGGCAGCGCCTCGCCGTGCGCGAAGAGATAGCCGAGGAGCCGGACCGCATCGGCAATATCGAGGGCGCCGCTGTCGTTCGCATCCGCGGCCTTGGCGCAGGGGAGCGAGCGCCCCGCGAAGAGGTGGAGGAGGAGAGCGACGACGTCCGAAAGATCCACGGCCGCGTCCGCGTTCACCCGGCCGCGGATGAAGTGCGGCGGCGGCGGCACGGCGCCGGTGAAGGGGAAGCAGCCCATGTCGGCGCGCGAGCCGTCCGGGTCGGGCGGCGCGGCGGGATCGCCGGCGTCGATGCAGGGCGAGCCCTCCCGGAGCGTGAAGTCGCCGGCCGCCGGGTCGGTGAAGAGCGGGTCGGCGAGAATATTGCCGTCGCCGGGCCACTCCTCCGATACATCGCAGTACGAGAGAAGGATGTCTTCGGGCAGGTAGTCCGTGTAGATCGCATTCGACGCGCGGACGATGGAGTTCGACACGTAGTAGAAGATGTCCGCCGTGTCGATCCCGTACTTGTCGTAGGCTTGAATGCCGACGTCGTTGCCGAGGATCGTCGAGCGGTCGATGCGAACGATCGCCTGGTCGCCGGCGTCTCTGATCTTCGCGGAGACGGCGACCATGCAGTTGGCGATGAGCGTCCGCCGCACGTCCACCGCGCCGTTGAGCACGCTCAGGCCTTTGCTGTCCTCGGCGGGGTTGGCGAAGTCCCTGAGGATGCAGTCCTCGATCGCGACATCCGAGCCGAGGGTGTCGACGGCGTCGTCGTCGCCCGACGCCACGACGCATCCGCGGAGCGCGATCGCCTGGCCGGCGCGCTGATCGTGGAGGTAGATGCCGTCGTTGTCATCCTTCCCGTAGAACTCCTGCGCCCAGCAGCGTTCCCAGATGAGGGCCGTCCCGTCGATCTCGGGTCCCATCACCGAGCGCGAGAAGAGGCAGTCGTAGAACTCGACGTCGGCGCCGCTCGCCTGCATGGTCTTGCCCTTGGTGTCGGTGAAGGAGCAGCGCTCGCAGCGCACCCGGGACTCCGTCGCCCTGAGGATCGGGCCCGTGTTCGTGTGGCCGCCGCGCGGCGAATTGCCGCCGCGGGTCATGATCGCATACTGATAGAGCGATGGCTCCGCGCCGTCGTGGTGCACCTCGCCCCAGGGAACCGCGGGGTCGCGCGCCGTGAACGTCACCGGCTGCGCGGCCGTGCCGAGGCACTCGATCGTCCCTTCGATGTCGATCGAGTACCCGGCCGTGTCGGTGGTGACGCCGTCGATGAGAACCAGCGTGCCGGGAAGGACGCGCAGCGTGCCGCCCGCGGGAACCGTGAGGGCGCCCGTCACGTGCACGACGCCGCTCCATTCGATCAAGGCCGCACTCAGGCCCCCCTTTGCCTCGGTCATGACCTCGCCATCGAGATTCCGAAGCGTGCGCGTCGTCTGCAGGGAGTCGATGGCGGCGGTGAGCGCGACCTCCGCCGTCTCGGGCGGCGCCTCGATCCGGACGAGTGCGCTGCCGAGCCCGTTGCGCAGGACCACGCGGTCGGGCGCGAGCGTCGTGCCCGCCGGCGCGGCGGAGAGAACCGCCTCGGCATCCCACAACGTGCGATCGACGGCGCCGTCCGCGTCGTGCGCCTCGACGCGCACGAGGACGGGAACGCCCGGAAGCCAGGCATCCGGGACGATCATGTCGAGCGAGCGTTCCGCCGCGCCGGCGGGAGCCGCGCAGGCGGCGAGAAGCGCAAGCACTCGCCCGGCGCACCGCGCGCCGGAGCATCGTGTCGGGGAGAGAATCCGCGTCACCTCGAACCTCGCGGGGAGAAAGCACCCCTGACGCCAGAGCCCTGTCAGCGTCGATGATACAGGGCGGCGCGGGAGTCGGGAAGACGCCGGCCCCGTCTGGGGTGGTTCTGGTCCGCGGATGATCTGTCCGGGGACAGTCAGTGATTTCCGGCGAGAAGGGTGTGGCTCGAGCGAGAAGATCGCGGCTTGAGGGAAATCAGTGACTG
>DHGK01000014.1 GCA_002402755.1 Planctomycetes bacterium UBA4800
CCTGGGGGTCGGCGAGCATCTCCTTGACGTTCCGGTTGGAGGCCAGGCTCCACTTGGCGTTCCAGCACATGAAGTAGCACGTCGCGGGGAAGTCCTTCTTGACGCCCTCGAGAAACCGCCGGTAGTCATAGTCGCCCGGCGGATTGCTGGACCCGTGCGGGCCGTACTCCGAGAACCCGAAGGGCTTCTTCAGGGCGATGATCTCCTCGTACCCTTGAATGTGCCCGAGGTCGACGTCGTCGGTGTAGGCATCGAGCCCGATGAGGTCCGCGTAGGCATCCCCCGGGTAGTACGCCGCGGTCCTCGCGCCCTTGTTGGGGCCGTACACCCAGAGCAGGTTGTCGAGCCCCTTCGTCTTCGAGAAATACTCGAACATGTGCCGCCACACCGCGATGAACGCCTCGGGTTCCTGCGCGCCCCACCAGAACCAGCCGCCGTTCATCTCATGGAAGGGGCGCCACAGGACGACGACGCCCGCCGCCTCGAGCTCGCTCAGGCCCTCGGCGAGCAGATCGAGCGCCTGCATCCAGCGCCCGTGCGTGTCCGTGCCTTCCTTCAGGAGGTCGCGCATGTCGACGCCCTTGTCCCGGAGGCCGCCTCCCTTGGGATTGGCCGGGTTGTGAAGGTGCGCCATGATGCTGACGAGCCCTCCCTGCCGCCAGTACGCGATCGCGGCCGCGTTGGGCGTCTTGTACGTCAGGCCGCCGCGCGGAAAGTCCGCGTAGTCGGCGCCGAGGAGCGCCGGCCATTCGCCCGACAGGTCGTGAATCCGCTCCATGATCTTGAGGTCCGCGCTGTTGCCGAAATCCGCGAACTGCCCCGAGAGGATGCGCTTCTCGGCCTTCCCGGCGAGCGAGTGGAAGTAGTCGAGCACGGCCCGCACCCGCGGATTTGACGCTCGGTTGGCAGGCTCGGCGGCCTTCGCCGTTGCGGCGCCGAGCGCCGCGGCGAGCATGGCGATCGCGATTCGTCGCATGGAAGCTCCTTTTGCGGAACCGTCGCCGGCATGCGGCCGGCGCGCCTGAGGTTCATTGTACATCGCGTCGCGGCGCCGCGCGCGCAGCGCCTGCGCTTCGTGCATCCGCGGACTGGCATGCCCTTGTGCGTCGAGCCCGCTCCGAGCGCTCGTGAGCGAGCAAGGGCAGGCGGTCGAGCGCGTGTGGGGGCAGGTTCGAGGAGCGGCACTGCCCATAGGGGGGCACTGGCGCCGCGCACTCCATGGGTTCCTCGCGCGCGGGGACCTTGCATGCGGATTCGCGCGGGTCAGGTGCGAGTGCGGCCTTGAGCGGCTGCTCGTGTTCTCGTGCAAGAAACGGGGCCGTGCCCAGCGTGCGAGACCAGGCGACGGACCGAGCAGTCGGACAACGCCAACGAGATCTCCTGCGACGGGCCCTCTGCGAAGTTGCACGGCGTTGCGGCCCGAGATAGAATCACTCGTATGCGAAGGAGGTGCCGTGATGGCCGAAACTCTCGATGACGTGTACAGAAATGCTCTCGGTCTCAGCGATGAGTCCAAGGAGCGTCTAATCGAGCGTCTCGTTGAACACCTCGAGAGTCGCATCGACCCGGCGCTTCAGCGCGCGCACCTCGAAATCGTCAAGAAGCGGAGGGACGAGCTTCGGGCTGGTCACGTCCGGGCCGTTGATGGCGAGGAAGCGTTGGAGAAGGCTCGGCGGTTGCTCCAACGATGAATTACGCGTTCCATCCGGAAGCACTCCAGGAGTACCTGGATGGCGTCTCCTGGTATGCGCACATTTCTCCTCGTGTCGCGGAAGCGTTCATTCTCGATGCTGAAGGCGCCATCGAGCGTATCTTGACGCACCCGCGAGCATGGCCGGTGCTGGAAGATGATGTGCGACGTTGTCTTCTCAAGCGATTCCCGTTCGCCATCTACTACTGCATCGAGGACGCGGCAATCACGTTGTATGCCGTCATGCATACGAGTCGCCGGCCTGGATATTGGCGAAGTCGAACCGAGTGACCGCGAGCGCCATCGTCACGAGCCGCGATGGGGCGTCAGCTCGCGAAACCTGACGCGCACTGCCGCGGCAATGCCCTCCCTGCAGTCCTTGTGTACGAGCTCAATTACCGAGAGCGGAAACGGCTTGCGGCTCTGCCGGTGCAAACGACGTCATCGCGTTGAGCGCACACGCGGGGCACGAGTGTGTGCTCATGGCGTCACTGCGCAATTGTTCCATTTCACGCTCACGACCGATTACGTGCGAACGGATTGTGCTGTGCCTCATGGACGGCGTCCTGGACCTCGCCGGGACGGGCGAGGCAAGCCTCGCTGATTCGCCGGCGCGCCCCGCGCCGGGCGGCGGTCGCTCAGCGCGGCTCGGGCCCCGAGAGCGGCCTGACCGCGATGTCGTCGAAGGAAACCTCGCCGCCCTCGGCGAAGAAGCCGAGGCCGCGGCCCGGCAGATCGGGCGCGATGCCGATGAGCGTTCGCCTGCCGTCGATGCAGACATCGAGGATGTCGCCCCAGAGGACGGCCTCGATGCGAAGCGGCCGGTCGAGCCC
>DHGK01000387.1 GCA_002402755.1 Planctomycetes bacterium UBA4800
GCCAGAACGACAACGACCGCCATTGCCTCTGCCCGGCGTGCAAGGCGGTCGACGACCGGGAGGGGACGCCGATGGGGAGCCTCCTCGAGTTCGTGAACGCCGTCGCCGACGCGGTCGCGAAAGAGCATCCGCGCGTGAAGGTCGGAACGCTGAGCTACTGGTACACGCGGAAGCCGCCGAGGACGATCCGGCCGCGGCCGAACGTGCAGATCCAGCTCTGCAGCATCGAGTGCTGCGTGGTGCACGCCATCGACGATCCCGGCTGCCCGAAGAACCGCCAGTTCTGCGCGGACATGGCCGCGTGGGGGAAGCTCACCGAGAACATCTTCATCTGGAACTACAACACGAACTTCAGCAACTACCTGCTGCCCTTCCCGAACCTCCGCGTGATCGAGCCCAACATCCGGTACTTCGTCGCGAACGGGGCGAAGGGCATCTTCATGCAGGCGGCGGGGAACAACACGGGAGCGGAGATGTCCGACCTCCGGAACTACGTCATGGCGGGCCTGCTCTGGGACCCGGGCCGGAAGGCGGACGCGCTGATCGGCGAGTTCCTCGACCTGCACTACGGGCCGGCCGCGCCGCCCATCCGGGCGTTCCTGACGAAGTACCACGACCACGTCGTTGCGAAGGGCATCCACCCGAACTGCTTCGGGAACGGCGCCGCCTACGCGATCGACGGCGCCATCGCGAAGGCCGCCCTGGACGCCTTCGACGAGGCGATGGCGCTCGCGGGCGATGCCATCGTCCGGGCGCGGGTGGAGAAGGCGTCGATCTGCGCGCACCGGGCGGCGATCGAGGAGGCCTGCACGAGCATGGAGGACGCGCCGCTGGATGCGGCCGTCGCGGCGCGCCTGCGCCCCGCGGTCCGCCGCTTCCTCGATCTCTGCGCCAAGCACAAGGTGCCCATGTTCGCGGAGACGATCCCCATGGACGAGGCGCGGCGGAAGCTCCGGAAGCGGTTCGGCCTGAAGGACGGCGAGGAGTTCTGAGGGGAACGCCGCGGGGGGGCCGGGGGACTCTCCGGAGATCTCCGGCGTGCCCGGCCGGCCTCGGGCCGGAGCTCGTCCCGAGGGATGCGCGCATGATTCGAGATTGGGGCTTTTCGGGGGACAGTCACTGNNTGCTTGAGGGAGCAGATTGCTGCTTCAGGGAAATCAGTGACTGTCCCCCGATCGGGGAGTGCTACCGATCGAGATCGCCCGGCTGAAGCGTGCGGACGAGACGCAAAAAGACACCGCCACGCTCCAGGGTCATGCTCTGGGTGTGCAAGCCGAAGTACATGGGACAGAGCGCCCACGCACTGCCGCCCTGCGCGCAGCCATCCAGCGCAAGTGGGTAGCGTACCTCCAGCGTGGAGCTCACAAGGCTGTAGCCTGATCGAGGATTCTCGAACATCCCCCGATAGGTATGGGTATCATTCGGGCTGTAGTTGACAAGGCTCAAAAGCTCGAAGATGTTCGGTATCCGCCAGTCTTCGAATCCTCCCAGGCGGCGGTCCAGGAACTCGCGGTAGGTAGTCAGGGTCGCCGCATAGGTCAGGACTTGCGGCTCATACGCATACTGCCACATGAGGCCGGTTGCGTGATCGACCGTCACCCAGTTCCACGGATCGTCGGAGCCGAAATCCAGGACTTCGAAGCTCCGCGGCACTCCCNNCGTCCGATGCCCCGTCGGCGCCGGTCTGGAGAGGCCTCGCCGGGAAATCCGGACAGCAGGAATCGCAGGGAGGGCACACATTCGACGCCGGCTCGGGACCGCCCGTGAAAAGGTAGGCGAGGAGATATACCGCATCTTGCACGTCGCGTGCGCCGTTGCCGTCGACATCTCCGTTCCGAGGCGCCTCGCGATAGAAGGCGCTCGGCTTCTCGGGAAGCCCGAGCAACTCCAGGTCGCCGGGGAGAATCTGTCGCACCGCTCGGGCGTAGCTGGACCCATTCAGGTTGGAATGACAGTAGAAACCGCCACTGCCGAACTGAACCTTGACGACCACTAGTAAGCCGGCGACAGAGATTGTCGACGACCAGTACCTGTGCACTCCCGCATAGTTCGGCCAGAACCGCCAGCGAAAGAAGGCGGCCTCCATGCGAGGCACGTCCTCGTAGAGCATGCGATCGCATTCCTGGTTGAAGTAGCCGTAGCAGGAGACCGTCAGCAGCGTCAGAAGCTCGTTGATCGTGGGGAGCCGCCAGTCATCGAAGGGACCGAGCGTGAGGTTCTGGCAGTACGCACTCGCCAGATTTACGTGATCAAACGGATCGTTCGGAGATCGTGTTTGCCACATCAACCCCGTCGCGTAGTCCACGGTGATCCAGTCCCAGGGGTCTTCCGACCCGAAGGTCGCAAGCTCGTAGTGGCGTGAAGCTCCGGCCTGATCGCCGCCGTCCTCGCCTGAGAAGCCCGGGACGGGCTCCGCAGTCACCCGGCGGGCCTCGATGTCGAAGTCGAGATTGAAGCCCGTCTTGAGCACCCTGGAGACTGCGGGGCAGCACGAGTCGCACGCGGCGCACGGCGCATCGACCGGCGCCGGTCCACCCGCGAAGAGATGCCTCAGAAGGTACACCGCGTCGCTGACGTTGCGCCTGCCGTCGCCGTTCACGTCCCCCTGGACCGGCCGGTCCTGGCCGCTCCCGCTCCGCACAAGAAGCAGGAGAAACGCAAGAGAAACCGCAAGTCGGCTCATGCCGCCCTCCCGGAGACAAGCGGTGTGGGGAGCGGACCGCGTGCTCCCCACACCTCGATGATACCACGTTCATGGTTGCAAGCCAAAGGCCCAGGGACTCCGCCCCCCTGCCACGTCGAAACGCTACTGAGTGAGCCAAGGTGCAGGCCAGCATTCACATTTCAGCTCATCTGACGTCGGGTCTGTTCCTTCTTCGGCGAAAGGAACGGGAGGAGCCGCTCCTGCAGCGAATATGTAGCCCAACAGACAGATGGGATCGGCGATATCGATCTTGCCGTCGTCGTTCACGTCAGCGGCATCCAGGCAAGACACCTCTTTCTGGGAGAAGAGGTACCCGAGAATTTTGATGGGATCTCCGATGTCGAGCCTGACATCCTCGTTCGCATAACCCCGCCTGAACCGCTCGACTTCGTAGGCGCCGATATCGAGAGCATATGGCCGCGGCTTGCCTTCTATGTCGTACGCCGGCGGGGGCGGGAGGTTCTCGGGGACCGCATCAAATCGATAGGCAGCGTTGACACACGGCGAATCCGGATGAAGCACGTATGTGTCGGAGTCTGCGAACATGGGATTGCTAGCGCTAACAAGGAGGTGTCGTTCCTCGCAGTCCCAGTTAGAGAGACTCCCCTGGACGCAGTTCGAGTGTGCATACTCGTTCGGATAGTCATTGGCCTCCGGGTGCGCCGGATCGTAAGGAGGGTACAGGATCAAGCCCGGATCTGTGTGCAGATCCCAATACTCATCGTAAATAATGGTGTTGCCGATGACGAACTTTATCACGCCCGAGAGCACGGCGATAGCGTGACCCTCGTTTTTACCGAATGATCCGCGAAACGTGCATCCCGACAACGTCACAGCCTTATCTTGGGCTGCTCCCTCGCACGCAATGCCGGCACCGATTTGGGGATTGAGCTCAGTCTTCCAATTGTTGTGTCCGAAGAACGATACTTCGACATAGGCGTCATGGGGATTCTTGAGGAAGAGTCCCCCCCCGGCGACTCCTGCGTAGTTCTCAACGAAGCTAACGCCGACAATGCTGACGTCCCCCCCAGCGGTCCTGCCTTCCGGCGGAGGCACTTCATCGGGTCCGTTGTCGATATAGAGCCCGCCGCCTTTCAAGGTCATCTCGAACATGCCACCAAGGTTGCCGCACTTGTAGAAGGATCCGCCAGAGAGAGAGCACGTCGCGCCGGAGCGCAACTTGATGCACGCGCCTCCGCCGAAGGACGGGATGGTGAGTGCGCCGGTACCGGTGGTGCCATTCTCTGTGAAGACGGCCCCCGCAATCTCCAGCGTACTTGCGCCCTCAAGCTCCACGTAAAGCCCGTGCCCTTCATATCCATTGTAATCGTTCCCGTTGTTGCGAAAAACCGATTCGCCGTTGATTGTCACCGGAGAATTCTGGCCGCATATGCAGAGCGCGCCGCCCTGTGCGGGGGTGTCAGCGTTGAATTGAGATGCGTAGCAGCCCTCAAAACTGCACCTCGTCAGGGTTGTCGGGCAGGTGGCTTGCTCGAAGAAGAGATAAAGGCCTCCCCCCTTTGCCGCCGTCGCGTTCATTTGGGCGACAAAGCAGTTGATGAACCGCGTGTCCGATATGTCCAACGCACCTGTCCCGAGCAGCGCGACCACTGCTCCGGCGCCGTAGTCGGGAACGCCGATCAGGTCCCTATTGCAGTTGCGAAACACACAGTTGGCGATCTGCACGGATTCATACCTTCCGGCGAATCCCGTCGCGCCCTCGTTCTCAGCTGCCAATGGCCCGCCGATGCGGAGCGCCCCGCCGTCGTTGATGTCCGTGGGGCTTACTTCGTCTGGATTGAATCTGCACTCGGAGAGCGTGACACACGGTGCATACGTGTCTGCCTCCGTGGGGCCGACAACTCGTATCGCGCGCGGAGGGTTGGCACTGGGGTATGCCGTATACGCCCGGAAGTCACACTTCTCGAGGACAAAGGCGAGGTCTTTCTCCGTGGTATTGCAGTCCGCGTGAATGAAGGAGCCCTCTCCAGTTGACACGACACCGGTGAAGCTGAAGTTCTGCATTCGGAAGGAGGCTTGGTTGACCGTAATCAGGGGACTATCTATTCCGTTGAGGGTGGTCCGCGAAATGGCCGCGCGTTCTCCTTCTTTCAGTTCTCCTCCGTTATTGTGCGCAAGGATTGTGAGGTCGTTGAGCTCAATGGGGACCACCATGGGGTTCTCACCACCAGGCGTGACATAGTCGAATGCCACGCAAATGAGGTGCTTCCCCTGGATCTGGGCGATGGCTATCGCTTCTTGTATGCTGGGCGCATCCTCCGGGACGCGAACAGCAACACTTGAGTTCAGGCAGTCAAGGCAATCGTAGGTCTGCGTGAAGCTCGCGAGGCAATCCCCGCCGGTCGCAATCTCGGAGGTGGCTTCCACAGCGCCCTCTTCTCCTTCCGTTTCTTCGACAACTACGTCCGGGATCGTAAAGACCATCGAACTGCCCGTGAACTCGTCAAGGTCGGGGTAAGGATACGTTTCGTAGGAGTACAGGCTTGAAATGACGTAGAGGGTGAAGTATGTGGTCGTGCCCTTGTTGCAGGGTACGCCGCTTTCCTCGTCCTGCACGACGACTGTATTGACGGCCGGGTTTCCGAGGTCGTGTGTGAACCGGATTGTTGCGCTCGTGGGGAGTGCATAATACGGTGGAACAGTGAGAAGGTAGAGGGCGAGAGATGTGACGAAATTACTTGTCGGTGGGAGGTGTACCCCTTGGCTGAAGTCAATGACGACTCCCTGCGTATACCCTGCATCGTGATCCACTTGGAACGAATTGTAGCTCGGCGGCCCGCCGTTGTTGACTGTGGCGGTATCCGTGCCGTTAATGGTGGCTCCATAAACTTGCAGGTCGCCTCCGCACGCTTGAAGCGCGGAAGGGTCGTGCGCAAGGCCGAAAGACCAGCCCTGCGTGTCGCCGGACAAGGTCGTCATCCGCGTTCGGACATAGAAGTAGACTTGGGTCCCGGGGTAGACGTAGAGATACATATTGCTGGATTTCCAGGGGCCGCCGTAATTAACGCTGGCTTGGATCTCGAATTGAAGGGGCGCTGCGCCTACGCATTTCCGAATCAGCGGCAGATCCTCGCAGGAACTCTTCTGCACGCCCACGGCGGAGAGGATGATCCACACACATGCACACAGTTTCCACAGGTTTCCCATTTTGGCCCTCCTTCGTGAAAAGGGGTGTACGATGCACATGCAGAATGACAGTCCTGTGCTCGTTTCAATCTCGTGTTTGGTCGCACCTCCTTTCAAGATAGAGGCGCGGGCACGTGGCAACCCGGCGCCGCCCGGCTCAGGCAGTTTCGACGACGGAAAGCTAGACGCTCTTGCTCACGACGGAAGAGGAGAGCGTTCTCTTGCTTCGCCGGGGTTCTCGGGCGAACGGCGGCCGCGCCGGGATGGGAGAAGTCAAGAGCCCGATCGATACGGCCGCGTTTCCCCGCAACTGTGGACCTGTCGTGCACAACGACGGCGTGGTATCGCTGTGATTCTGCGCGTAATCGAAAAGAGAAGCTGCGCCGAGGCCGGCGCGCGGGCGGGCGGGCCGCCACGATTCCGCAGAAGAGCTTCAGATCAGACGCGAAGCGAGCCGGGTACCGGCTCCTGCCCCCCCCCCCGCAACGTCTTCTCGGGACGGATCAGAGAGGAGTGAGTCTGCAAGTAAGGCGCACGCAGACCTCGCCGCGGCCGGATTACCAATAAGGCACTGCGGAAGCTATGTGGCCACACGATCATGCCTCTACATTACGATTCTGTTTATAAACGAGCGAGACCACGAAGTCAAGACAGCCGCTTACAAGATTTAATGTGGCCTTCATCCAGTGCCATGAATCCCCTGAACCGCACACTGGGGCCATGACTATCAGTCTTGTGGGCGCGAAGGGCATCCACCCGAACTGTTTCGGGAACGGCGCCGCCTACGCGATCGACGGCGCCATCGCGAAGGCCGCCCTGGACGCCTTCGACGAGGCGATGGCGCTCGCCGGCGATGCCGCCGTCCGGGCGCGGGTGGAGAAGGCGTCGATCTGCGCGCACCGGGCGGCGATCGAGGAGGCCTGCGCGAGCATGGAGGACGCGCCGCTGGATGCGGCCGTCGCGGCGCGTCTGCGCCCCGCGGTCCGCCGCTTCCTCGAGCTCTGCGCCAAGCACAAGGTGCCCATGTTCGCGGAGACGATCCCCATGGACCAGGCGCGGCGCAGAGAGCGCCGCAACGGCGGCCATCGGATCGATCGAAGGCCTCGCGAGGCTCGTCCGAAGCTCACGGCCTCGTCGCGTTCGGCGCCGGCGCGATGATCTGCGCGGCGATTGCCGCGCGGGCGGCGAGGACCTTCTCCGCGTCGTGTTCCCACTGCGTCCACGCAGGAGCGATCTTCTCGACGATGCCGCCGGCGGCTTCGCGTCCCATTCGCCGCGCGAGGATGGCGAAGTACTCGTAGTCCTCGATGCCCTCGCGGATGTTCTTCAGGCGGATCGTGGCGATGGGCCCTTCGATGCCCGCATCACGGCCGGGATAGAGGAGCATCCCCTCGCCGGCGTACGCGCCGCGGAAACTCGGCTGGTCGAGCCACGGGTCGCTGGCCTGCTCCCAGAAAACGGCGGTCCAGTACAGCAGCCCTTCCATTCGATAGCGCCAGCTTTGCCACAGAGGAATCCGGTAGTTCAAGAGAGGGAAGTCGATCTGCCACCACGGCGTCGGTTGCCCTCCCTGGCACAGCGCGGTATAGGACCAGATGCGTTCGCCCTTCGCGCGCCGCTCGGCAGCCGTGGGCTCATCATGGAGGGGCCACAAGGGAACCCAGATGTCAACCGCGCCGAAAAGCTCGCCCCACGCCGGGTCCTGGGTCTTCGTCTGCTCCGTGACCAGGAATGCGATCCCCGCATCGGCCTCGTGCAGCAACGCGCCCCAGCGTCTGACTTCCTCGTAGGCCTGGGCATCGTTCGGCTCATCGATCCAGTAGGCGTATGCGCCCCGGAGCCAATCGTTGTCCTTGAGATACCGTCCCGTCTCTCGCAGGAAGCGGAGCGCCTTCTCGCGATCGGCGCCGAGCGGATCGCGGAAAGGCGGGCGCTCCACGTTGATCGCATTCACGTGCAACGCATCCATGTACTCCTCGAGGGCGGCATGCGTGGCCGAAGCGTCGAGAGAGCCATCGGCATTCACGCGCGGCCGCAGGGAGCGGGGAACGGGCGGCGTGATGCGATGCTGCGCACAAGCCTCGGCATAGCGGCGCTCGATGCGCCGGTATGCTTCCGTCCCGTGCTCGACATCGTGCCGGGGCGCCACGCGTTCGAAGCCGCCGAATTCGGAGAGAAGCGTCGGCGTCGCAGGAAGCTCGAAATCCCACACGGTCAGCGTCACCGGAATCGTGACGGGGGCGATGCCGCGTCCCCGCGCGGTGAGCGCGCCGCGGTAGTCGCCCGCCTTGGCGTCGCGAGGCACGAACACGTCCACCCACAAGACCTCCTGGGCGCCTTCGCAGAGGTCGAATGGCGAAGCGCAGTACTTCGCGCCCGCAGGCGTGTCGCCGCCGCCCCGCGGCGCGACGGCCTTGCCGGTATACGGATCGATGAACGGAAGGAGCGCATCCGGATAGACGCCGGGGCGCGCATCCGAACGGTAGCTGGCGCTCCGCACATACACGCAATGCTCCCGATAGAGCCGGATGTCGTCGCCCGCGATCCTGTGTCCCGGACCTTCCAGGGCGGACATGTCTGCGCTGACGCGCTCGATCTTGGCGCCCCGTGCCCGGAGGACGACCTGGAACGGCTCCCATTCGCCGCGCGCCGCCGCGATATGCGCTTCCTGGACGGATCCGGGCTGCGCGTCGGGCAAGATCCGTTGCGAGCCGTGGTGTGTCCAGACAACCAATGCCGGCGATTCGCTCGCCCGGCACCGGCAGAGAATCGTGAACGTGACGGGGAGCCACGCGAGGAGGATCGCGCCCATGAGCCGCGTCGTATGGTTTCGCATGCGTGCATCGTAGCTCCCGGGACGGCTCGCGAGCAACATCGTTCCCATCGGAAGGGCCGCCTCGCAGTTGCGCCGGCGTGCGCGTGCGCATAGGATGCCCGTGGATCGCCGCACGGAGGCGGTGTGGCGGCGAGGGAGGTGCGTATGAGAATGAGCTCGGTCGCAAGAAGTCTCTTCGCGTGTGCTCTGATCTGTGCATGCGGCTGGTTCGCGGGGCTCCAGGCGGCGGCGGAGAAAAAAGGGAAGGCGGCTCCGAAGGTGTCGCCGGCCGCGCGCGTGGTGCTTGAGAACGCAGTCGCAGCCATGGGCGGCGAGGCGGCGCTCGCCAGGGTGCGGGCGCTGCGTCTGAGCGCAAAGGGAACCCGCGCGTCGGGCGCTATGAAGGAGGATTACACCTCGGAGATGGTGTTGTCGATGTCCAATGAGCTCTTCTTGACGATGGAATCGCCCTCGTTCAAGTGCGCGCTGGGCGTCGGGAATACGGAGGCCTGGACGGCGATGATGGCTCCGCCGGCGCGCGCCGACGGCCCGCTCAAGAAGAGCCTTCGGGAGTGGCGCTTCTGGCAGCGCGCGCGCCTTGTCCGGCCGCTTCTCGATCTCGGCGGATCTGTCGTCGAGGGCGGCGAGAAGGAGACCGTCGATGGCAAGAGCGTGCAGTGCGTGCGGGTGACGCTGTGGGACGGCCGCACGTACCGGCTGACGTTCACGGCCGGCGACAAGCCGCTGCTCGCCGGCATCGAGGGCGATATGCTGCTGTGGGACGGGCGCAAGGGATTCGTCAAGTCGAGATTCTCGCACCACCGCGTATTCGGCACGATCACGTACCCCGGCGTGATCGAGGAGGAAACGAGCGTCGAGGGCAAGGCCGTCGAGACGGTCCGCGAGGAGATCGTCGCGATCGAATGGAATCCGCGGATCTCGCGCGACACGTTTGCCATCCCGAAAACGGATCTGCAACTCATGACGCCGAGCACGAAGAACGCGCCCGCATTCAACGCGCTCGCCATCGTGCATGCCGGCCCTTACGAAGCGATGAGTGCGACCATGGAGAAGTTGGAGGCAGCCGCGGGCGCCGTGGGGCTCATGGGCGTGGGCCCGATGGCCACGATCTACTTGAACGACCCGAGCACCGTGAAGGATCCCAAGGACCTCAGGACCGAGATTCTGTTGGCGCTGAAGGTCCCTTCGGGCGCGCCCCTGGCGTTGCCCCCGGGGATCACGCTGAAGGACATCCCTGCCGCGGAGGTGGCCTCCATGACCGCGCGCGGACCGTACGGCCAGGCCGATGTGGCCGCGTTGAGGCAGCTCTTCGCGTGGCTCGGCGCGGCCGGCCACACGGTGGTCGGCGCGCCCCGCATTCTCTATTTCCATGAGCCCGGGTGTTTCGTGGCCGAGGACCTCGTTTCCGAGGTGCAGATTCCCATCGAGAAGAAGAGCTGAGGCCGAGCGGCGGCATGGACACCGCATCGTGATGCCGCCGCGGGAGGCGTGGGACTGCCGTGTGCGCGCTCTCGCGCCGTTGCCCGCCATAGATCGGCATCCGGGCGACGCCGCGAACGCCTTTCTGGCCGACCCCATTGCGGCCGTGCGGGACATCCACTTGTTTCGCGGCCAAGGAGTATCCGATTACGATCCCGGATGATGACAGCCCCAACGAGATTCCCTGCGGGTCAGTCGCGAAGCGCCGGCCGCTTCCCGGCGATGCGGCGCTGCAAGAGTTGCCCCGGGACCTTCAGCGCCGATCACCGAGCCGAGGTGCACGTGTGGGCGGCGTGGAGTTCCAATCCCGGTGACTCGTCGGACTGTAGTCGATCGGCGTTTCACTCATCGCCTTGCGGGAGGCGTCCTCGTACGCGGCGCCCAGGCGGAACTTCAGATCATCGATCGCGCAGCCGATCACGAGCCCCGCTTCCATCGCCGTGAACGTCAACGGCCTGCCGTTGGTCGGGTCCAAAGGCGGTTCTGCGCAGAACTCGGGCATGAGGTCTTCCAGGCGCTCCGGGTAACGTCCTTTCTCTTGTCGGAACGCGGTCGCGGCAAGCCCGGCGCGAAGAAGCGCGGTGCCCGTGTCGGCACGGATCCCGTGCCAGAGGATGCACTCGACAAACCAGACGCTCTCCAGGTACCACTGCGGATACGGCGGCCAGACCTCCAATCCGCCGAGGGCGCGATAGATCTCCGGCCACGATCTATCCGCAAGCGCTCGTGCGGCGTCGAGCCTGCGTGCTCTGACCGCGATCTCGGATGGAAACCAGAAGTTGCGCCAGAGCACGAAAGCGACGCGATCGAGATGCTGGCCCAGATAGGGCCAGAACATCGGGTAGTCAATGACCCGGTTTAGCACGTTCCATTCGCTGAAATGCATCGGGATGCTATCCAGGGCCGTCTCCCACGTCGCACGTTCCTCGAGCGTTCCGAAGAAGATCGCATCGTCGAATCGCCGCACGCGGTCCAGCAGGGCAGGAAGACGGCGTGAAGGCACACGCCCGAGGCGCTCGCGCGCCGGGAACGCGGGCAATCTGAAGAGCGCATCCTCGTATGCCTCGCACGTCATCGATGAGCACAAGGACACTGCGCGGGCCTCGTGCACCGCCGGGGGGCAACCCAGATGAACGGCGATGCCCTCCATGGCATCGAGGTCTTCGAGGACCCGATAGATGGCGCCCTGAAAGCCCTTCTCTCGCGTGTCGAGCGCGAGAAGCCACCAGCTTTCCCGCGCAATCGGCGCGAAGTCCCTGGCGAGATAACGGAATGGGTGCTCCTTCACATCCCGGTACGTGCAGCCCTCGCGACGTGCAGCCTGCCTGAGCAGCGCAAGCGCCTCCTCCTTTGAGGCAATGAAGCTCCGGACCTCGTTCCTGCTCGGATCGAGGGCGCGCCACGACTCCGGGCTCGCCGCCCAGTGCGGCCACGAAGACCAATTCCCCGCGGATTTGAAGGCCTCCTCGTACAGCGGCGTAGCGTCCCGGTCTTCCGCGATCTGCGGCAGAAGCGCCCACGCCAGTTCCTGGTTCTGCCGGGAGATCTCGGCATACTCCTTCAGTTGCGCCGAATCCTGGCGCCAGAAGAAGAGGCTCGTGCACGCAAGCGCGGCGACGCAGGCAGCCACGAGGCGCCGTAACGGCCAATGCGAAGCCCGCGGACGCGCGACCGGCCCACGGGCTGCCCCAAGGCCGTACGCGAGCACCGCGACCGAGCAGGCGATATATCCGACCAGGAGCCAGACAAAATAAGAGAGCCTGCAAGGCGCAACGCCGTTGTCGTAGACCATGGCAGCAAGGAGGACGCCGCATGTGATCACAACGTACTGCGGCACCGTCCCCGTCGCGATGAGCGCTCCCCTCGCCCACCAGGACCGGCGCCGCGTCGCGATGGCGACGGCCAACGCCGCCGACAGCACCGAAAACGCAAGTGCGCCCCCCCACGTGAGCATGAGCCACATGCCGGCATCATGTCACGCGGCCGAGCGCCCCATCAAGGCCACGTGCACGCCGGGATCCGGGGGACACGATCCCAACGCGGACTGCGCCCGCACCCCGAGAGTTGTAGCGGCCGCGGATTCCGGGGACAGTCAGTGTGCCGGGAGTGAGCGTGCGCGCGATAGTCGAGG
>DHGK01000041.1:0-6321 GCA_002402755.1 Planctomycetes bacterium UBA4800
CGCAATCCAGGCGCTGGTCCGCCTGCACGCGCGCGCGGGCGGCGCGGAAGAGCGGGCGGCGGCCTATCGCGCGTTGATCGCACGTCAGATCGACTATCTGGCGCGCTACGAGTGCATCTCGGGCGGCTGGGCCTACTACGATTTCGAGGCCGGCACGCAGCGCCCGAGCGGCGCCTCGCCGAGCTTCGTCACGGCGACGGTGCTCGTGGCCCTCAAGGAGGCCGCGGACGCGGGATTCGCGGCACCGCAGGGGCTCGTCGCGCGCGGCATGCAGTCGATCGTCAGGCAGCGCAAGCCGGACTTCTCCTACCTCTATGCCGAGTCGCACAGGTGGCGGCCGATGCGCCTGGTCAACCGCCCCGCGGGCAGCCTGGGCCGCTCGCAGGCCTGCAACATCGCGCTCAGGCTGTGGGGAGACGCCGCCGTCACCGACGAGGTCCTGCGGGCGTGGCTCGAGCGGCTGTTCGCGCGCAACGGGTGGCTGAGCATCGGCCGCAAGCGCCCGGTCCCGCACGAGGCGTGGTTCCAGGTGGCAGGGTACTTCTTCTACTATGGCCACTACTACGCCGCGCTCTGCATGGACGCGCTCGATCCCGCGGCGGCCGCGCCGTACCGCGACCGCATGGCCGCGCTCCTCCTCGGGCTCCAGGAGAAGGACGGCTCCTGGTGGGACTATCCCCTCTACGACTACCACCAGCAGTATGGAACGGCGTTCGCGGTGCTGACGCTCCTGCGCTGCACGCGGGTCGCGTTGTAAGGCCCGCCGCGCGACGCGGCGGCCGTCACGCGCCGCTGCAGGGACTCCGCGCGCCGAGAGGGGGCGGCCCGGACGCAAAGAGCCTCGCGAGCACGTAGATCGCATCGGCTATGTCGACGGTATCGTCGCCGTTCACGTTCGCGGCGTCCGGGCAGCGTGCGGGCCGCTGCGAGAAGAGGTGAGCGAGGATCGCGATTGCATCGGCGATGTCGATCTTGCCGTCGCAGTTCATGTCCGCGAGATCGACGTACCTTCCGCTGCCGGCGAGCGGCAGCGCCACCGCCGACGCCGGCGCGATGCCTGCGCCGCGCTCGATGCGCGCGCCGGGATAGACGCGGAGGCCCCTGTCCGCGCAGACGACGAGATCGCTGCGGCCGTCGGCGTCGAAGTCGGCCGCCGCGAATCGGTGCATGAAGACGGGGCCGCCCTCGAAGAGCCCCGACGAAACGGTCAACGCGCCGAACGAGCCGCCGCCGTTGCGGAAGAGCAGGGTGGCGTACTCTCGCACGCCGCACGCGATGTCCTGATGCCCGTCGCCGTCGAAGTCCCCGAGCGCGAGCGCCTGGGCATCGTGGGGCATCGCGACATCCGTCGTGCGTCGAAACGTGCGATCGCCGTTGTTGAGGAGAATCAAGCGCGCCGGCGTGCCCATCGACCCCACGACGATGTTCTGGGTCCCGCCGGCGTCGATATCGCCGCACGCCAGATGCCATGCGCCCTGCACGCAGGGCACGAGCACGGGCGCTTCGAAGATGTCGTCCTCGGGCGATTCCCGCGGGCGGCCGAACAGGATGGATACCTGGGGCTTCCCGATCTCGACGAGCGCCGCATCCGGGCGCCCGTCGCAATCGAAATCCCCGACGAGCACGTCGAGAACGGCGCTCATGGGATCGTCCACGAGCGCCATCCGAGCCTGAAACCCGCCCCTCGCCCGTCTTCGGCTCTCGCCCGGGCCCTGATTCTTCAGCGCTGGTGGAACTCCTGCGCGCGTCCTTCAACCCTTGACCGCATCTGAACGTTCTGATAGAATGCGCGCGAAGGATTGTGGCTCGCGCCCGAAGGCGGTCTCTGCGGCGCGACCACATGGGCGACTCTTGGAGAAAGGATGTAACCACCATGTACGCACGCAACACCGCTCTTGTTCTTGCGCTGGGACTTGTGCTCCTGACGGCGGGGTGCACCACGGCCACGATTCCCGGCGTCCCGTACGGAAGGCTCGATTTCCAGCCGTTGTCATCGAGCGAGTACAAGATCCTCGGAGATGCCGAGGGCACCGGCCACGTCGGCCACGTTCTCTTCATTCCCTTCGGGGACATAGGCGTCAGCGGTTGCATCGGATCGATGTTCCAGCCCGCAGGGTCTGCGTACAGCGCGGCGATGTACAACGCAATCGAATCCGTCCCCGGCGCCGATGCGATTCTGCTTCCGAGAAGCAAGGGCAAGTCCGTGGAGTTCCTTCTTTTCGGAGAGAGCACCGTCACCGTCAAAGGTAAGGCCATCAAGATCCTGAAGCAGTAGCGGACCCTCCGTTGGGAGAAGCAGATTGTTGCAACGAACGAGAGGAGTGATGGCCATGAGATTCTGGATTCGTGTCGCGGTGTTCGGTGTGTGCCTGGGTCTCGCAGCCGGTTGCAGGACCCAGGAGAAGGCGATCCCGTTGATCGGCATGGGCGCGCTCGGCTTCGAGCCCCTCACGCGTTCCGAGTACGAGATCGTCGATGGCGTGAAGGGTCACGCGCAGGGCGGGAGAATTCTGTTCTTCAGCTACGGGGACTCCCATGAACGAGGCTACCTGGAGCCGATCGGGCTCAACGACGCGTATGCGACGACGCCATGGTGGGCGTACCTTCCCTTCTTCTTCGGGTTTCAGAAGGTCCAGCCGTCGTTCTACGGACATGCGGTGCTGGGGGATGTTCCTGCCAGGATCGCCATGTACGACGCCATCGAAAGCGTGCCGGGGGCGGACGCGCTTCTCATGCCGAAAGTGACCCGGAACGCGTTCAACGCCTTTCTGTGGTCCACATGGGACGTGGAGGTCGAGGGCAAGGCCATAAGGATCACCAAGGACAGCGGCGGTTAAAACGCGTATGGGGGGGGCAGATCGATGCCGTCATTCACGCCCCGCTTGCCGTGCGCATCGCCGGCAACGCGTTGTGCATGACATTCTCGATCGCCTGGGCGGGGCCGATCGCAAGCCTGCCCGTCGAGCTCGGCCCCGTTGTCCGCTTGCGTTGCCGCGTGCGATTCGCCGTGCTCGACTACAACAGCTACGCCGCCCTTCTTCTGATCCCGGAGCGCGATCCCGCGCGGGCCCCGGACCTATGCTTGCATGAAGCCGCCGAGAAGGCGCCCGTCAGCGTCGCCTTCCTGTGCCAAGGGGGAGGCGAGGCGGTCAACAACATCGTGCTGGCCGGCAAGAGCTTCGAACAGGCGAGCATCGACCGCAACGTGCACCATCCGTCGTTTCTCACCGGGGAAACCTACAAGCTCGACGTGGGGATCGATACGAAATCGGTTGCGTGCGATCTGCGGCCGACGTCGCCCGCGGCGCGCGACTACGCTCCCGCGCTTCGTACAGCGGGGCCCGGGAATGGGATTTCGCCGGGGGCGTATCGGCTAGTCTTCTGGGCTTCGCCGCGGTACCCCCGGCTCGCGGTCATGGAAGTCGGCGCGCCGTCGATCGAGGGCGGACAAGTCCTTCCGGCGCCGGCCGACGGCCCGCAAGCGGCCCGCCGGGCATTCTGCGCTTCTCGTTTCGCCGAGGCGGTCAGTCTCTACGACGCGCGCGCACGAATCGAGAACCTCGACGCGGAAGACGAGGATGCCCTCGCGTTCGCCCGCGTGCGCACGGGCGCTCCTCTGGACTCGGCATGGCTGGATGCGGCCTTGGGCCGCCTGCCCAACTGCGAGCGGCTCCTGCGTCTCTGGGCCGGGGACCGCCTGCGTTGCGGCGATACCGCCGCGCTGTTCCGGAAGGCCGAGTCCTTGAGCGACGAGAACGCGCCCGGATCTCCCCGCCTCGTCGAGCTGCTCGAAGAGCTCGCCGAGAACGCACCGCCGCGCAACTAGCCCCTCCTCTCGGGTATAATGGGCCCCCATGAAAACACTTCTTTTCCTCGCGTGGTTGCCGGTCGCGCTCTTCATCGCCGCGGTGCCCGGATGCACCGACGGGGCGGCCCCCGCCTACCCCGATCCCTACGGCCTGACCCGGCCGAAGGATTTCACGGCGATGCGCGCCTCGTCGAACAATCCCGACTGGGAATCGAACGACGACAGCGCGCGCCCGATTCCCGGCGAGACGACGGTCCTCGCCGACCTCGCGGGCCCCGGCGTCGTCACGCACATCTGGCTGACGATCGCGGACAACGAGTACGGCTGGCCGCGCCTGCTGCGCCTGCGCGTGTACTACGACGGGAGCCCCACGCCGAGCGTCGACGCGCCGGTCGGCGATTTCTTCGCGGTCGGGAACGGCGTGGAGGGCGAGGTCGAGTCGCTGATGGTCCGGAACAGTTCGGCCGGCCGCGCCCGCAACTGCTACTGGCCGATGCCGTTCCGGAAGTCATGCAAGGTCACGATCACGAACGAGGGCCGCCGCCGCGTGACCATGCTCTACTACCACGTCGACTGGCAGAAAGTGCCGGCGCTCCCGGCCGGCACGCGCTACTTCCACGCGTGGTACCGCCAGGCGCTGCCCGCCCCCGCCGATGGCTCCATGTACGAGTTCCTGAACGTCAGGGGNNTTCGGCGAGGGCGACGACTTCTTCTGGGTGGACGGACGGCGGCCGGAGATCGAGGGCACGGGCAGCGAGGACTACTTCAACGACGCCTGGGGCCTGCACGTCAACGACGGGCCTTACTACGGCGTGACGGTCGCCGAGGGCACCGGGCTCGGGTCGCGGATGACGGCCTACCGATGGCATCTCCTCGACCCGATCCCCTTCACGACATCGCTCAAGGCGGAGATCGAGCACCGGGGGTGGACCTACAACCCGGACGGTTCGGTCAAGTCGTCCTTCGGCGAGCGCACCGATTGCATCTCGAGCGTCGCCTTCTGGTACCAGGAAGGCATCGCGCGCGATCTTCCGCCCGTGCCGTACGGCTCGGCGCGGCTGCCCCACGGCAATGCGTCCCAGATCGAGGTCGAGAAATCGCTCGCCGAGGTCAAGGCCGAGGGCGGCACGGCGTCGCGCATCCCCGAGCTTTTCTGGTCCAAGGACGTGATCTTCTTCGCGGCCGAGGGCAAGGGCGCGAAGCTCGAAGTTCCCTTCGACGTGCCCGAGGACGGCGTGTACGAGCTGTACACGGAAGTCGCGCAGGCGTCCGACTACGGAATCTACACCGTGCTTCTCGACGGCAAGGCCCCGGGGGCGGCGCAGCTCGAGCACGAGCCGGGCGCCGACGTGATCGAGCAGACGCAGTTCGACGGATACGCGCCCGAGACCTACGTGGGCCTCGCCCACCAGGTCGGCTGGCCGTTCCTCTCGAAAGGGCGCCACACGCTCACGTTCGTGTGCGCCGGCAAGCGCGAGGCGTCGTCGGGCTGGAACCTCGGCGTCGACACGATCATTCTCGCCAAGACCGGCCAAGAAGCGTGGGCCGCGGCCGCGACGGTGACGGAGCCGCGCATGCCCGCGGGGACCATCGCGGACATCGGCCGGGCGTTGTCGGACCCCGACCCGATCACCCGCGGTCTGGCGGCCCTCGCGCTCCGCGACAGGGGGAAGGAGAGCGTCGCCGCGCTCGACATGCTCGCGGCCGCGCTCCGGGACACCGAACCCGGCGTTCGGATGATGGCGGCCAATGCGATTGCGGCCATCGGCAAGGACGCCGCGCCGGCGGTCCAGGCGTTGATCGAAGTCGCCTCGGTGAAGGGCCAGCAGGTCCACGTGCTGCGCTCGGTCGCCGCGGCGCTCGGGGCGATCGGCAGGCCCGCCGCCGCGCCGGCGCTGCCCGTCCTGCGGGAGCTCGCGAAGATGCCGCGCGTCACGTGGGCGGCGGCCGCCGCGATACGCGCGATCGAGTAGGGGCGACGCGCGGCGAGCTTCTCCTCAGCAGTACAGGTCCCGCGCCTCGCTCGTCTCGATGGCCTGGAGCCGCTGCACGAGCGCCGCTTTCTGCGGATCGTCGGGCAGCGCGGCCAGTTCCGCCGCGATCCGGCGATCGCCGGCCGCGCGCGTGCGCGGCGAGGCGTAGTCGACCAGGTACTCCTTGAAGGTCGTGAGCGCATTCGGCGTGCAGAAGCGCTTGATGAAGCCCGGAATCGCGAACTCCATGAAGTGCTCGCCGGTGCGGCCGAGGCGGTAGCACGCCGTGCAGAAGCTCGGCACGTAGCCGTCCTCGACCAGCTCGACAATGACCTCGTCGAGCGAGCGCACATCACCCAGGCTGAACTGCTCCCGCTCCATGACCTGCGCATCGCCGGCCTCGGTGTAGCCGCCGATCTCAAGGCGCGTGCCCGCGTCGATCTGCGAGACGCCGAACGCCATGAGCCGGCGCCTGAGCGGGGCGGGCTCGCGCGCCGTCAGGATCAGGCCCGTGTACGGCACCGCGAGCCGGAGAATCGC
>DHGK01000041.1:6335-11745 GCA_002402755.1 Planctomycetes bacterium UBA4800
TGATGCGCGGGAAGCTGATCGTGTGCGGCCCCACGCGGTAGCGCTCCTGGAGGTGCAGCGCGTGGGCGACGAGCCCCAAGACCTCGAACTTCCAGTCGTAGAGCCCGAAGAGGGCGCCGATGCCCACATCGTCGCACCCGGCCTCCAGCGCCCGGCTCAGCGCGTCCAGTCGATACAGGTAGTCGCCCTTGCGCGTGTACGCCGGATGGACGCGCGCGTACGTGGCGCGGTGGTACGTCTCCATGAAGACCTGGTACGTCCCGATGCCCGCCGCCTTCACCGTGCGGAAGCCCTCCACGTCCAGAGGCGCCGCGTTGATGTTGACGCGCCGGATCTCGCCGCGTCCTTCCTTGATGCCGTAGGCGGTGCGCACGACCTCGGCGATGGACGCCGCGTCGTAGGCGGGGTGCTCGCCGAAGACCAGGATCAGGCGCTTGTGGCCGGCGCGCTGGAGCGCCCGGATCTGCGCCTCGAGCTCCTCGCCGGCCAGCGTTCGCCGGACCGCATCCTTGTTCGATCGCTTGAAGCCGCAGTACGCGCAGTCGTTGACGCAGTGATTGCCGACGTAGAGCGGGGCGAAGAGCACGATGCGGTTCCCGTAGACCCGCTCCTTGAGCGTCCGCGCGGCCTGGAAGATCGCCTCGATCTGGTCGCGGTCCTCCGTCCCGAGAAGGACCGCCGTCTCCTCGACCGACAGGGCCTGCTTGGCGAGGCTCTTGTCGATGATAGCCCGTACGCGGCCCGCGTCGGGACGGCCCGCCGCCAGCAGGGCGTTGACGCGCGCCTCGTTGATGAAGTCGGTGCAGCCCGCACTCACGTGCATGGCCGGCAACGCACCCATGGATGTACCTCGTTTCCGTTCTGCGCGCGCCCGCGCGCGCCGTTCACTTGCTCGCCTGGCGCTGCCCGAGCGTCACGGTGAACCGCGTCCCCGCATCGGGCGCGCTTTCCACCGCCACATCGCCGCCGTTCAGGAGCGCCAGCTTCTTGAGAATCGCCAGCCCCAGGCCGCTCCCCGTGATCTTGCGGGTCTTCTCGTTCTTGATGCGCACGAAGTCGCCGAACAGCTTCTTGACATCGTCCGGTCCGATGCCGATGCCCGTGTCGGCGACGCCGATCGTCACGACGCCGTGCTCGGCCGCGCACTCGACGGTCACGCTCCCGCCGTCGCGGTTGTACTTGACGGCGTTCGACACCAGGTTGTTGAGGATCACCTCCAGCTCGCCGCGGTCGGCCTCCATCGGCACCGGCCCCGCGGGCGCGAACCTGAGCGCGATCCGCCGCGCATCGGCCTCGGGCCGGTACGTCTCCAGCGTCTGGCGGACGACCTCGCAGAGATCGAGCGGGGCGATGTCCCGCGCGCGCTGGCCGGACTCGATCTTCGTCAGGTCGAGCAGGTCGAGGATCAGCTTGCGCATCCCCTCGACGCGCGCCAGGCACCGTCCTATGGCCTCGTCGTAGTCGCCGATCGCATCGCCGGCCGCGCGGTCGCGCATGATGGCGAGGTAGCCCTCGACGGCGCCGAGCGGCGCCTTGAGCTCGTGCGCGAGCACCGATATGAACTGGAAGCGCACCTGGTGCCGCTCGCGGGCGAGCGCGCGCGCCTGGCGCGCGAGGAGCAGCCGGGCCGCCGCCTTCTGGATCACGTTCTTGAGCTCGGCCGGCGTGAACGGCTTGGCCAGGAAATCGTAGGCGCCGCGCTTCGTCGCCGTCACGGCGGTCTCGAGCGACGCGTACGCCGTGATCATGATCGTCAGGAGCTCCAGGTCCTTGCCCGCGAGGCGGTCGAGCACCGCCAGGCCGGTCATGCCGGGCAGCATGTGGTCGAGGAGCAGAAGCTGGGGCGGCTCCGACCTGTGCTCGATGCGCTCCAGCGCCTCCTCGCCGCTCCCGACCGCCTCGACCTCGAAGCGCACGTCCTCGTTCACATCGGCTATGTGCACCGCGTAGTCCCTGAGCGCGCGCTCGACGCCGGTCTGCATTCCGGGCTCGTCATCGACCACCAGGACCTTCAGTGTCGTCGCTCCCACGGATCCCTCCTTCCGCGCTACGCGCTCGGCGCCCGGCGCGGCAGCGTGACGGTGAACGTGCTCCCAGTCGGGCCCTGTGCGGGGTCCGTGTTGGAGTGCACGGCAATGCCGCCGTTGTGCATCTTGATGATCCCGTAGCTCACCGCGAGCCCCAGCCCCGTCCCCTTGCCGATCTGCTTGGTCGTGAAGAACGGCTCGAAGATCTTCGTCAGGTTCTCCTTGGGGATGCCCGCGCCGGTGTCGGCCACCTCGATGACCACCGTGTCGGCATCGCCGCGCGTGCGCACACTCAGCGCGCCCCCGCCGTTCATGGCCTGGTAGCCGTTCGTGATCAGGTTGACGATGACCTGCGCGATCTGATCGCGGTCGAACTCGGCGACCGGATCCGCGACCCCGTGCTCGACGCGCACCTCGACGCCCGCGGGCGGCGGCATGGTCTGGAGCGTGCGGTTGACGAGCTCGCACACATCGAAGGGTTGCCTGAGGACCTTGGTCTGGCGCGCGAAGTTGAGCAGGCCCGCCACGATCTTCTTGCAGCGGTCGGCCTGCTCGGCGATCAGCGTCAGGTCCTGGCCGAGCCCCGGGTTCCTGCCGTGCTGATCGAGAAGGAGGTGCGCGTACATAAGGACCACGCCCAGGGGATTGTTGACCTCGTGGGCGATGCCGGCGGCGAGCTGGCCCATGCTCGCGAGGCGCTCGGAGTTGAGCAGCGCCTCCTGCGTCGAGGCGAGCTGCTCGTTCGAGGCGGCCAGGTCCTTCACCGTCCGGTGCAGCTTCTCGATCGAATACGGGAGGCACATCTCGTGCTCGGCGAGGCCCTCGAGAATCGCCAAGGCGTGCTCCCGGCAGGTATCGTAGCCGCAGGCGCCGCAGTTGAGCTCGTCGGCGGGGCCGTGCTTGCCCATGCGCACGAGCACTTCCCTGAGCTCGTCCTCGGGCGGCAGCGGGATGCGCTGGTCGTAGACCTTGAACCCGCGCGAGAAATCGATCTCTTCGCATCCGTCCAGATCCGCCCGGAAGCGCGCCAGATCGAGCGCCGCGTGGCGCTCGCGCACGTAGCGGCTGACGTTGGCGCGGCGCGTGAAGAGCGGCGCCTCGTTCGTGACGCCGGGCCCCATCACGCAGCCTTCGCAGGCCAGGATCTCCAGAAGGCGCGTGTTGAGGTCGCCCTTCTCGAACTCGCGCAGGGCCTGGACGAAGTTGTGCCGGCCGCCCGTCACGACCACGTGGCCCGTGAGCAGGTCCTCGTCGAGCCCCGCGGTCTGGAGCAGCCCGCGGCTCACCGGGAACAGCGCCCCGAGACCCGCGTGCGGCGGGTCGAAATCGCTCGGCCGCACGTTCCCGGGCGTGATGCCGGCCTCGGCGAGCATCTGCCTGAGCTCCTGGAACGTCAGCGCGGCGTCGATCTCGTCCGGCACGTTCTCGCTCGCCGCCTCGCCCTTCTTGGCGATACAGGGGCCGATGAAGACCCGCTTCACCCCATCGCCGTACACGTTGCGCACTACGCGCGCCTCAGCGACCATGGGCGAGACGACCGGCGCCAGGAACTTGATCAGCTCGGGGTGGTACTGCTCCACGAACGAGATGATCGCGGGGCAGGTCGTCGCGATGTACCGCTTGCCGTCCTGATCGGCGAGCAGCCGCCGGTAGCGCTCGGCGACTATGTCCGCGCCGAAGGCGACCTCGTTGACGAACGTGAAGCCGAGCGCGCGCAGCATACCCACGAACTCGCGCCACCCGCACTCGACGAACTCCGCCGGGAAGCTCGGCGCGACGAGCGCCGCGACGGGCGCTCCCGACGCGAGCATCGCGGCCGTGTCCGGCTTCGCGTCGAGCACCTGCTTGGCGTTCTGGCTGCACACCCGCACGCAGTTGCCGCATCCGATGCAGCGCTCGGGCATCACCTCGGCCTGGCCCTCGACGATCCTGATCGCCTTGGCGGGGCATTCCCGCACGCAGGTGAAGCAGATGCGGCAGCGCTCCTTGATCGTCCGCACGAGCTGGATGTCGCCCGCACATTTCATCGGCCGGCCCTCACTTCCCGCCCTTGCGCGGCGCGCCGCCGCGCCCGCGGGCGAAGTACGCCACCTTCTCCAGCGACATCGCCAGATCCATGTCCTCGACGAACACGCCGAGCGGCACGCGCAGCGGCGCCGGCGCGAAGTTCAGGATCCCCTTGATTCCCGCCGCCACCAGCGTATCGACGACCTCCTGCGCCGCCCCGGCAGGCACGGTCAGCACGGCGAGCGTGATCTCCTGCTCCCTGACCACGCGCTCGATATCCGCCAGCGCATGGCACCGCACGCCCTGCACGACGCGGTCGACCTTCCACGGGTCGCTGTCGAACGCCGCCGTGATCTGGAGCTTCGGCCGGCGGCGCTGGAAAAAGGACAGGATCGCCCGCCCGAGATTCCCGACGCCGACGATGGCCACCGGCTCGACATCGGGCGCATCGAGGAAGAGATCGATCCGTTCGAGCAGCGCCCTGACCTTGTACCCGCGGCTCGGGCTTCCCGCGCAGCCGAGTCCCATGAGATCGCGCCTGACCTGACACGCCGTCGCCCCCGCCCTTGCGCCGAGCTCGTGCGAGTACACGTTCTCCTGCCCATCGGCAACGGCCTGCTTCAGCAGGCGCCGGTACAGGCTCAGGCGGCCGATCGTTCTCTCGGAGGTCGGCATGAACGCTATCGGTGCTCCAAAAGGCCTTGCGAAGTCGATCACATTGTGAAACTAATCACAGCTTAACGCCCTATCCTGAGGAAGTCAAGCTCGACTCCTGAGCGAATTATCGCATGCCCCGTTCGCCCCCACTTGACAACCGACTCCGGATATGCCAGAATACGTGAGATCTTTCACAACGCTACACCGGTAACGAATTTAATGACAAGGAATAAACTCAACGGATCGGGACGCGCGGCTTCCGAGCGCACCGTCAGCCGCCTGCTCCTTTACCGGAAGCGCCTGTCCGGGTCCTCCGAAGACTCGAAGAGGTTCATATACTCCTACGAGCTTGGGGCGCTGTGCGGCGTGACCTCCGCCCAGGTGCGCCGGGACCTGATGCTCGTCGGCTGCGCCGGAAGTCCAAACCGCGGATACGACCGGCGCGAACTGCTCGGGAGCATCGAGGAATTCCTCTACCGTCCCGGCGTCCAGAACGTTGCGCTCGTCGGCCTCGGCAACCTCGGGCGCGCAATCATGAGCTTCCTGGCCGGGCGCCAGTCCCGCCTTGCCATCGCCGCGGCGTTCGACACCGACCCCGCGAAGACCGGCTGCGTCACGTTCGGCTGCCGCTGCTACCCCGTCGCCGATCTCCGCACGGTGGCCGTCGCCGCCGGCATCGAGGTGGCAATCCTGACGGTCCCGGCCGCCGCCGCCCAGGC
>DHGK01000041.1:11752-21320 GCA_002402755.1 Planctomycetes bacterium UBA4800
CACGTATTCGTCGAGGACATAGACCTGGCCATGTCCCTTGAGAAGGTCGCGTTCTTCGCGCGCCGGGGACAGCAGATGGAAAGGAAACACGCATGAGCGCCCAGACCGTCGAAACGATCCTGACGCAGCATCAGGGCGCCTCGCGCGACGCGTTGATCCCGATCCTGCAGGAGGTGCAGGAGGCCGAGGGATTCCTGTCGCGGGAGGCGGTGATCAAGATCAGCAAGCACCTCAAGCTTCCCGCAAGCAAGATCTACGGCGTGGCGACGTTCTACAACCAGTTCCGCTTCCAGCCCAAGGGCAAGTACCACGTCATGGTGTGCCGCGGGACCGCCTGCCACGTCAAGGGCTCGCTCAAGGTCCTCGACACGGCCATGAAGCAACTCAAGCTCAGCCCCGGGCAGACATCCCGCGATCGGATGTTCAGCCTGGAGGTCGTCGCCTGCATGGGCGCGTGCGGCCTGGCGCCGGTCGTCAACGTGAACGGAGAGTTCTACGCCAAGGTGTCGCCGCGCAAGTTGACGCAGATCATTCAGAGCTGCCGCGAGAAGGAGGCCGCCAATGCACACGGGTGATTTCGTTCGTCCGGCGTCGCCGGGAAAATGCTGGGCCGAGCCGCCGGCGCCGTCGCCGGATCTCCTGGGCTGGATCAAAGCGGGCCCCTTCGCGGCCGCGCGCGCCGGGGATCCCAGGAAGACCGCGGAGCTGCTCGCCTCGCTGCGCCGCGAAACGCTCGCAACGCCCGTCGTCTTCGTGGGCGCGGGCACCTGCGGCCTGGGCGCCGGCGCGGGCAAGACCCTCGCGGCGATCAAGGAGTGGCTCGCGGCGCACAAGAGCGCCGCGCAGGTCGTCGAGACGGGCTGCATCGGACTGTGCTCCGAGGAGCCCATCGTGGACTTCCAGCTCCCCGGCCGCGCACGCGTGAGCTTCGGCGGCGTCACGGCCGAGAAGGTTCCGGATCTCCTGGCCGCGATGCTCGGCAAGGGTACGATCCCCGCGGGCGACGGCGTCCTCGGGCAGTTCTGCAGCGGCGCCAAGGCGTGGGACGGCGTTCCGCAGCTCGATGCGCACTCGTTCCTCCGGCCCCAGTACCGCGTCGTCCTGGCGGCGAGCGGCATCATCGATCCGAGCAGCATCGATGAGTACATCGCCTGGGGCGGCTACTCGGCCGCGACCAAGGCGCTCAAGACCATGACGCCGGACGACGTGTGCAACTGCGTCGAGGCGAGCGGGCTGCGCGGCCGCGGCGGCGGCGGCTTCCCGACCGGGAAGAAATGGAAGTTCGCGCGCCAGGCGGCCGGCGACCAGAAGTACCTCATCTGCAACGCGGACGAGGGCGACCCCGGCGCGTTCATGGACAGGGCGGTCGGCGAGAGCGATCCCCATCGGCTGCTCGAGGGCATGATCATCGCGGCCTACGCCATCGGCGCGACCAAGGCATACATCTATATCCGCGCGGAGTACCCCCTCGCGATCACGCGCCTCACGGAGGCCATCGCCCAGGCCCGCGCCTGCGGACTTCTCGGCCGGAACATCCTTGACACCGGCAACAACCTCGAGATCGTGATCAAGATGGGCGCCGGCGCGTTCGTCTGCGGCGAGGAGACCGCGCTGATTCACTCGATCGAGGGGCGCCGCGGCATGCCCCGGCCCCGCCCGCCCTTCCCGGCGGTCAAGGGCCTCTTCGGGAAGCCCACCGTCATCAACAACGTCGAGACCCTGGCCAACCTGCCGCTGATCCTGTACCACGGCGGCGAGTGGTACTCGGCCATGGGGACCCAGGGCAGCAAGGGCACGAAGGTGTTCGCGCTCTCCGGCATGGTCAGGCGCACGGGCCTGGTCGAGGTGCCCATGGGCACGACGCTGCGCACGGTCGTCTTCGACGTCGGCGGCGGCATCCCCAACAACAAGAAATGCAAGGCCATCCAGATCGGCGGCCCGTCGGGCGGCTGCGTCCCCGAGGCGCACCTCGACATTCCGACCGACTACGAGGCGCTCAAGAACTTCGGCACGATCATGGGCTCGGGCGGCCTGGTCGTCGTCGACGAGAACACCTGCATGGTCGACTTCGCCAAGTTCTTCATGGAGTTCATCCAGAGCGAGAGCTGCGGCAAGTGCATCCCGTGCCGCGAGGGCACGAAGCGCATGCTGGAGATCCTGCAGGCCGTGTGCCGCCCGCGCAAGCGCGAAGAGGATATCGACGCGCTCCTGCGCGTCCAGGGCATCATGTATCTCCAGAGGCTCGGGGAGACGATCAAGACGACCAGCCTCTGCGGCCTGGGGCAGACCGCGCCGAACCCGGTGCTGAGCACGCTCAAGTGGTTCCGCGACGAGTACGAGGCGCACATCTTCGACCGCCGCTGCCCGGCCGGCGCGTGCAAGGAGCTCGTCGGCGCGCCGTGCCAGAACGGCTGCCCGGTCGGCACCGAGGTCTGGCGCTACGTCGCGCACATCGCGCGCGGCGAGTACCAGGACGCCTACCGCGCCATCCGCACCGCGAACCCGTTCCCCTCGGCCTGCGCCCGCGTCTGCCACCACCCCTGCGAGCGCACCTGCCGCGCGGGCCAGACGGGCGGCGAGCCGATCGCGATCCGCACGCTGAAGCGCTTCGTCGTCGACCGCGTCGATCCCTCGACCGCCGCGCCGGTTGTCATTCCGGCCGGCAAGGACGCGCCCAGGGTCGCGGTCATCGGCGCCGGCCCCTCGGGCCTCGCCGCCGCGCACTACCTGTCGCTCCTCGGGAACAAGGTCACGATCTTCGAGCGCGAGGCCAAGGCGGGCGGCATGCTGGTCGCGGCCATTCCCGCGTACCGGCTGCCGCGCGAGACGCTGGAGAAGGAGATCGCGACGCTCCTCAACCAGAACACCGAGATCAAGTACGGCGTCGCGCTCGGCCGCGACGTGACGATCGACGGCCTGTTCAAGGATGGCTACAAGGCGGTGTACCTCGCGCTCGGCGCGCATCAGAGCAAGAAACTCGATGTGCCCGACGAAGATGTGAAGGGCGTCCTGCCCGGCGTGCCGTTCCTCAAGGACTACAACCTCTACGGCAGGGAGACGGCCAAGGGGCGGGTCGGCATCATCGGCGGCGGCAACTCGGCCATCGATGCCGCGCGCGTGGCGCTCAGGGAGAAGGGCGTCGCGAGCGTCACGGTCTACTACCGCAGAACTCGCCAGGAGATGCCGGCCTACGCCGAGGAGATCGAGGCGGCGCTCCAGGAAGGCGTGAAGATCGAGGAGCTCGTCGCGCCGGTCGCGGTGCTCTCGAAGGGCGGCGCCCTCGCGGGCCTGAAGTTGATTCGCAACCGCCTCGGGGAGCGCGACGCCTCCGGCCGCGCCAAGCCGGTGCCGGTGCCCGGCTCCGAGTTCGAGGCCCAGCTCGACACGCTCATCGCGGCCATCAGCGAGGAGGCCGAGACCGAGGGCCTCGACGGCCTCAGGAAGACGAAGTGGAACACCGTGGCGATCAACCCCGAGTCGTACGCCACGGACCGGCCGGGCGTGTTCGCGGGCGGCGACATGGTCACCGGCCCGAGCACGGTCGTCGGGGCGATCGCGGCGGGCAAGAACGCGGCCCTCATGATCGATCGCTGCCTGAAGGGCAAGCTCATGAAGACGCTGCCCAAGGTAGTGCTGCCCACCGTGTACGTCGAGCCGGTCCAGGTCCCGGACGAGGACGCCGAGCCCACGCAGCGCGTACATGCGCCGGAGCTGCCGGTGGCCAAGCGCGCGAAGTGCTTCGCCGAGGTCGAGCTGGCCGTGAGCGAGGAAGCCGCCCACTGCGAGGCGCGCCGGTGCCTGCGGTGCGACCTCGATTTCACGCAGCCCGAGTAAGGCCGAAGAGAAGGACAAAGGTGCAACATGATCACGTTCGAAGCTGACGGCCGTACGATCCAGGCCAACGAAGGCGAGACGATTCTGACGGCGCTCAAGCGCGAGGGCATTCACGTGCCCACGCTCTGCCACATGGAAGGGCTGCCGCCGAGCGGCGCCTGCCGCCTGTGCGTGGTCGAGGTCGAGGGCACGCCGACGCTGGCGCCGGCGTGCTCCTACCCGGTCGCGCCGGGCATGAAGATCAACACTCGATCGCCCAGGGTGCTCGAGGCGCGCAAGACCAACGTGGAGCTCCTCCTGAGCAACCACCCCGATGACTGCCTGTACTGCTCGCGCAACGGCAAGTGCGACCTCCAGGGCCTGGCGATGGAGATGGGAATCCGCCAGCGCCTGTACCGCGGCAAGAAGACGACGCGGGAGATGGACGTCTCCAGCCCCTCGATCCTGCGCGACCCGGACAAGTGCATCCTCTGCGGCCGCTGCGTGCGCGTGTGCGAGGAGGTGCAGGGCGTCTCCGCCATCGACTTCATCAACCGCGGCTCGCGCGCCTTCATCGGCACCGCGTTCGACACGGGCCTCAATCTTTCGAGCTGCGTCAACTGCGGCCAGTGCGTGCTCGTGTGCCCGACGGGCGCCCTCAGCGAGACGAGCTCGCTTGCGGACGTCGTCGCGGCTCTGTCGGACCCGGACAAGATGGTCGTCGCCCAGCACGCCCCCGCCGTGTCGGTGAGCCTCGCCGAGGAGTTCGGCGTCAAGCCCGGCACGGATCTGGACGGCAAGATGGTCGCCGCCCTCAGGCGCATCGGCTTCGACCGCGTCTTCGACACGTCCTTCACGGCCGACTTGACGATCATGGAGGAGGGCTCGGAGCTCGTCCACCGCATCAAGACGGGCGGCGTCCTGCCCATGCTGACGAGCTGCTCGCCGGGCTGGATCAAGTTCGTCGAGGAGTTCTACCCGGAGTTCATCCCCAACATCTCGACCTGCAAGAGCCCGCAGCAGATGATGGGCGCCGTCATCAAGAGCTTCTTCGCGCAGCGCGAGGCGGTCGACCCGGCCAAGATCGTCAGCGTGTCGATCATGCCCTGCACGGCCAAGAAGTTCGAGTGCTCGCGGCCCGAGATGGCGCCCGGCCACGTTCCCGACGTCGACTACGTCCTGACGACCCGCGAGCTCGGGCAGCTCCTGCGCATGTTCGGTGTCGATCTGGCGGCCATGGAACCCGAGGCGGCCGACACGCCCTTCGGCGAGCGTTCGAGCGCGGGCAAGATCTTCGGCGCGAGCGGCGGCGTCATGGAGGCGGCCGTGCGCTCGGCCTACTTCCTGATCACGGGCAAGGAGTACCCCGAGCTCAAGATCCAGCCGGTCCGCGGCATGCAGGGCTGCAAGGAGGTGCGCCTGAACGTGGACGGCCTGGAGCTCGGCGCCGCGGTCGTGAGCGGCCTCGGGCAGGCGCGCAAGCTCCTCGATCAGCTCAAGGCGGGCCGGAAAGACCTGCACTTCATCGAGGTCATGACCTGCCCCGGCGGGTGCATCAACGGCGGCGGCCAGCCGCTCAAGGCCGACATGGAAGCGGTCAAGTCGCGCATGCAGGCGCTGTACAAGATCGACCGCGAGGAGCAGCTCCGGGTGAGCCACCGCAACAAGTGGGTCCTCAGGCTCTACGAGGAGTTTCTCGGGAAACCGCTCGGCGAGACGAGCCACCGCCTGCTTCACACGCATTACGCCAAGCGCGATGTGTTGCTATGATGGGCGTTTCGGCGCCTGAACCCGCAATGCACATGAACGGACAAGGACAACGATGAGCGCAAAGAAAAGGATCCTGATTGTGGACGACGACCCGGATGTCGTCGACCAGCTCACGCTCGCCCTGCAAGGCCAGGGCTACGAGATCGTGAGCGCGGGCAGCCAGGCCGAAGCCGAGGAGACGCTCCTCACGGTGCGACCCGACCTGGCGATCTTCGATCTCATGATGGAAGAGAAGGACTCGGGGTTCGTACTCTGCCACCACATGAAGAAGCTCTACCCCGAGACGCCGGTTATCATGCTCACGGCCGTGACGGCCGCGACTGGCATCTCCTTCAGCGCGCAGTCGCCCGAGGCCCGGTCGTGGATCAAGGCCGACAAGGTGCTCGACAAGCCGGTCCGGCCGGAACAGATCCGCGTCGAGGTCAGGAAGCTCCTGAATGAACCGGAGCCCGCCGCCGAGCATCACGCGCCGGCCGATCACCGCTGAGACGGACTTCGCCGAGCCGCGCGCGGCCCGGCATTTCGCAAGGAGCAGACTCCATGACAGCCGTTTCCCCGGGCCATCCGCATGCGCCCCACTCCGCGTGTTACGCCCAGCCCGGCAAGCTGTTCTCGATCCTGGACACCCCCGACACCGAGCTCAACAAGATCATCGAGAAGCAGCGGCTTGCCGAGAGCGTCGTCAGCTTCAAGGTGTTCGTGCCGGTGCTCGCGAGCTACTGCGAGCCGGGGCAGTTCGTCGTCGTGCGCGGACACGAGCACGGCGAGAGGATTCCGCTCACGATCGCGGACTTCAACCGCGAGGAGGGCTGGATCGCGCTCGTCGTCCAGCTCATCGGCGCTGGCACGCGCAAGCTCGATGCGCTCGAGGCCGGCGACCGCCTGCTCGATGTGATGGGCCCCCTCGGCCACCGCAGCGAGATCAAGAACTTCGGCACGGTCGTGCTCGTCGGCGGCGGCCTGGGCATTGCGCCGGTGTACCCGATTCAGCGCGCCATGAAGGACGCCGGCAACACGGTCGTGAGCATCATCGGCGCGCGCACCAAGGACCTCCTCTTCTGGGAGGACCGCATGCGCGCGGCGAGCGACGAATGCGTCGTCGTCACGGATGACGGCTCGCACGGCGAGAAGGGCTTCGTCACGACGCCGCTTGCGCGCATGATCGCGTCCGGCCGAAAGGTCGACCGCGTGGTCGCGATCGGCCCGGCCGTCATGATGCGCGCCGTGGCCGAGGCGACGCGCGCGGCCGCGATTCCGACCATCGTCAGCCTCAACACCATCATGGTCGACGGCACGGGCATGTGCGGCGGATGCCGCGTCGAGGTCGGCGGCGAGACGAAGTTCACGTGCGTCGACGGCCCCGAGTTCGACGGCCACAAGGTCAACTTCAGCCTGCTCCTGTCGCGCCTCGGCACCTACAGGGAGGCGGAGGCGCGGGCGGTCGAGCACTTCGCGCGCACGCGCGCCGAGCCGCGGCCGGCGAAGGCCAAGGAGCGCGTGCCGATGCCCGAGCAGGACCCGCACGAGCGCTGTCATAACTTCAACGAGGTGGCGCTCGGCTACACGCCCGAGATGGCGGTCGCCGAGGCCATGCGCTGCCTGCAGTGCAAGAAGCCGCCGTGCGTCGGCGGCTGCCCGGTGAACATCGACATTCCGGCGTTCATCAAGCTCATCCAGCAGGGGCGCTTTCTCGATGCGGCCCGGAAGATCCGCGAGACCAATAACCTGCCTGCCATCTGCGGCCGCGTGTGCCCGCAGGAGACGCAGTGCGAGGTCGTGTGCGTCCTCGCCAAGAAGGGCCAGCCGATCGCGATCGGACGGCTCGAACGCTTCGTCGCCGACTTCGAGGCCGCGCAGGGAAGAATCAAGCCCAAGACCAAACCCGCGCGCAAGGGGAAGCGCGTCGCCGTCATCGGCGCGGGCCCGGCGGGCCTGACCGCGGGCGCCGACCTCGCGCTCAGGGGCTACGGCGTGACGATCTTCGAGGCCCTGCACTCGCCGGGCGGCGTTCTGGTCTACGGCATTCCGCAGTTCAGGCTGCCCAAGGAGATCGTGCACAGGGAGTGCGAGTTCCTGGAGGACCTCGGCGTCCAGTTCAAGTGCAACCAGCCGATCGGCGCGGCGCTGACCGTCCCGTTCCTCCTCCAGGAGGGTTTCTCGGCCGCGTTCATCGGCACGGGGGCGGGCTTGCCCTACTTCCTCGACATTCCCGGCGAGAACCTGAAGGGCGTCTACTCCTCGAACGAGTTCCTGACGCGCGTCAACCTGATGAAGGCCTACAAGTTCCCCGAGTACGAGACGCCGGTCCTGGTCGGCCGCAACGTGGCCGTCGTGGGCGGCGGCAACGTCGCCATGGACTCGGCGCGCTCGGCGCTCAGGCTCGGCGCCGAGAACGTCTACCTGATCTACCGCAGGACCCGCAAGGAGATGCCGGCCAGGGCCGAGGAGATCGAGCACGCGCTGGAGGAGGGCGTCGAACTCAAGGAGCTGACGAACCCGACGCGCGTCATCGGCGACGAGGAAGGCTGGGTCGCGGGCGTCGAGTGCATCGTCATGGAACTGGGCGAGCCCGACGCCTCGGGCCGCAGGCGCCCCGTGCCGGTCAAGGGCAGCGAGCACGTGATCGAGATCGATCAGATCATCTGCGCCATCGGCAACGGCGCCAACCCGCTCCTCTCGAAGTCGTGGCCGGAGCTCAAGGTCGACAACCACGGCCACATCCTGGTCGGCGAGAACCTGATGACCAACGTGCCGGGCGTCTTCGCGGGCGGCGACATAGTCACGGGCGCCGCGACCGTGATCGAAGCCATGGGGGCGGGCAAGAAGGCGGCGGCGGCGATCGACGCCTATATCCGGGGATAGCCACCGATTTCCCGCGGGACGCGTGTTCCGGGGACAGTCACCGATTTCCTTCGGAAATCGGTGACTGTCCCCGGAATTGCTAGAGACGAAGCAGCTCGCGGATCAAGGCATCGATCCCGGCGCGGAACTCGTCCTCGCGCGGGGGCGTGATCCACATGACCGCCGGCACCCCCGGCGCGGCTGTTTCCTCGAGGCGCTTGGCCAGCAATGGGGGGAAAACGCCCGCCGCCTTCCCCGCCGCGTCGTCGAGCGCGCGGTTCAGATCCAGGTTGTCGCGACAGCAGAGCCAGTAGATGTCCGCGAGATCCTTCGGCGCGGCGCGATCGACGAGCGCCGTGATCTTGTTGGCGAGAATGTTCTCGCGCGTGTCGAGCCGCCCCAGGATCGGATGCATCGTCGGCTCTCCCGCGCGCGAGGGCACATCGTTCACGAATTCGAGCTTGAGCTCCGGCGCGCCGCCCACCGTCAGGCGGCCGAACCGCGCGTCCCGCCGCACGACCCGGACCGCGTGCCCGGCCATGGACGCCGCATCGGTCAGCGCGCGAAAGCAGCGATCGAGCCAGAGCGCGAACTCCTCGCGGTCGTTGACGAAGAAATCGAGGTCCTCGGAGAAACGGTGCTCGTAGAAACCCCGCGAAAGTGCGGTGCCGCCGGTGAGGTAGAACCCTTGATCCACCTCCCTGAGCACGCCGAGCACGCGATCCTGAAGGGCGTACAACTCGCTCCAGCGCGCGTCCATGTGCTCCTCCGCACAGGTCTATGCCGATCGGGATTGCCGCTGCAGGTAGCGGTGCAGGTAATCCATGCCCTCGCGGCAGGCCGCTGAGCGGACAAGGGGCGCCGCCTCGGGCCACCGTGCCAGGAAAAGCTCGCGCGGCAGGAGCCGCCGCAACTCGTCGTACGGGGCGTATTCGATGAGGCGCACGAGCGCCCACTTCCAGTCGCGGCCCGGCAGGGCCGTCTCGCCCCGCAGGATGCGCTCGAAGGTGGGCGCATCCATCTCTTCATCCCAAAGCCACGGATACTTGCCTGTGGAAATCCCGCCGCTCCGCGTCATGGCGATCGATCCTACACGACGGGGCGGGCACGGTCAACGCGCGGCGTATCCGGGGACGGCGTATCC
>DHGK01000221.1 GCA_002402755.1 Planctomycetes bacterium UBA4800
CCACGCGGCCTCGTCGCAGGGCCGCGTCTCCTCCGGCAGGCTCCAGTAGCGCCCGGTCGCGAGCCCGCGCTCGTCGAAGCTGCCCCACGCGCCGGGCGGAAGCTGCTCGATGCCGCGCCAGATCGTCCGGTTACACGGCACGTAGCCGTACGTCAGGAAGTCGTCGAGCGCCGCCGGGTCGATGCCGGCCGGCGCGAGCGCGCGCAGCGGCGCGATCTCGGAGGCGAGATGCAGCGCCTGCCCGATCCGGCGCAGGTACAGCGGCTTCTTCCCCAGCCGGTCGCGCGCGAAGAAGAGCCGCCGCGCGCGGCCGTCCCAGATCGCGAAGGCGAAGGCGCCGTTGAGATGCGAGGGGGTCTCCTCGCCCGCCTCCTCGTAGAGGTGCAGGATGACTTCCGTGTCCGTCCGGGTCGCGAAGACGTGCCCGCGGGCCTCCAGACCCGGCCGCAGGTCGCGGAAGTTGTAGGCCTCGCCGTTGTAGGCGATGACGCAGGTCCCGTCCTCGTTCGCGATGGGCTGCCTGCCGGTTGCAAGGTCGATGATGCTGAGCCGCCGGTGGCCGAGCGCCACGCCGGGGCCGAAGAAGAAGCCCTCCTCGTCGGGCCCGCGATGCGCAAGCAGCCGCGTGAGCGCGGCGGCGCGCGCGCGGTCGACCGGCGCGTCATCGAGAGAGCGCTCGCCGTAAATGCCGCACATGGCGCCTATTATGGTGAGGTTCGCGGCGGGAGGCCAGAGAGAAACGGCGCCGCTGGGGCATCCCCGGTTGCCGCCCGTCCTCCCCTGTGGCATCCTATGAGCCTGGCGCGGACGCGGAGCCGGCGGGCGGCCCGCGGCGGCGCAGGGAGCGGCATGGCGATCAGATTGCGGCGGTTTCTGGCCGGCGGCGCCTCGGTGCGGCCCGCGGCGACCGTGGTGATCCCCACGCGGGCGGGCGACCGCAACGGGCGGCTTGCGCGCGTGGAGGCGGACCTGGCCCGCCAGCGCTTCCGCGACTTCGAGGTCATCGAGATCATCGGCGACGACCGGCAGGGCCGCGCGATCAACCGGGCGGCCCGGCTCGCGCGCGGCGCGTTCCTCATCACGCTCGACGACGACACCGAGCTTCACCAGGACGAGACCTTCGGCCGCCTGCTCGCCGCCATGGAGGCCGACCCCTCGATCGGCATCGCGGGGGCGAGCACGCTGCCGGGGCCGCGCGCCTCGGCGTTCCAGCGCCTCGCGATCCGGGAAGTGCCGCGGCGGTTCTTCCCGCTCGCGGGCGCGACGGTCGACTCCGACATGGCGCAGCATCCGTGCATGGCGATGCGGCGCGACGTCTTTCTCGCCCTCGGCGGCGAGGACGAGGACCTGATCCGCGGTCTCGATCCGCTCCTGCGGCACAAGTTCCGGAGCGCCGGCTACCGCGTCACGATCGCCGCCGGCGCCTGGATCAGCCATCCGCTTCCCGAGGACCTGGGCTCGATCGCGCGGCTGTACTTCAGGAACGGCCGCGGGAGCGCGTTCGCGCAGCGCACGCACCCCGAGCGCATCTACGAGCTCACGGACGGGTTCGAGGGCGGGCGCGGGAGATCGTTCGCGCCGCAACGCCCGCGCTGGTTCCGCGCGCTCAGGTTCGCCGGCCGCCTCTATCTGGACATGCTGGGCTGCAGGATCGTGCGCCTCACGGCCGACGTCGCGTACGCGGCCGGCTACGCGTGGGAGCTCTGGACGGCCGCGGGGCACAAGACTCCGGCTTCGCCGCGGGCAGCGGCCAAGTGCAAAGGAGCGTGTACATGCGGGTGGTGATCGATGGCACCGACTGCCTCTACGGCGAGCGCGCGATCAGGCGCCATGTTGCCAACATAGTGAGGCTCGTCGGAACGTTCGGGGAGGACATCGATTATCGCGTCTTCCTGACTCGCTTCCGCGCAAGCCCCTATGGCGCGCCGCCCCCGTCGCGGCCGCGTGTGGCCGTGAAAACGGTCTGGTGCCCGCCGCGCATCTTCCACGCACTCAACTCACGGTGTGGACTATTCTCCGTCGACCGTTTCACGGGCGCTGCGGACGTATTCCACGCCTCCGGCGTCGGGCTTCCGCGCTGCCGTGCGCGGGAGTATATCTACACGGCGGCAGGATTTGTCGTGTTCGCGCGGCCGGACCTGGTACCGTCTGCGTACGCGGCGCGGTTGGCAGGCGCGATCCGTCACGCCCTCCCTCACATCACCCACTTCCTTGCCGTCTCGGAAACCACGCGCAAGGAGGTCATCGAGGCGCTCCAGTTTCCTCCCGAGAAAGTGAGCGCGATACCGCTCGGCATCGATCCGGAATTCAGGCCGTTGTGCCCGGAGGACAGCGCACGTGCGCTCGGCGCCCGCGTCCGGATCCGCCGACCATATGTGCTCTACCTGGGCGGCATCGACAAACGCAAGAACACCGCCGGGCTCGTTCGCGCCTTCGCGCTGGCGGCGCGCACGGCGCTCGCACGCCATCAGCTCGTCCTCGTCGGTCCCACCTACTGGATCGATCGGGAGATCAAAGATGCCATCGCCGCCGCGGACCTCGGCGACCGCATTCTGCTCGCCGGGCCGCACGCGGGCGAGGACCTCGTGCGCTTTTACGCGGCGGCGGATCTGTTCGTCTTCCCGACGTTCTACGAGGGCTGGACCTCGCCGCCCCTGGAGGCAATGGCCTGCGGAATCCCCGTCGTGGCCTCGAACGCCTCATCGGTGCCCGAGACCGTGGGCGACGCGGCCGTGCTCGTCGATCCGAACGACCCGGCCGACATCGCGCGCGGCATGTGCCGCGTGGTCGAAGACGCGGCGCTCAGGGAGTCGCTCCGGGCCAAGGGCTTCGCCAGGGCGGCGATGTTCACGTGGGAGCGCGCGATCCGGAGCACGGTCGACCTGTACCTCCGGCTCGGGGCGGCGGCGGGGTGAATGACGCGCGCGGGCCGACAGCACGGAGGCCATCGACGCGCCTCGCGCCTCGCTCAGCTTCCGCAGGC
>DHGK01000169.1:0-5553 GCA_002402755.1 Planctomycetes bacterium UBA4800
GCGGCGGGCGCGGCATGCGCGTCGTCAGGGAGCCGGAGGTCTTCGAGCAGAACTTCCAGGCGGCGTGCGCCGAGGCCGAGAAGTCGTTCGGCTCGCCGGAGGTGTACGTCGAGCGCTACCTCGAGAACCCGCGCCATGTCGAGATCCAGATCCTCGCCGACCACTACGGGCACGTCGTCCATCTGGGGGAGCGCGACTGCAGCCTGCAGCGCCGCCACCAGAAGCTGATCGAGGAGAGCCCGTCGCCGGTCATGACCGCGGAGCTGCGCCAGAAGGTCGGCGGCTACGCCTGCCGCCTGGCCGAGGCCGCCGGGTACCGCAACGCCGGCACGGTCGAGTTCCTGTTCGATCCGCGCACGGGCGATGTCTTCTTCATGGAGGTCAACACGCGGATTCAGGTCGAGCACCCCGTCACGGAGGAGGTGTGCGGCCTGGATCTGGTCAAGGAGCAGATCCGCCTGGCCGCCGGCGACCTCCTGGGCTTCGCGCAGCACGACGTCGTCCTGCGGGGCACCGCGATCGAGGTCCGGATCAACGCCGAGGACCCCTTCAACGACTTCAAGCCCAACCCCGGCGTCATCCAGCGCGTGATCATTCCCGGCGGCGTCGGCGTCCGCGTCGACACGCATGTCCACGCCGGCTACGCGATCTCGCCGCACTACGACTCCATGATCGCCAAGCTGATCGTCCACCGGCCGACGCGCCAGGAGGCGATCGCCACCATGCGCAGGGCGCTCGCCGAGTTCGTGGTCGAGGGCGTCAAGACCACGATCCCGCTGATCCGCGAGATCATGGCGCACCCGAACTACGTCAAGGGGCAGGTCGACACGGGCTTCATCCAGGAGTACTTCATGCCCTGAGCCCGCCCCGCGCGCGGGTGCGCGGGCCCGCGCCGGCCCGTCCGGGCGCGGATTTCGCTGCAACGCCCGTCCTTTTCGCCCGTCCATCCTGGTGGACGTCCGCGCCGCGGCGGGCGCCCGTTGCCGCACGGCATGCGCAGGCGTATACTTGATCTTTTGCGGGAAAGTGGCTCGCGCGCACGGCAATTGAACGCAAGGAGTGGACCGCGATGACGGACATGACACGCCTGTTCCGGAGGGGATTCACGCTCATCGAGCTTCTCATAGTCATCCTGATCATCGGCGTTCTCGCCGGCCTGATCATGAAGGGCGTCGCGCTCGTCAGGGACAAGGCGAACAACGCCGCCGCGAAGGCGATGGTCAGCGCCATCGACAACGGCCTGCGGGTGTACCGCGAGGACACGGGCTACTACCCGGGCTCGGATGCGCCCGCGGATCCCGAGGACCCGGCATCCAACGTGATCTCCGTGGTCGTGACGCTGCTCGACAGGAAGGGGTTCGTCAAGATCAACGAGGCGGACAAGGCCGTCATTGACGGCGACACGACGAGGCCGCTCACCGCCGATGAGCGGGCCGATCCGGACACCGAGATCGTCGTCACCGACCCGTGGGGCGAGATCTACGTCGCGCGCGAGAACGAGTCCAAGCAGCGCAAGGAGAGCTGGATGCGCAACCGGGACGGCATGGACGTGTACTCAAAGGGAAAGAACATCGAGGACGACACCGTGCTGGGCACCGAGGGCCCCGACAATGACGATATCGGCAACTGGTGACCGCAGGGGCTTCACCCTGCTGGAGATCCTGGTCGTCATCTCGCTGATGACGTTCCTCGTGACGGCGCTGCTCGCGCTGACGCTCAATCTGGGCCAGCGGGCGTACGTGGCGTCCACGCGGGCGATGCTCGAGCGCGTCGACCTCTCGATCGACAAGTACAGGGATCTGGCCGGGTTCTGCCCGCCCGACGGATTCGACGCGGCGGTGACGATGCGCGAGGGCAGCATCGAGATCCGCTCCTCGGCGTGCCTGTACGAGTGCCTCGGCCGGCCGCTCCAGATCATCAAGCAGGGCCCGGGCGGCAAGGTGGTCGTCGAGCGCTACGATTCGCCGGTGATGCGGGGGCTCAAGGAGTCGGAGCTCGTGCGCGGCCTCGCCGATGGCGCCGACGTGGCCGAGATCGGCGATGCGTGGGGGTGCCCGCTGCACTACGACCGGCTCGAGGGGGAGGACTCCTACAGCCCGCAGAACACGCCGGACGTGCATCTCGTGCCGCCCGAGTACCACGGGCCCGACCCGCGCGAAGAGCCCGGCATCGCGGTCACGGAGGCGGGGAGGGGGCAGAATCCCGGCCGGTACGACGTGTGGTCGCACGGCCGCCGCGGGCACGAGCCGCCGGAGAGCGATGAAGGGACGGCAGCGCTGCTGCGGGAAACCATCGGCAACTGGCAGCCGCCGGGGGAGTGAGCGATGATCCGCCGTCTGGGATGCAGGTCCGGCTTCACGCTGATCGAGATTCTCGTCGTCGTGACGATCATCGTGCTCGCGTTCGGGTTCGCGGTGCCGACGATCACCAGGTTCATGTCCGACAAGAAGGTGAAGTCCGTGACGGGCAGGATGGCCCGGGGCCTGCTCTCGGGCCGGATGAAGGCCATCAGCAAGCACCACGACGTGTACGTGTTCTTCCTGCGCGACCGGCTGATGATCGTCTCCGCGCGGCCGGAGCCGCCCGAGTTCTTCTCCTATTTCACCAACGAGACCGAGAAGGCCAAGATGACGCTCGCGTTCCGCTTCGCCGGCGTTCTGGTGAAGCACGATCCGAGGCCGGAGAACGCGCCCGACATGCTCGTGAGCGATCTGCCGTCGCCGGCGTCGGCGACGCTGGACTGGAGCCAGCCGCTGGCGGCGAAGACCGTGCTCCAGGGCCGCGTGATCGGGGGCGAGCCGGTCTACCTGCTGTTCAAGAGCGAGGGCACCGTGGAGTTCGGCTCGGCGGGCGGGCCGGGCGACGTGCTCTCGCTGGGATTCTGGGCCGTGCCGCCCATCGATGCCGACATCATAATCGCGGAGGAGGGCAACGCGAGCCACGGCTGGATCGACATCCGCGCGACCGGCAACGTGGACACGCGCATTGCGGAGGGGACGCCGGACCTGCGGCCGCGCAAGGAAACCGCCGGGGAGGAATGAAGGCCGTGCGCACGCCACGAGGCTTCACGATCATGGAGATCCTCATCGCGATCTCGATCCTGCTGGTCGGGATCGTGGGGGTGATCAGTCTCTTTCCGGTCGCGATCAAGGTCGGCGGCGAGGCGATCACCGACTCCCTGGCCGCCAACCTCGCCCGCTCGGTCGAGGAGTCGCTGCGCAGCGCGATCAAGAACCGCAAGGTCGCGTACACCCTGGGCGCCGACCGCACGCACGTGCTGGTGTACTTCATCTACGAGCACGACGGGGTCTACGATCCCGCCGAGTACGGGCGCGACAGGATCCGGAAGGACCCCGTGCCGGCGAACGCGCAGGACGTGCTGCGGGGAAGCGTGCAGGATCCGCCGTACGGGACGCCGTGGGCGCTGGACAGCGTCATCCTGCTGCCCATCGACAACTCCAAGAACGCCGAGCTGGGCGTCGGGTATCGCGGCAACAACGACCGCGAGGCGCGGATGCGGGCGTACCTGGACGGCAAGGTGTTCGTGTATCCCGAGGGCGATCCGGGCGAGTCGGCCGGCGCGCGGGCGCACAGCGGCGCCGGCAATCCTGCCGTCGCGGACGACGACAAGGATGACTTCAAGGAGGACTCGCCGGACAAGCAGTTCGTCGCGTCCTGGGCCGAGAAGATGCTCCCCGGCGAGGAGTGGCCGCTGCGGGTGACGCGCACGTACCGGTACGGCACGCGCGTCAGGACCGACGTGCGGGGGAATCCCGAGTCGGAGTCCGGCCCCCAGGGGACGACGCTCTACCCGATGATGCCCGAGGGCGCCGGCAGGGAGGAGGACCCCTACGCGACGTACTCGTACGCGTTCGCGATCAGGCGCGCGTTCGAGGACGGCGACATGAGCAACGAGGGGCGCCGCTACGTGCCGGCGAACGAGCTCTTCGAGGTCAAGGTCATGGTGTTCAAGGCCTTCGCGAGGGACACCACGCATGCCCAGCCCGTGTATTTCTCATCGTTTCTGCTCTCGAGGTGAGCCATGACGCGGAAAGGCTTCACGCTGGTCGAGCTGCTGATCGCGCTCGCGCTCGCCATGGTCCTGTCCGGCTCGATCATGTGGGTCGCGACGCAGACGACCAAGATCTACAACCACTCCGTGGCGAAGGTCGAGCTGTACTCGCGCCTCAGGTACGCCTTCACGGTGATGGAGAACGAGCTGGCCCGCATGCGCGCCACCTGCGATCTGGAGTTCTTCGTCGACTCGCAGGCGAGCCCGGACAAGAGCAACCGCCACTGGGATGAGCGGGAGGAGATCGACTCCCCGGTGAATCTCGCGGGCGGCTGGGGCCCGGAGACGTACTACCACGAGGCGCCCGAGATCGTCGAGCGCTACTACACCGAGGTCGACCGGCGGGGCGAGGAGATCCGGCGCCCCGCGTTCGAGATCTACTTCCGCGGGCCGGTGATGCTCGGCGGCAAGATGCGCCAGGCCAACATCGAGTACCGCCTGGTCAAGGCCGCGGACCTGGTCGAGCTGCTCGGAACGGCCGCGCAAGGCGCCGTGCTCACGTACTCGCGCTCGACCCTGCCGCCCGTGGTGCAGGCCGAGACCGGCACGGAGCTGTCGCTCATCAGGGTCGTCAGGTACATGGAGCGGAGCATCGAGACGCTCGTCAGGACGGACTGGAAGTCCCTCATGCGCACGCACATCTCGGAGATCTCCTCCAACGTGGTCGAGTTCTCGGTCGAGTACTACCTGCGCAACCCCTACGGGGTCGCCGGCTCCGGAACGCGCGGCGCCAAGGCGGGGTGGTTCACGCCGTCCCGGGACTTCGGCCGCGATGCGGCCGAGCTCCCCTCGTACCGCTCGCAGGAGGGCGACGACGAGGTCTACATCAAGGAGTTCGCGTACGGCTCCAGCCGGCTGCAGTCCAGGGTCAGGCATCCGCGGGGCATCATCAAGAAGGGGATCAAGGTCGATCCGCGCATGCCGTCCGGCAACCCGGTGCTGCCGTACTTCTACGTGGGCAATCTCAAGTTCGCGGAGCTGGGGATCGGCGACACGATCTACATCTGGCCGGACATGAGCGGCCAGCAGCCGTTTCCGGGCGGCGAGTTCACGATCAGGAACATAGTCAACGGCCGGCTGTCGTTCCTCGAGCCGATCGAGACGTCCGCGTGGCGGAACGACAAGGCGGGCCTGCGGTTCAAGGCCGCCTACCTGCCGCACGCCCTGCGCGTGACCGTGGTCATCAGCGACCGCGACGGCAGGTTCACGCACCGCCTGCAGCGCATCATCCGCATGGCGACGAAGACGAACACGTGAGCGGCGCGCGCCGCCCGCGGGCGGCGCCGGCATGCTCCCCGCCCGCCCCGCTCAGGCCTTGTCGGGGTTGAGCGCCATCAGGAACTCGGCGTTGCTCGCCGTGGACTTGATCTTGCTCTTCAGAAGCTCCATGGCCTCGACGGAGTTCATCTCGTTGAGGATCTTCCTGAGCACCCAGACGCGCTTCAGCTCCTCGGGGTCGAGCAGCAGCTCCTCCTTGCGGG
>DHGK01000169.1:5659-25108 GCA_002402755.1 Planctomycetes bacterium UBA4800
GCGCCGAAGAAGCGCTTCGGCTTCTGGAGCGCGCTGGCGTCCATGCCGCCCGAGAGGATGCGGCCGCTGTGGGGCGCCTCGGTGTTGTAGGCGCGGCCGAGGCGGGTGATCGAATCGAGCAGGATCACGACGTCGCGGCCGTACTCGACCATGCGCTTGGCCTTCTCGATGACCATCTCGGCGATCTGGATGTGCCTGCTCGCGGGCTCGTCGAAGGTCGAGCTGATGACCTCGCCCTTGACGCTGCGCTCCATGTCCGTGACCTCCTCGGGGCGCTCGTCGATGAGGAGGACGATGAGGTGCGACTCGGGGTTGTTCTTCGCGATGCTGTTGGCGATCTTCTGCAGCAGGATCGTCTTGCCCGTGCGCGGCGGCGCCACGATGAGGCCGCGCTGGCCCTTCCCGATCGGCGTGATCAGGTCGATGATCCGCATCTCGATCGCATCGCGGTCGGTCTCCAGGATGAACCGATCCTCCGGGTACAGCGGCGTGAGGTCGTCGAACACGACCTTGTTCATCAGGATCTCGGGCTCCTCGCGGTTGATCGCGTCGACCTTGAGGAGCGCGAAGTAGCGCTCGTTGTCCTTCGGCGGCCGGATCTGTCCGGACACGGCCACGCCGGTCCTGAGGCCGAAGCGCCGGATCTGCGACGGCGAGATGTAGATGTCGTCGGGGCTCGGGTAGTAGCTGTACTTGGTCGAGCGCAGGAACCCGAACCCGTCCGGGAGGATCTCGAGGATGCCTTCCCCGTACATGACGCCGTTCCGGGCCGCGGTCTCGGTCAGGATCCTGAAGATGAGGTCCTGCTTCTTCAGGCCGGCCGTGTCGTGGATCTGGAGCGACACGGCGAGCTCCTGGAGGTCCGCCATCGCCATCTTCTGGAGCGCCGTGATGTTGAGCGTGGGCGTGCCGGGCGGCGGCGGGGGCGGCATCTGCTCGTCGGCCTCGTCGCCGGGGGGCGGCGGCGGGGGAAGGGGCTCCTCGGCGGGCGTCTCGGCGGGCGCCTCGGCGGCGGGCGCCTGCGCCCCGGCGGCGGCCGGCTGCGCGCCCTGCTCCTCGAACTGCTCCTCGGGCTCGTCCACGGGCAGCCCCTCGTGGACGGGCTCATCCCACTGCTGCTGCGGGGGAGGGCCCTGCCGCCGCATGGGTCGGTGGTGCTGCGGACGCCTGCGCTTCGCCATTCTCTCTCGTGCCATACCGAAAACTCCTCATTCGTCGAGCTCACGCAGCTCGTGCCAGATTCTCGCTACCTGCCGGCGCGTGGCCGCAAGCCCGCGCCCGTTGTCGATCCGCCATCGGCTCGCCGCCCGCTTGCGCCGAAGCGGCGCCTGGCAGCGCTCGCGGGCCCGGAGCTCGCGCGCCGTCCAGCCGCGCGCCTTGGCCGCCCGCGCGGCGCGCGCGGCCGCCGGCGCGCTGACGAAGGCGAGCGCATCGCAGTACCGGCTCATCCGCGTCTCGAGCAGCAACGGCACGTCCAGCACGATCAGCCGGGCGCCGCCCGCGCGCCGCAGGCGTCGTCTGATCTCCGCGTCGACCAGCGGGTGCAGCAACCGCTCCGCCTTTCTGCGAGCCCGCGCCGACGCGAAGATGATGCGCGCCAGCGCGGCCTTGAACGCCGGAAGAGCCGCGGGCAGCGCGACACCCAGCCGTACCGCCATCCGTTCGCGCAGCGACCGCCGCGCGAGGTGCCGGTGGACAATCGCATCGGCCGACACCACATCGGCCCCCTCGCCGGCGAACAGGGCGGCCACGGTCGTCTTGCCCGCGCTTATGCCTCCCAGGAGGCCCAGGACGATGCTGCGGCGGCGCCGCGGGCCTCGCCCGCACGCCGGCGACCCGCGCACCGCGCCCGCACGGCGGCTGGAGGCCTTCTTCATCGACCGGTTGCTTTCCCGTTCATGCCGTCCCGGAGGCCTGCAACCGCCCGGAGACGGTTTTCGCTCCTCCGGGGCCGGCTCGCCGAGGCCGCCCGATGCAGCTCCTCGCCGAGGTGCCTCTGCAAGGGAATACGAACCAAGGGCAGGGACTCTGAAAGGCTCGATGCCGGCGCTCGCGCCGGGCGCATCCGCCGGTTCGGGCTTCGGCCGCGGGCCCGCCGCGCCGCACCGTACGCCGGCGCCGCGCTCGACGCGAGGCCTCTCCGGCAGCCGTTGCGTAACTGTGTGATTGTTTACCATATAGGACCGCGGGTGTCAAGCGCACGGCCGTGCGGTCGGGCTCCCATCCCGTTGACTTTGACGTCCCCGCCGGTATAATCGACGGGTAATGAGGCAGGTAGAAGGAGGCGGCGAACGGGACCGCCTTTCCCGGCGGCCGCGGCCTTCCTTCACCCTTGGTCTTCGATCAGTATCGAGGTAGCCGGCGGCGCGTGCGGCGGTATGTCGCGCGGCCCGCCGGCGAATGAGGAGTGTGTACAATGGCCGCACGGAGTTCGTTGAACGTCCTCGTCATTGCCTTGTTGAGCGTGGTGGTCCTCGGTCTCATCTTCGGGATCGTTCTCCAGGACAAGGCCCTGCAGAAGGCGAAGCAGATGGCCGACGGCGCGGACAAGGGCAAGAAGGCGGCCGAGGCCGCCCACGAGCTGACCAAGCAGGAACGCGCCAAGCTGCGCGAGTTCGTCACGGGCAGCATCGAGGCCGTCGATCCGGCGCAGATCGAGGACTATCTCACGCAGGCCGTCAAGGATCTCGATGCGAAGATGGCGGGCGGCGCCGTCGCGGCCGTCGAGAAGAAGGGCGGCAATTTCCGCGATGTCGTGGCCGGCTACCGGGCGGCGGTCGCGCGGCTCATGGCGAGCGTCGAGGAGGCCAGTCGATCCAGCAGCGATGCCAACCAGCGCGGCATGCAGCGCGAGGAGAAGCACAAGGCGGACATCGAGTCGTACAAGAAGCAGGTGCTGGACCGCGACCAGGAGCTGCAGCGCGTCCGCAGCGAGATCGCCGACATGGAGAGCGCCAAGGCCGACCTGGAGGCGAGGCTCAACAGACAGCTCACGGAGAAGGATGACGACTTCACGCAGCTCTCGTACCGGTTCGACACCGAGAAGACGCTGGCCGCGCAGAAGATCGCGCAGGCCAACGACACGATCAACCGCCTGAGGCTGGAGAGGATTCCCGAGAAGGACCTCGCGAAGGCCGATCCGCACGGTGCGATCCTGCGCGTCGCGAACAAGCACACGGCCTACATCGACAAGGGCCGGCGCGACTTCGTCCGCCCGGGCCTCGCGTTCCAGGTCTACGAGCAGCGCGGCGCCGTGCGGTTCAACAAGGGCATGGTCGAGATCAACCGCGTCGAGGACACGTGGAGCCAGGTCACGATCACGCAGCCGGGGACCGAGCTGGAGCCGATCATCGCCGGCGACAAGATCTGGAGCCCCTTCTTCAAGAAGGAGCAGGCGCCGCGCGTCGCGATCGCCGGCGAGAAGCTGGCCACGCCGCTCCTGTCGCTCGATCTCATGAAGCGCAAGCTGTCCGATGCGGGCGTCACGGTGACGGCCGACGTCGGCGTCGACACCGACTACGTCATCGCCATCGAGGGGTATCAGGACAGCGCCGTCTACGAGAAGGCGCGCACGCACGGCGTCATGATCCTGCGGGAGTCCGAGATCCTGGCGTACGTCCTGCAGTAAGGGGCCGCGCGCATCGGCGCGGCGCCGGGGCCGGTGCGGCCGCGGCCGATCCCGTGTATGATGAGACGCGCCGCCGGTGCGGCGCGAAGGGCCGCGTTCCCCGCGGGCGCGGGGCCGGGGCGCGGCGCCGCGCGGGGGTCTGCGGGAACGGCTCGACATGGCGATGCGTAAGCACCTGTATCTCAGCGAAGAACGCATGACGTTCGGCGAGCACCTCGAGGAGCTGCGCCGCCGTCTCATCAACGCCATCTTCGCCGCGGTCGGCGGCATCGTGATCGCGCTGTTCTTCCAGGACCCGCTGATGGCGATCGTGCTGGAGCCGCACCGCAGGGCGAGCACGGACCGGGTCACCAAGACGGCGCTGCACATGTTCGAGCGGGCGGAATCGGCCCTGCGCGGTTTTCCCGCGGCGCTCAACGATGCGCCTCCCGCCGTGTGCCTGGCCTTCATGCCGGAGATCGAGCGGGAACGGGCCCTGGCCGCGCAGGTGGTTGCGCCGCTCGGGGCGGTCATCGAGGAGCTGCGGGGCGCGCAGGACGGGGGGCGGCTCAAGGAGCGCGTGGACGCGTTCGCCGTGGCGCTCGGGGAGTACGTGAGCGCCGCGGTCCGCCGGGAGATGGCGAAGTCCGAGACGCCGGAGGGCGTGGCCACGCGCTTCGCGCGGGTCGAGGAGCGGTTCGGACGCCTGTGCGATGTGCAGTCCGGCCGCGTGCGGGGATTCTGGAGCCGGAGCGCCGCGGAGAGGCTCGCCGAGCTGCTGCCGGAGGTCGTGTCCGCGATCGGCGGCGCGCGCGCGCGGGCGCTGGCCGTCGCCGCCGCGCCGGACGAAGCCGCGCGCCTCCGGGCGCGGGCGCTGTCGGACATGCTGGCCGCGGGGCTCGCGCGCATCGAGGAAGGCGCCGATGCGATCGAGAAGGACAAGGGCGCGAAGATCGTGGCGCTCCAGTACACGGAGCAGTTCTTCACGTACATAAAGATCGCGTTCATTGCCGGCCTGTTCATCGCGAATCCGTTCATCCTCTACAACCTGTGGCGTTTCATCGGCGCGGGGCTGTACGCGCACGAGCAGCGCATAGCGATCGTGTTCGTGCCGTTCTCCTTCGTGCTCTTCGTGACGGGCTGCCTGTTCGGCTACTTCCTGATGATTCCGTGGGGGCTCTCGTACCTGGGCTCGTACGGCGACCCCGAGCTCGTCGACACGATGCTGAGCATCGGCGCCTACCTGAGCCTGTTCCTGACCCTGACGCTGGTCCTGGGATTGATCTTCCAGGTGCCGCTCGTCATGTTCTTCCTGGCCAAGGCCGGGCTGGTCCGGCCGGAGACCTTTGCGCGCGTGCGGCGCTACCAGATCCTGGGCACGTTCGTGTTCTGCGCCCTGCTGACGCCGCCGGATCCCTTCACGCAGAGCATGCTCGCCGTTCCCGTGCTCGTGCTCTACGAGATCGGCATTCTCTGCAGCCGCGCGGCGGTGCGGGGGGCCGAGGAGGAGGAGGAGGAGGAGCCGGAGCCGGAGGAGGACGAGGAGGACGACGCATGAGGTCCGGGGAGCATGCGCGGGCGACGGAACGACCGAATTCGCCGCGAAGGCGCCGCGCCGGGCAGACGGAGGGAGCCACGAAGACACGAAGGCACAAAGACGCACGCATGCGAATCGCACCCGTGGGATCCATCCATGGCATCGGGCGAATCACGCTCCCGTGTCGAGACGCGCAGCCCTTGGTGTCTTCGTGCCTTCGTGGCATCCTGCTTCCTTCCTGCGCCTTCGGGTCGATTCGTGCCCGCGGCCCCGGCCGCGCGCCCGCCGAACGCACGGAGTGACGACTGCCGATGAACCCGCGCGCCGTGGTGATCGCGACCGGCGATGAGCTGGTTCGCGGCGAACGCCTGGAGACGAACGGGTTCTTTCTGGCGCGCGAGCTCTTCCACGCAGGATTCACGCTCGTGCGCGCGGTGATCGTCGGGGATGCGCTCGATCCGCTCGCGGAGGAGGTCCGGCGCGCGCTCCCGGATGCCGATCTGGTGTGTATTTCCGGGGGGCTCGGCCCCACCGACGATGACCTGACCCGCGGCGCGGTCGCCGCGGCGCTGGGCGTCGCCGTGCGCGAAGACGCCGCCGCCGCCGCGCTCGTCAGGCGGAGTCTGGAGGCCCGCGGCCGGCCGTACACGCCGCTCCAGGCCCGGCAGGCGCTGCTGCCGGACGGATGCGCGCTCGTTCCCAATCCCACGGGCACCGCGCCCGGGTTCTGGTGTCGCCGCGGCCGCGCGCTGCTGGTCGCGCTGCCGGGGGTTCCGGGCGAACTGGAGGCCATGTGGCGGGGGCCCGTCGCGCGGGTGCTGGCGGCGGAGTGTCCGGAGCGCGCGCCGCCCGGCTGGAAGATCCTGCGCTGCTTCGGCCTGGGCGAGAGCGAGGTGCAGCGCCGGGTTGCGGCGGTGTGTCCCGAGGCGCGGCCGGGGGAGATCGGAATGTGCGCCGAGGCGTGGGCGGTCGCAGTGTATCTCGCGGGGCGGTACGCGGCGTGCGCGCGGGACGTGAGGGCGGCGCTCGAGCCGAACGTGTTCGGAGAGGATGACGACACGCTCGCAACGGTTCTGGTGCAGGCCCTCGTTCGCCGGGGATTGACCTGCGCCGTCGCCGAGTCGCTGACGGGAGGAGGGCTCGGCTACGCGCTCACCTCGGTGCCCGGCGCGTCGGAAGTCTTTCGAGGGGGGACTATCGCGTACGCCGAGGCCGAGAAAGTCGCGCTCGGGGTCTCGCCGGAGATCCTGGCGGCCCACGGAGCGGTGAGCGCGGCGACGGCCGAGGCGCTGGCCGCCGCAGCGCGGCGGCGCCACGAGGCGGCGCTCGGCCTTGCGACGACCGGCTATGCGGGTCCGAGCGGCGGCACCGGCGCGGATCCGGCGGGCACCGTGTACATTGCCGCGGCGACGGCCGCCGGCTGCCGCGTCCGCCGCGTGTGGGCGGCGGGAGGGAGGGCCGCGGTCCGGCAGGTGGCGATAAACTACGCGCTGGCAATGGGCCTGGGGGCCGTGGAAGAGGGATTCGGGCTCCAGCCCGGAATGTGAACGCCGCCGCCGTCGGGGGGAAGCCGCCGCACGGCCCCCGGCGAGGCGGGCGCCTCCGGCCGGTTGCCCGTTTCGCCGGAACACGTTATAGTCTCATGGGAACTTCCTTGCAATTGGGGGAAGAGTATGATTCGAGGGTTGATTCTTTGTATCCTCGTCGTGCCTGCGGGCGCCGACACGGTGTTTCTCAACAACCAGACGGCCATCGATGGCGTCATCAAGGCGCGCCACGAGCGGACGCTGGAGCTCCAGATCGGGAAGATCGGCCGGATCTTCGTCGCGCTGGACATGATCGACTCGATCGAGAAGAACGACCGCGACGGTTCCGTGAGCGATTCGGCGCTTGCGCTCGCCGGCGTGCGGCGCCTCGTGGAGGAAACCGAGGCCGCCGGCGTCGCCGAGCGTCCTCCGGCGGCGCCGGATCCGGATGACGCCGCCGTCAAGCGGTGCCGCACGAAGGATGATGTCGAGCCCGAGCTCAGGGCGGAGATCGAGCGCCAGATGTACGACTACACGCGCGAGAAGCGCAAGTTCCGCGTGCGGGCGACCCAGCGGCTCATGGAGATCGGCGAGCCGGCCCTGCCGTTTCTCCTCGAGGTCGTGAACCACGACAATCCGCAGGTGCGCATCGCGACCATGGAGATCTTCGCCAGGAACGGCACGGACCTCGTGATCAAGGATGCGATCGGCCGCCTGGAGGACGAGAACGAGTACGTCCGCAAGACCGCCAACGAGGCGCTGGTGAAGATCACGGGCAAGGACTTCGAGTTCCACTTCGACGGCGCGGAGGCGCGGCGGCAGGAAGCCGCGCAGGCGTGGCGGACGTGGTACGAGGAGCAGGCCCGAGACGCCGCCGCGGCCGAGGAGGCGGCCATGGCGGCCGCGGCCGCCGGAGTCGATGGCGACGGCGAGCGCGCGGAGGCCACGGCGCAGGCGCTCGACAAGACGCCGAAGACGGCGCCGGCTGCCGCCGCGGCTCCTCCCGCCCCGTAGCGCGCGCCGCCCGCCGGCCTGGCGCGCACGTCCTTCTCGAGGGTATCATGGAAGCGTCTCTGTCCCTCGACTGAAAGGAGGCGGCCATGACGCGGCATGCGGCGGGCGCGGTGCTGGCGGGCGCGGCGGCGATGTGCGGAATGCTTCTCTGCGGCGCCGCGCCGAAGGGGAAGGGGGAGCCGGACGTACGAACGCTGCGCAGGCTGCAACTGCGCGACAAGGACCTCCCGATGACGTTCGTGCTGCCGGCGCCCAGGAAGAGCGCCAAGGGGCCCGCGCCCGTCAAGTGGGTCTTCTCTCCGGTCGAGGACAAGAAGACGCGCACGCTGGCCGCGGTGGAGAACGAACGCGACCGGTGCGCGAAGATCCTGGAAGACGTGGAGTCCGGCAAGGCGAAGGTCGACCCCGCGATCCGGCAGCGGCTCGAGCGCCAGGTGCAGGTGTGCGCCGCGGTGACGGGCGAGATCAACAAGTTCTTCGGCCGGGCCCGCCTCGTCGTCGAGGATGACGAGGACCGCTCGACCGCCGTGGTGGTCACCGCGGTCGAGATCAACCGGGAGTTCAAGCTGGAGAACGGCGTCGCCGAGCTCAAGCGCACGGTCCCGCCGTGGCGGTTCTTCGCGGTCAAGGCGGCGCCCGAGGTCGTCCACGACACGGCCGAGAAGCGCTTCAAGAACTGGGAGGGGTGGAAGCTCATCATGCAGTCGGCCGGGCCGGACACGAAGGTCGAGGACGCCGTGCGGCCCGGGCCCACGTACTTCGATGCCGTGCACCTCTGCCGGCGCACGCTGAAGAGCGGCAAGGTGTTCATGGTCGAGATCTACGCTCACTGGGAGAAGAGCGCCGAGCGGGACCAGTCCTTCGACGCGCAGGTGGATGCGCTGCTCGCGGGGCTGTCGTTCTGACGCCGCCGGCGCGCGCGGGCCGTCCGTCCGTTCTCTCCGGAAGGCAATATCCTGCGTTCGCGCAATTTGAATCCATTGCCGGCCGCCCGTATCCAACGGTAAAAGCCCGGAGAAAACGCCGTGCCCGAACCGGCGTTTCTTCATGTCGCGGCGTGAAGACGCGAGGCGGTCGCCGCGACGCCGCGAGGCCGCGAGGCGATGCGGCGGTCGCTCGCGGTTCGCCGCGGGGAAATGCGAGGACGCGGCGCGCCAGCGGAGCGACATTCGCGCGCGCGCGGCGCGCGCCGGTGCTTCCGGGTTGACAGGCGCGGCGGCCTCTGCTACCATTCCGCGCCGGTGTCGGCCGAACGGGTGCGCGGCGCGAGTGCGCCGCGCCGTCTCCGGCGGGGCGCCGCGCGCAGGTGGTGAGCAGGTGGAACGGTCCGAGGGAGCGGCGATGCAGACCGCGCGGGATATCGCGCAGGCGTGGGACGACGTCCGCGCCGCGCTGGTCCGCGCCGTGGGAACCCAGCGTTTTCAGCACTGGCTCGACCGCCTCGCGCCCGTGCGGCACGAGGACGGGACGCTGACGCTCGGGACGCCGAACCGCTTCGTGCTGGAGTGGATCGAGAGCCGCTATCTGGCCGAGATCGTGAAGGCCGTGCGCGCCGCGTTCGGCGAGCGCACGGAGGTGAAGCTCATGGTCTCGGGCGCGCTCTTCTCGCGCGATCGCGAGGCGCCGCCGCGCGCGCCGGACGCCCCGCGGCCGTCGCGGCACCGGCGGCTCGATGCCTTCGTCCCCGGCGCGAACAACCGCGCGGCCTATCGCGCCGTGACGCAACTGCTCCACGACCCGCGCTTCGCGTTCAATCCGCTGTTCATGTACGGCGCCTCCGGCACGGGCAAGACGCACCTCCTCCAGGGGCTGGCCGGCGCGTACCGGCAGGAGAAGCCGCGCCAGAAGACCGCGTGCGTGACGGGCGATGAGTTCAGCGGCTCGTTCCGCGCGAACCTGCGGCAGAAGCAGATCAAGCGCTTCCGCGCGTACTACCGCTCGCTCGATCTCTTCGTCGTGGATGACTTCCAGCACCTGGCGGGAAAGCAGGCGACGCAGCAGGAGTTTCTCCACACGTTCGACGCCCTGTGCAACCGCGGCGGCAAGGTCGTGATCGCGAGCGGCAGCCACCCGGGCGACCTGGCCGGCATCGGCGACCGGCTGCGGCAGCGCCTGGTCGGCGGCCTCGTGGTGAAGCTCTCGACGCCCGATTTCCGCGCGCGCCTGGCGATCCTCAGGAACGAGAGCGCGCGCATGCGCCGGCAGCTTCCCGAGGACGTGCTCGTCTACCTGGCCCGCCGCGCGACCCGCAACATGCGCGATCTCATCGGCGGGGTGACGCGCCTGGGCGCCTACGCATCGCTGGAGGGGCGCGCCATCGGACTGGAGGAGGCGCGCACGCTGCTCGCCGACCAGTTCGACGGCGCGGCGGGGAAGGGCGACCTGGGCGCGCAGATCCTCGCGGAGGTCTGCCGGCAGTGCGACGTCAGCGCGGAGGACCTCGGCAGCCCGTCGCGCCGGCGCCGGGTGGTGCTGGCGCGGAAGATCGCCGTGTATCTTCTCAGGGCGCATGCGGATCTCTCGCTGCGCGAGATCGGGGTCCTGGTGGGGGGGCGCAAGGCGCCCACGGTCAGATCCGCCCTGAGGGACGTGGAGGCGGAACTGGCGCGGGAAGGGCCCGTGGCGGCCGCCGCCGCGCACATCGCGGGGACGCTCGGATTGGGAGCCTAGCGCCTTCGAAGCCGCGTGCCGCCCCGGCGCCCTATTGCCGGGGGGAAGGCCTGCCCGTATAATCGACGATGAGGGAGCGCCGGTGTGTCCATCGCCCCCGAGCGTGCCGCGGGCGGGCGGCCGTGCCGCCGCCGGCCGCGGATCGGCGGCCGCGCGCGCGAGCGCGGGAAGGAAGGCCCTGACAAGGAGAAACGGCCATGAAGCAGCGAGATGGAATCGTGGTGGGGTTGCTGGGCATCGTCGCGGGGCTTCTGATCGTGGTCCTCTTCCAGTTGCAGGGCGCGCCCGGCGCCGCGGGACAGAGCGCCGCCGCCACGAGCCCGGGCTGGCTCATGGCCACGTCGACCTCGCAGGGCGTGGGGGTCGTGTTTCTCTTCGACATCGAGCAGAAGCGCCTCGGCACCTACGTCATGAAGGGGCCGGAATCGCTGGAGCTCATCGGCACGCGGACCATCACCCAAGAGTTCTCGGTAATCGAGTTCGGCAACCGGATGAAGCCCTCGTACGAGGAGATCAAGAAGGCAATCGGGCGCGCCGGCGGCGGCGCCAAGAAGTGAGTCTGACGCGAGCGAGGCCGGGCGCCGGGAGCGGCGTCCGGATCATGAAGGAGCACGTAGGAGGCGAGCATGGCTGACCTGTCCTTTGATGAGGTCGCGCGGGAGCTCGGCATCGGCGCCGAGGAGCTCAGGCGCATGGTGGCGGACAACGAGATCCGCGCGTTTCACGAGGGCGGCGAGCTCAGGTTCAAGCGCGAGGACGTGAACAAGCTCAGGAACCGCCTGGAGACCGAGCCGACGATCATCCTGTCGGACACCGATGCCGGCAGGATCATCGAGGATGTCCCGATCGAGCTGGAGTCCTCGATCCTGGAGGAGCCCGTGCTGGAGGAGCCGGCGCTCGATGCGGGTCTCGCGGACGACGCCCTCCAGAGCAGCGAGACGGTGCTGAGCGTCGACGGGCTGCTTGAGGACTCGCCGGCGTCGGCCGACGAGACGGCGCTGGGCCTGGACGTGGGCGAATCCGCCGATGCCGGGCACGACACGGTGTTCGACTCGCAGCTCGTCGAGGACGATTTGAGCCTCGGCGATGACTCCGGCGCGCTTGCGATCGAGGAGGACGTGCGCTCCGGTCCGCGGCGGATCAAGGCGAAGGCGCAGGAGGCGGATCCGGTGATGACGGTGCTCGCGGTCGCGGCCTGCGCGCTCATGATCCTGCCCGGCGCGGTGCTGGTCAACCTGGCCGGCGGCCGGGACGGATCGTATCCGGGCTGGATCGGCGAGAACCTGTCGTTCCTGAACGGGATCGTCGACAACATCGTCCAGCTCTTCTGATCGATCGCGCGCCGCCGGCACGCGGCGCGGCACGGCCCGACAGACCTCGCGGCGCGGGGGGTCGGGCCGCGCCCGTTGTTCGGGGGCGCGCGGATTCCCGGCCGAAATCCACTGGACTTTTCCGGCGGCATGTGCCATCCTATGTCTTTCCCCGGAGGCCCCGCGGGGGGGCGGCCGGGGCGCCGCGGGCGTGCCGATTCGCAGGGGCTCGCCGGCGGCGGGTGCCGCGACGAGAAGGACGGCGGTGTGCTGCGAGCAGGGAGGAGTTGAAACGATGGGCGGGGTGTTGGCGGGAACTCGGTGCGCCCGCGCCGCGGGATGCGCGGCGTGCGCCATCGCGGTGATCGCGAGCCTCGGCTGCGTGAGCACGCGGGCGTACGAGGAGGTCCAGTTCGCCCTGCGGCAGGAGGAGCAGCGCCGCCGCGAGGCCGAGGAGAGCCACCGGCAGCTCCTGCGCAAGCTGAAGGACATCGAGACGACCACCGAGGCGGACCGGAACCGGCTGCGGGTGCTCGAGGACGAGAACGTGCAACTGCAGAAGACCGCCGGGGAGCTCCGCGAGGAGGCCATGCGGCGGTTCGACCAGGTGGGCGACCGCGAGCGGCAGCTCGTCGTGCTCTTCAAGCAGGATCTGCGCGAGGAGCTGAAGCTCCAGATCAACCCGGAGACCAACGGCCTGGTGCTCGAGCACGACGTCTTCTTCGAGCCGGCGGAGCCGAAGCTCAAGGACGTGGGCGGGAGGCTGCTCGTGCTGCTCGCCGAGGCGCTGAATCTGCCGCGCTACAGGGACAGGATCGTGTACATCGACGGCCACACCGATGCGCGGCCCGTGACGCACAACCGCGAGCTCAATCCGGACAACTGGATTCTGGGGGCGCGCCGCGCGGGCCTCGTCAGGGAAGCCCTCGTGCGCGCCGGCGTCGATGGGCGGCGGCTCGTCATCCGCTCCATGGGCGATTCCCGGCCGGTCCTGAAGCAGGATCCCAGGGATCCCCGGAACCGGCGCGTCGAGATCGGTTTAGGCGAACGTACTGGTGCGTGAGGTGAAGGACATGACGTTGAGAGGCATCGGCGCGTGTGCGATGTGCGGGTGGCTGCTGGCGGGCGCGGCGGGGTGCGTGAGCCTCGCGGACTACGAGAAGACGAAGCAGCGGGCCGACACCGCGGAGAAGATCGTGGCGGATCTCAGGCGCAAGCTCGACCAGCTCGAGGCGGACTACGAGCGGTTGAAGGCGCAGCTCCGGACCAGGCGGGATGTCGCCGAGCTGGAGGATGAGATCGCGCGGCTCAAGAACATGGTCCGCGAGCTCACGGAGAATCCGCCCGTCGACCTCACGCGCCTCGATCTGCGCGGCTTGGGCCCCGTGGCGGTGAACCCGGATACGGGCGGGCTGATGCTGGAGGACGACGTCGTGTTCGATTCCGGCCGGGCGACGCTCAAGGAGACCTTCAAGCCGGTGCTGCGCCGCGTGGCGCAGGAGATCAAGGCGAAGTTCCCGGGCCACTACATATTCGTCGACGGCCACACGGACCGGCAGAAGATCGACAAGAGCGCCCGCGAGAACCCGGACAACTGGTATCTCGGGATGCGGAGAGCGCACGCCATCATGGCGTTCCTGCGCGACGATCCGGAGTGCAAGTTCGACCAGGAGAAGTTCGTGATCACCTCGCCGGGCTACACGCAGCCGGTGAAGGGCGAGGAGAAGAAGATCGAGTCGCGGGCGAACCGGCGCGTCGAGCTCAGGGTGGTCAAGGACTTCCAGCGCGCCGAGCGCGCGGCCCGGGCCGGCGGGTAGTTCGGGCACGCACGCCCGGCGGACGAGCGGCATGTCGCCCGCGCGGCGGGGTCCCCGGCCGGAACGTGCGGGCGAAGGCGCGCGGCTTCGCCGCCGGGGGCTCGCGCCCAGGCGCCGGTTCGGCCAGCATTTCCTCTTCAATCCGCGGCTGCTTGACTACGTGATCGCCCAGGCGGGCGTCGGGGCAGGGACGCGGGTGCTGGAGATCGGCCCCGGCAGCGGAGCGCTGACGCGCAGGCTGCTTGCCGCGGGCGCCGTGGTGACGGCCGTCGAGATCGACCGCGGGCTGTGCGGCGTTCTCCGGGAGGAGTTCGGGGACCGGGAGCGCCTGACGCTCATCGAGGGCGACGTTCTCGCGGGGAAGCACGCGCTCAACGCCGCGGTGCTGTCCGGCATCGAGGTCCCGGGGACGCCCTTCAGCCTGGTCGCGAACCTGCCCTTCAACGCCGCGACGCCGCTCCTCCTGCTCCTGCTGGAGCAATGCCCGGGCATGGCGAAGGCCGTCGTCACGGTGCAGGACGAGGTGGCGGACCGCTTCGTCGCCGCCTCCGGCGCCGGGGCGTACGGCGTCATCTCGGTGCTGGCCCGGACGCTGGCGGCGACCGAGAAGCTGCTCCGCATCGAGCGGCGGTCGTTTTCCCCGCCGCCCAAGGTCGATGCCGCCGTGCTGCGGGTGACGCCGAGGGCCGGCGACCGCCCGGCGCCGGCGGTCTACGGCGCCCTGAAGGAGCTTGTCGCCTGGGCGTTCTCGCAGCGCCGGAAGCAACTTCTGCCGCGCGTTGCGGCCAGGTGGCCCGGCGCGGCGCACGCGTGTCCGGCGCGCGCGCGCCCGGAGGATGTGTCTCCCGCCGCGTATCTCGCGCTCGCCGAGGCAATTGTCGCGGCTGAATCCCGGGTGTAACCGCTCACAGGGCATCCCAGAGCCCTCCGGGGCCTTCTTTCTGATTCACAATGAGAAGACAGAGGCCACAGAGAACGAAACGTGAGACGTTGCGCGGCTCCGTGTCGAGTGCGGTGGTCTCTCTCCGTGTTCTTCTCCGTGCTCTCTGTGCCTCNNGTGCCTCTGTGGTTTCTTCTCCGTTAGGCCACACCTGTCCGTGCAGCGGAACACGGCGACAGAACCGTGAACGGCTCGCGGTAAGTGCCGCCGATGCGGCGAATTACGGCTTGGCACTTGCTCGTTCGCCCCCTATAATCGCTCTTGATGGCGGGTCAAAAACTGAGGCTTTGTCCGACTCGCGCGACGCGCTCCCCGTGCATGGCCGTTTCGGCCGACGCATCGCGCGGCAGGTTCCCGTGTGCGCGGCGGGCGGGGCGCCCGAACGGGCGTCCGCCCGGGGACGGACGAGCGGGGCTCGCCGGGGCATGGAGTCGTACGAGGGTACCGATCGAGGGATCGTGCGCGCGGTTGGTCGAACGCGCGGGACGCGGGGGAGCGGGGCGTGCACGCGGGCGGCGCCGGAGCGGCCATGTTCGCACGGACGTTGAGGGCGACCGGCGTCGGATGGGTTATGCCGCGGATTCCTGAGGAGACCATTCGCAGCATTCTGCAGGCCAACCGCATCGAGGATGTGGTCGGCCGCTACGTGATGCTGCTCCCCGACGGGCGGAACCGCAAGGCGCTGTGCCCCTTCCACCGCGAGAAGACGCCGTCGTTCAAGGTCCACCCCGACAAGCAGGTCTACCGGTGCTACGGGTGCGGCGAGTCCGGCAACGCGATCGGTTTCGTCATGGCGATGGAGCGGGTCGATTTCCTGACGGCGGTGAAGAGCCTGGCCGCGCTCGCGGGCATCGAGATCAAGTCCGACGATGGAGTTCCGAGCTCGCTGATCGAGGAGGCGCGGCGCGCGAACGAGTGCGCCTGCCGCTTCTACGCGCGCCAGCTCGACGCGCCGGGATTCGGCCGGGCGGCGCGCGAGTACATCGAGCGGCGCGGGTTCGGCAAGGAGTCGGTCGAGCTCTTCCGCATCGGCGCGGCGCCGGATGCGTGGGATTCGCTCTTCAACTACCTGCGGCGCGAGCGCATCAGCCCCGAGGCCATGGTCGAGGCCGGCCTCGTCATGCCGCGCAAGAGCGGCTCGGGCTGGTACGATTACTTCCGCGGCCGCGTGGTCTTCCCGATCATGGATGCGCGCGGGCAGGTCGTGGGCTTCGGCGGCCGCACGCTCGGCGGCGACGAGCCCAAGTATCTGAACACTCCCGAGACGCGCTTCTTCCGCAAGGGCCGCCTGCTGTACGGCCTGCACCGCGCCGCGGAATCGATCCGCGCGAGCCGTACGGCGCACCTCGTCGAGGGGTACACCGACGTGATCATGGCCGTGCAGCACGGCGTGCAGGGCGTGGTCGCGGGCCTCGGCACGGCGCTCACGCGCGAGAATGCCCGGGAGCTGCGCAGGTACGCCGACACGGTCGTGCTGCTGTACGACGGCGACGATGCCGGTTTCAGGGCGGCCGAGCGCGCCATCGGGCCGCTGGCCGCGGAGGGCGCCGATGTGCGCGTGGTGCTGCTTCCCGACGGACTGGATCCGTGCGACTTCCTGGTCGCGCGCGGGGGGGCGGCATTCACGGCGGTGCTGGAGGGCGCGCGCGAGGCCGTCGCGTTTCTCGCGGCGCGCGCGGCCGCCGCGGAAGGAACGGCCTCGCCCGGCGCGCAGCGGCGCGCAATCGAGCGGTGCTGGGCGCCGTTCGCCGAGGTGGACGACCCGCTGCTCAGGCAGCTCGTGCGGCGGCGCATTGCCGAGGTGTTCGGCGTCGGCGAGGAGTTGCTGGCGCGCGCGCTGCGCGCGGCGCCGGCGCGCGAGGCCGAGGAGCGCCGCGACGCGCCGAACCCGTATCCCGGGCCCGAGGAGATGCTCGCGGCCGCGCTGCTCGCCGAGCCCGCGCTGCGGCGAGAGATCGCGCTGCCCGCGCGGTTCGCGGATGCGGAGGCCGGCGAGCTGTGCCGGGCGCTGTGCGCGGAGTCGGAGGAGGGCGTGACGATCGAGGCGCTCATGGCGCGGTTCGCGGAGGACCCCGCGGGCAGGCGCCTCGAACGGCTGCTCGCGCGCCTCGAGGATATGCAGCGTGTGGGCGAGCTGCTCGACTGGCGCCTGATCGCGCACCAGAGCCGGGAGGAGATCGAGCGTCTTGCCGCGGAGCGGGAGTCCAGGACGGTGAAGATCGAGCTTGACGCCGCGCGCAGAGAGGGCGCGGCCGAGAAGGCCCGGCAGCTCACGGTGCGCTACCAGCAGCTACTGCGGCAGACGAAGACGGCGGGCAGGGTGAGGAACGCGGCCGCCCCGACATGAGGGCGGGCGCGGAGCGATCGCGGGACAGGACATGGAAAGGCACGGGGCCATGGAAGACAAGCTGAAGACGCTCATCGAGGAAGGACGCCGCGACGGATTCGTGACGTACGACCAGATCGACGAGATCTTCCCGGAAGAGAACACCGGACACGAATCGCTGGATGAGATCTTCGCCGTGCTCGACGATGAGGGGATCGAGCTCCGGGACGACCGCGAGGGCGCCGACGCGGCCCCGGGCGGGGAGCCGGCGCTGGACGACGACGAGGAGCGCGAGGCCCCGGCGGATCCCGGCGAGCGGATCGACGATCCCGTGCGGATCTACCTGACGCAGATGGGCGACATTCCGCTCCTGTCGCGCAACGAGGAGCTGCTGCTCGCCAAGCAGATCGAGGTCGCGCGCGCGCGCATGGACCGCCTGATCCTGGGCTCGGGGCTTTCCCAGGAACGGGTCGTGGAGATCCTGGCGCAGGCGGCCGCCGGCGAGCTCCCGCTGGACCGCGTGGTCAAGATCGGCGTGACGCCCGACGATGCCGGGCGCACGGAACTGGCGCTCATGGTCGAGGGGCATCGCGAGACCGTCAAGGCGCTGTGCCGCGAGAACCGCAAGGACTTCCTGAAGGTCGTCGAGGCGCGCGGCGTCAACGAGCGCACGGCCCGGCGGCTCTACGACCGGGTGGCGAAGCGGCGCGCCAAGGGCGTGATCCTGCTCGGGGAGATGCGCCTGCGCAAGGATCTGCTGCGGCGGCTGCGGGAGCACGTCCTGGCGGCGGTCGCCGATGTGCACCGGTGCATGCAGGAGATCGAGCGCGTGATGTCGGCGAAGCGCCGCGGGAAGCGGCGCCTGCGGGGGAACGAGCTCGGGAAGATCGCGGAGATCAAGGCCGCGCTCACGGACTGGGAGCTCAGGGCCCAGGAGAGCATCCCGAGCATGATCGCGCGCGCGGAGACGATCCGGCGCTGGTACGACGCGTACGATCGCGGCAAGCGCTACCTGTCGGGGGGCAACCTGCGGCTCGTGGTGAGCATCGCCAAGCGCTACCGGAACCGGGGCCTGTCCTTCCTCGACCTGATCCAGGAAGGCAACACCGGGCTGATGAAGGCGGTCGAGAAGTNNGTGGATCCGGCAGGCGATCACGCGCTCGATCGCGGACCAGGCGCGGACGATCCGCATCCCGGTCCACATGATCGAGACCATGAGCAAGGTCAGGAACGCGACCAAGCGGCTCGTCCAGAAGCTGGGGCGCGAGCCGAGCATCAAGGAGATCTCCGACGACCTGGCGCTGTCCGAGGACGAGACCCGCAAGGTCATCAAGATCTCCAAGCATCCGATCTCGCTGGACCGCCCCATCGGCGACGGCGAGGACGGGTTCTTCGGCGATTTCATCGAGGACCGCAGCGTCGAGAGCCCGATCCACGCGGCCACGCACGAGATGCTGAAGGACAAGCTGGAGTCGGTGCTGAGCACGCTCACGTACCGGGAGCGGGAGATCATCAAGTTGCGCTACGGCCTGGGCGATGGGTATACTTACACCCTTGAAGAAGTCGGGAAGATCTTCAAGGTCACGCGCGAACGCGTGCGGCAGATCGAGGCCAAGGCGGTCCGCAAGCTGCAGCACCCGATGCGCGCGCGGCTGCTGGAAGGCTTCGTGGAGACGTATGGATTCTGAGAGTCCGCAGTGTACCGTGCGCACGGGCGGCGGCCGCGGCCGCCGAGAGCCGCGCTCCCGGGCGGGAGCGCGCGCGGAGAGAGCCGGGGGTTCCCCGGCTCTTTTCGTTTTCCGGGGGCGCGCGGGCGTCCGCGGCCGGAGCGCGCCGGGCATCCGCCCCCCGGCGCACCGCCGCAGCAGAGGAGACGTATGCAGGAACAGTTGAAGGCGCTGCGCGCGTTGGCCGAGATCGATGACGAGATCCACGGGCTGCGGGAGATCGCGGCCGGCCGGCCGCGGCAGCTCGAGCCGTTCAAGGCCCTGGCGGGCCAGAAGGACGCGAGGCTGCAGTTTCTCAAGGACGAGCTCAAGCGGCTCCGGATGGCGGGCGACGGGGTCGATGCCGACATCAAGGGCAAGGAGGAGCGCATGGGGAAGCTGCAGGTGCAGCTCAACGGGGTCAAGACGAACGCCGAGTTCCAGGTGCTGAGGGAGCAGATCGCGAAGCTGAAGGAGGAGGTCGGCCGTCAGGAGGAGGAGGGGCTCGGGTTCCTGAGCAAGCTGGAGCAGATCCAGGAGGAGATGAAGCGCGTGAAGGAGGAGGCCGACGAGGCGCAGAAGGAGCTGGCCGCGGCCGAGAAGGAGGTCGCCGCCGAGGTCGCGCAGATCGAGCGGCGTCTCAAGGAGCTGTCGGCCGCGCGCGCGGAGGCCGTGACGCCGGTCGACCCCAAGCACCTCGCGCAGTACAACCGGGTCCTGGAGCGCCTGCACGGGCACGCGCTGGCGGCGGTGGAGAACGACACGTGCCAGGGCTGCTTCATGAGCGTCACGTCGCAGATGCTGAGCACGCTCATGGTGGGGGCCGAGATCGTGCCGTGCAAGAGCTGCCAGCGGATCCTGTACATCCCGGACTAGCCGCGCGGTAACCGTTCACGGTTTTCTCGCCGTGCGTGGATGCACAGACATGCGGCATCTGACGGAAAAGAAACCACAGAGGCGCAGAGAGCACAGAGAAGAAAACGGAGAAAGACCGCC
>DHGK01000384.1 GCA_002402755.1 Planctomycetes bacterium UBA4800
GCGGCAGGCGTGCTGGAGCCAGTGAATGGCTTCGGGCGACCAGAGGCGGCGCTCGCCGTCCCGGCGGAAGGAGTAGTGGCCGCCGTGCGGCAGCGCGCGCTCGACGCCGCGGCTCGGCCCGAAGGCCGCGTGGTGCCGCATGCGCGCCTCCTGCTCGATCTGCGGGAGGCCAATGCCGCCCAGGCGGCTCACCGTGCGCGGAAAGTGCTTCTCGACCAGATCGCGGCTCAGGCCGAGCGCCTCGTAGACCTGCGCGCCGCGGTAGCTCCGCAGGGTCGAGATTCCCATCTTGGAGAGAATCTTGAGAATTCCCTTGTCGATCGCGCCCATGTAGCGCTCGACCGCGTCGTGGAGCGTCAGGCCGCCCTCGATCATGCCCTCGGCGTGCATCATGGCGACGGACTCGATGGCGAGGTACGGGTTGATCGCCTCGACGCCGTAGGCCAGGAGCAGCGCAGCGTGGTTCACCTCGCGCGGCTCGCCGGACTCCAGCACCAGCCCCGCGCGGTTCCGGAGCCCGAGGCGCGTGAGATGCGCGCCGACGGCGCTCACGGCGAGCAGGCTCGGCACGGCCACGCGCGCGGGCGACGTGTGGCGGTCGCTCAGGATCAGCACGGTCGCGCCATCGCGGACGTGGGCCTCGGCCTCGCGGCACAGGCTCTCGACGGCGCCGCCGAGATCGTCGTCGCCCTTGGCCGCGAACGTGATGTCGAGCGTCACCGCCCGGAACTCGGGCCGCTGCGACGTGCGAATGCGCTCCAGGTCCGCGTTCGTGATGATCGGCGAGAGCAGCTTCAGCCGGTGCGCGTGCTCGGGGCGCTCGCTCAGGAGGTCGCCCTCGCGGCCGAGGAACGTCGTCAGCGACATGACGAGGCGCTCGCGAATGGGGTCGATGGGCGGGTTCGTGACCTGCGCGAAGTTCTGGCGGAAATAGTTGAAGAGGAGCTGCGGCCGGTCGGACAGGACGGCGAGCGGCGTGTCGTTGCCCATCGAGCCGATGGGCTCGGTCTCGGTCTCGATCATGGGCCGCATCGTCGCTTCCAGGTCCTCGCGCGTGTAGCCGAAGGCGAGCTGGCGCTCGACGATCGTGCGCGGCTCGTAGTCGACGGCGCCCATGCCGCCGAAGCCCTGGAACTCGATGCGGTTCGCGGCCACCCAGCGGCGGTACGGCTGGCGGCGGCAGATGTCGGCCTTGATCTCGTCGTCGTGGAGGATGTGGCGGCGCGCCGTGTCGACCAGGAAGAGCTTGCCCGGCTGAAGCCGCCCCCTGGAGGCGATGTCCTCGGCCGGGATGTCCAGGACGCCCGCCTCGGAGGCGAGGATCACGCGGCCGTCCCGCGTGACCGTGTAGCGCGCGGGCCTGAGGCCGTTGCGGTCGAGGATGCCGCCCACCTGGACGCCGTCCGAGAAGGCGATCGCCGCCGGGCCGTCCCACGGCTCGATGAAGTTGGCGTGGTACTCGTAGAAGCCGCGCCGGTCGTGGCCCATGTAGTACTTCCCGCCCCAGGCCTCGGGGATCATCATCAGGATCGAGGCGGCGGGGCTCCGGCCCGAGAGGATCAGGAGCTCGAGCACGTTGTCGAAGCAGGCCGAGTCCGAGCCCGTCTCGTTCTGGATGACGGGGAGGATGCGCGCGAGGCGCTCGCCCCAGACGCCGGGGTCCATCGCCGGCCCGCGCACGGACATCTTGTTGAGGTTGCCCCTGAGGGTGTTGATCTCGCCGTTGTGGCACATGACGCGGAAGGGGTGCGCGAGCGGCCAGCTCGGGAAGGTGTTCGTGCTGTAGCGCTGGTGGACGACGGCGATGGCCGTCTCCATGTCATCGCAGGCCAGGTCGGCGTAGAAGCGCGTCACCTGGCGCGCCATGAACATGCCCTTGTAGGTGATCGTGCGCGAGGAGAGGCTCGCGACGTAGAAGAGATCCTTGCGCGCGAGGTCGCCCGCGGCGATCTCCTTCTCGGCGCAGCGCCTGGCGACGTAGAGCGCGCGCTCGAAGGCGTCCTGCCCGCCGGCGCCGTCCGCGACGAAGAGCTGCTTGATGTCGGGGCAGGAGGCGCGCGCGGCGCCGCCGACCGCGTCCCTGTCGTGCGGCACGTCGCGCCAGCCGAGGACGCGCAGCCCTTCGCGCGCCGCGCAGCGCTCCAGGGCCTCCATGCACGCGCCGCCGTCGCGCCCCGGCGGCAGGAACACCATGCCGGCGCCGTAGCGCCCGATTCCGGGAAGCGCGATCCCGGCATCGGCGCAGCGCGCGCGCAGGAACTTGTCGGGGAGCTGCATGAGGATGCCCGCGCCGTCGCCGCAGTCGGGGTCCGAGCCGGCGGCGCCGCGGTGCGTCAGGTTGACGAGGATCTGGAGGGCGTCCCGGACGGTCGCGTGCGAAGCGCGGCCCTCGACGTCGGCGATGAACCCGACGCCGCACGCATCGCGCTCGAACCGGGGGTCATACAGCCCCTGCTGCACCACGCCCTCCCTTCCGGGGACAGTCACCGATAATATCTTTCCGGGGACAGTCACCGATAATCTTTCCGGGGACAGTCACCGATTTCCCGCGGGGAAATCGGTGACTGTCCCCGGATTCTCGACTGTCCCCGGATTCTCCTCCTCTACATGTCGTAGTATAGCGCGAACTCCCAGGGGTGCGGCCTGAGCTCCATGGCCTGGACCTCGTTCTCGATCTTGTAGGCGATCCAGGTGTCGATCACGTCNNAAGACGTCGCCCTTCAGAAGGTAGGCGTGATCCTTCCTGAGCGCCTCGAGCGCCTCGCGCAACGACCCCGGCGTGTGCGGCACCTTCGCGAGCTCCTCGGGCGGCATGTCGTAGATGTCCTTGTCGAGCGGCTCGCCCGGGTCCAGCTTGTTCGCGATGCCGTCGAGCACCGCCATCAGCATTGCCGACATCGCGAGGTACGGGTTGCAGCTCGGATCAGGACACCTGAACTCGAGGCGCTTGGCCTTCGGCGAGGTCGAGTACATGGGAATCCGGATCGCCGCGCTCCGGTTCCGGCGCGAGTACGCCAGGTTGACGGGCGCCTCGAACCCCGGCACCAGCCGCCGGTAGCTGTTCGTCGTCGGACAGGCGAAGGCGAGCAGCGACGGGGCGTGCTTGATGAGCCCGCCGATCGCGTACATCGCCATCTGCGAGAGGCCCGCGTAGCCGTTGCCGGCGAAGAGCGGCGTGCCGTTCTTCCACAGCGAGATGTGGCAGTGCATGCCGCTCCCGTTGTCCCCGAAGAGCGGCTTGGGCATGAACGTCGCCGTCTTGCCGTACTTCTTGGCCGTGTTCTTGACCACGTACTTGTACTTGAGCAGGTTGTCCGCGGCCTCCAGGAGCGGCGCGAAGCGCATGTCGATCTCGGCCTGGCCGCCCGTCGCCACCTCGTGGTGCTGGGCCTCGATCTTGATGCCCATGCCCTCCATCGCGAGCACCATGTCCGTGCGGATGTCCTGCAGGCTGTCGGCCGGCGGCACCGGGAAGTAGCCCTGCTTGTACCTGATCTTGTAGCCGAGGTTCGGGTTCTCGTCGCGCCCCGTGTTCCACTGCCCCTCGTCCGAGTCGATGTGGTAGTAGCCCTCGTGCTCGTTCTGGTTGAATCTGATGCTGTCGAAGATGAAGAACTCGGCCTCGGGCCCGAGGTAGCACGTGTCGGCCAGGCCCGTGCCCTTGAGGTAGTTCTCGGCCTTGCGGGCGATGTTGCGCGGGTCGCGCGTGTAGTCGGCCCCCGTCAGCGGATCGCAGATGTTGCAGAAGAGCACCAGCGTCTTCTCCTTGAGGAAGGGATCGATGAACGCCGTCGCCGGGACGGGTTTCACGAGCATGTCCGACTCGTTGATCGCCTGCCAGCCGCGAATGCTCGAGCCGTCGAAGCCGCTCCCCTGCTCGAAGATGCTCTCGCCGATCTCCGAGGCCGGCACCGAGTAGTGCTGCCACAGTCCCGGAAAATCCATGAACCGCAGGTCGATCATCTTGACCCGCTCCTTGGCGATGAACGCCATCACGTCTCCCGCCGTCTTGAGTCCAAGCATGTGCTTCTCCTTGTCGTGAATCGAAAGTCCGCGCACAGCCGCGCGTCGTGCGAACGCAAGGAGACCAAAGCAATTGTCGTACCAGAGACGCTTCCGAGGTGTCCCCGGCCTCCTGCAACCCTTTCTCGCAGCGCCATTTACATCCTGCGATGCCGCGTTCTCCCCGCCGCGGAGACGATCCGCGCCGCGACCTGTTTCATACCCGAATGTAGGTTCTTCGCCGACAAGATACGATCCAGTAGCAATCGTGGAGCGCGTGCGCGCGTTCATCCCGGCGAGCCCGTTCCGCCGTCCCGCAGGTGGCGGACGTACGCCGCCCTGACCCTGTCCCGGCACTCGGTGAGCGCGGCCATGAAGTCCCCCGCCGTGCTCGCGCCGCCGAGCACTCTCCGCGCAAGCGCCGTCCGCTCCGCCTCGCCGCCCGGGAGCACGTGGATCTGCTGGTCCTCCATGATCTGGAGGCAGTGCTCGACCCGCCTGAGAAACGCGTAGTCCTGCGCGAGCTGCGCCGCGGTCTCGGCGGGCAGGACGCCCGCCCGCGCCAGGAGGTCGAGCGCCTGAAGCGTGTTGCCGGACAGGACGGCGCTCGTCCGCGACGCGGCGACAAGCTGCAGCCCCTGGACGAGGAACTCGACGTCGCGAATCCCCCCCACGCCGCTCTTCACATCGATGCCGTCCTCGGCGCCGGCGCGCGCGGCCTTCTGGCGCATCGCGTCGATCGCGCGCGCGACCTCCGCGGCCTTGCGCGGCGCGCACAGGACCGGCGCCAGGTCATCGAGAAGCCGCCGCCCCACATCGAGCGCGCCGGCGATCGGCCTGAGCTTGAGCAGCGCCTGCACCTCCCAGAGCGCCGCGCGCGTGCGGTAGTACTCGCCGAGCTCTCCGCGCGTGAAGACGAGATGACCCGCACGCCCGTACGGCCGCAACCGCACGTCCACGCGGTAGGCATAGCCTTCCTCCGTGTGCGCCGAGAGGGCCCTGTGGACAAGCTCCATGGCGCGGTCGAAGATCGGCGCGGCGCGCGCCTCGGGATCCGCGCCGGCCTCGTCGCACACGCCGAGGAGATCGATGTCCGAGCTGTAGTTGAGCTCCCCGCCGCCGAGCTTGCCGAAGGCCAGGATGCAGAACCGCCGCGCGGGCTCCTCGACGCCCGCCGCGCGGCACTCGGCGGCAAGGTCGCGCCACACGCGCTCGAGCGCCGCCGCCGTCATCGCCTCGGCGAGGCTCGAGAGGTCGGCGACGACGCTCGTGATCGCCGCGCGCAGGCAGATGTCGCGCGTCGCTATGCGCAGGATCTCGCGCCGCCTGAAGCGCCGCACCGCGTTGCGCCACGCATCGTGCGCCAGCCCGCCGAACGCCGCGAGCTCCCGGCCGAGGGCCGCCGCGTCGCGCACGGCGTGCAGGTTCTCGGGGTCGGTCACCCAGTCGAGGAACTCCGTGTCGCGGATCAGCGTGTCCGCGACGAACTGGCTCCCCGCCAGAATGCCCACGAGGATCTCGAGGCGCTTGGGCTGCCGCATGAGGAGCGCGAAGTGCCGCTCGCGCGCATCGCCGGCCGCCAGCGCGCTCACGAACCGCTCCCAGTTGTTGAGCGCCATGTCGCAGTCCGGAACGCCGCGCAGATAGTCGGACGCGAGCACGGCGAGGCGCGCAAACGCGTCGCGCTGCGCGCCGCTTCCCGCAAGGCACCGCAGGTTGACGGCGGCCCTCGCGGGGTCGCCGAACCCGAGGCCGACCAGGATCTTCCTGCGCGCGTCCTCGGGCATCTGCTCCGAGAGGACGACGTCGGCAATGTTCGCACCGGCAGGGCCGGGCAGCGACTCGCGCCCGAAGTGCCGCTCGATGAAGGCGCGCACGCGCGCCGTGTGCGTCTCGAAGTCGGCCCGGAGCGCCTGCGCGGGCTCGAGCGGCCCGCCGCGCTCGTACCCCATCCGCCGCGCGAGATGCGTGAACTCGTCGGCGTCCATCGCCGGCAGGAACAGGTCCTGGGCCGAGCCGCGCAGCATCCGCAATCCGTTGATGAGGCGCCGCAGGAAGTAGTAGGCCTCGCCGAGCTGCGCGCTCTCCTCCGCGCTCAGGACGCCGGCCTCGGACAGCCCGGCCAGGGCCTCGTGAATCCGCGGCGTGCGCAGGCGCGGGCGGTCCTTGCCGTACATGATCTGGAGGATCTGGACATCGTACTCGATGTCGACAAGCGCGCCCGGGCTGAACTTCACATTGCAGGCCCCGGGCGGCACCTTCTCCTTGAGCTGCCGCGCCCGGAGCTCGCGCAGCTCCGGAATGCGAATGCTGTCGGCCGCGTACAGGAACTCGTCCCTCAGGCGCTCGACCTGCCGCCCGAGCTCCGGGTCGCCGCCGATCGCCCGCAGCCTGACGAGCGCCAGCCGCTCGTACGAATGCGCCTTCCCGCCCGCCCCGTAGTAATCGCAGAAGCTCTCCAGGCTGCACGCCCACGGGCCTGACAGGCCGTACGGCCGCAGCCGCACGTCGACCTGGAAGATGCCCTCGCGCTTGGCAACGATCGCGGCGCTCAGCTTCTTGACGAGCGCGCCGAAGAACTCCGAGTTCTCGACCGCGTCGGGGCCGCTCGTGCGCCCGCTGTCGCTGTACACGAAGAGGAGCTCGACGTCCGAGGCGTAGCCGAGCGCCACGCCGCCGAGCTTCCCCAGGCCGAAAACGGCCCAGCGCGCGGGCAGGCCGGCCACGGTTCGCGGCTCGCCGTGCCGCGCAACCAGGTCGTCGTAGACGATGCGGCACGCGGCGGCGACGACGACCTCGGCGAGCCGCGTCAGGTTCTCGGCAAGCACGCGCACGTCGTGGGACAGGCACAGGATGTGATCGAGGTCTATGAGGAAGAGCTCCCTGTCCTTGAACTCGTTGAGGACGCGGCAGCGCGCCTCGAGCGTCTCGGCGCCGGCGAGCGCCGCATCGAGACACTGTCTCAGCCCGGTCGGGCTCTCCGCGAAGCGCCGGCCCCCCAGGTGCGGCGCGAGCATCGGGAGCAGCGTCTCGTACTGCTGCCTGATGAGGTCCTCCCAGATGTATTCGCTCGCCCCGAAGAGCCGCGCCAGGTCCTTGAGCGCATCGGGCTTGGAGAGAAGCTCCAGCCAGCGACCGTGCTCCGGCCCCTCGAGCACGCGCCCGACGAGCTGCTCGAAGCGCGCGAGCGCCATGTACGGGTCCGGCGCGCGGTTCAGGAAGTACGTGAACTGTTTGGTGAGAAGCACCGCGAGCTTGATGCGGCTGAGCTGCTCGGCGTCGGTGATCTTGCGGCCGCGCGCGTCCAGCACATCGAGGCGGTCCTCGATGCGCCGCCCGTGCGTCCTGATCCTGACGCGCTCGATCGCGATGCCCTGGAGCGCGAGCGCGTTGCTCAGCGCGTACAGGAACATCGGCGTGTCCTGGGAGACGACGCGGAGCGACGTCCACGGCCCCGCGTCGTTGTCGACCTCGATCGACACGGGAAAGAGAAGCGACGCCGCGTCGACCTCGAGCTCGGCGAGCCGCCGCGCGACCCCGTCGTTGACGAGGTGCGCGGCCTTCCCGGCCGAGTCCTCGTCGACGCGCTCAAGGAGCCCCAGCACGGCGGCGAGCCGCGCGCGCGCCTCGCCGCACCACGCCTCCCTGTCCGCACCGGGCGGAATCTCCCCCGAGAAGCGGTCGATGATCCTGCGCCGGAAGCGCGGGTCGGCCGCCGCGCCGTCGCGCCGCTCGGTGCGCCGCCGGCGCGGTCCGGCCTGCGCCGCCTCCCGCTCGCCCCCGAAGGTGAAGATGTCGCCCGACGACACATCGAAGCCGAGCGCGGCCAGACACCCCGCGATCAGCGAGAACTCGCCGCGGTGGTCGAAGGCGAGCACGGTCGCGTCGAGACGCCGCCCCTCGCCCGCGTCGAACAGGATCTCGACCGGATTCTCGGGCGACAGCCGCGCGAGGCACTCGATGTGCTTGGCGGCCTCGGCCAGGCTGAAGACGCCGAAGTAGTCGTCCGTCAGCCGCGCGAGGTGCTCCTCGACGAGGCCCTCGTCGAGGCCCGGGCACGCGGCGATGAAGGTGTCGAGATCGGGTTTCATGTCGGCTGTAGGCTGTAGGCTCAGGATAGTCGAAAGCGCCTCTTACGGGAATACGATATCGAGTATCGAGCGTCCTCACAACGGGCAACGGCGCTCAGCCGTGCGCGTGCAGCATCTTCGAGAACGCCTCGATCGCGAAGATTACCGGGTAGGCGTCCTCGTGGTACCAGAGCTTCGCGAAGTAGAACCCGATTGGTGAGGGCGGCGCCCCGTCCTCCGTGCGGGCGGCAAGCCACACGCCCGCGCGCAGCGCCGCCGCCGTGAGCTCGGGCGCCGTGCGCGCGGCATCGGCAAGCGCGCTCGCGGCGACCGCGGTCTCCTCGATCGTCGGTGCCGCGCCCGGCGCGCCGCCGAAGCCACCGTCCTGGTGCTGCGCCGCCGCGAGCCACTTCGCCCCGCGAACGCACATCTGCCTGACCTCGCCGCAGGGGTCGAGCGCCGCCAGCGCGGTCACAACGCGCGCCGTGCCGTAGGTCGGATTCTCGTCGCCGGGCGCGTTCTCGTTCCCGAACCAGAGCGGCACCCAGGATCCGTCCGGCCGCTGCGCCGCGCCGAGGTATCGCAGCGCCCGCTCGATCGCGCGCCGCAGCGGCCCCCGCAAGGCCGGCAGCGCGGGAAGCCATGCGTTCCACGCTCGGAGTGCGTGCGCCGTCAGATCGGCGCCGCTCCGATCAAACGGCAAGTGCCCCCACCCGCGGCAGAAGGTCGGCATGCCGCCGTCCGAGTTCTGAAGCGAGAGAAGCCACCGCACGCCGAGCGCGCCCGCCGCGCGCGTCTCGACCGCGGTCGGGTCGAGCTGCCTCAGCGCAAGCAGCGCGCCCGCCGTGTCGTCGGCATCCGGCACTCCGCCCGGAAGATCCGTCCACGCCCAGCCTCCCGGCGCGGCGCCCGTGTAGGCGTGCCGCGCGCCGTGCTGTCCGGCGAGCACCCAGTCGAGCGTCCGCGCGCGCGCGCCGGGCCCGCCCGCCGCCCACGCCGCCGGCTCGGTGCCGAGCGCGTTCACGGCGAGCGTCGTCACCCACATCGCGAGGTTGCTGTCGATCGCCCAGCTCCCGTCCTCGCGCTGCCCCGCGACGAGAAACTCCTCGGCGCGCCGCGCGACGGGCGAGTCGCCGCGCCCCGCGCCCGCAAGGCTCATGGCGACGAAGCTCGTGAGCGGCGCCGCCTCCAGGAACCCGCCGCTCGACGGCTGGATGCGC
>DHGK01000235.1 GCA_002402755.1 Planctomycetes bacterium UBA4800
TCACGCCCCCGACTCGCGCAGCGCCCGCGCCGCCTCCTCCTCGCGCCGGGGCGGCGGCCACCCCAGGGCCTCGCCCGCCGCCGCCGCCAGCTCCGCGAGCGCATCGCGCCGCGCATCGCCGAGGAGCGCGATGACGCTCCGGCGGCACACGAGATCGGAGAGATGCTCGACCTGCTCGCCGGCCGCGATCCAGCGGATCTCCGCATCCGTGTAGGCGGGGAGCGATGCGAGCGGCCGCTCCGCGCGCGCCTCGGGCAGCGCGCAGTACTCCTCGGCCCGCGTGCCGTAGCGCGACAGCAGGACCTCGACGCGCGCGGGACTCAGCCCGTGCGCCGCCGCAGCCCGCTCGATCCAGCGCGCCTTCTCCTCGGCGCCTGCCGGGTACCCCCTGCCCCCGCCGATCGGCATGTCCTCGGTCGTCCCCTTGCGCGCGGCGCCGATGAGCGGCAGCACCCTGTCCGCCGTCTGCTCCGCGAACGCGCGGAACGTCGTCCACTTGCCGCCGATGAGGCTCGCGACCGGGAACGGGCGTCCCGTGTCCGGCTCGGCGAATTCGATCATGTGGCCGCGGCTGATCCTGCCGGTCGTTTCCTCGGCGCTCGCCGGCAGCGGCCGCACGCCGCAGAACCTGTGGACGATCTGCTCGGGAGCCACGCGGATGCCGGGGAACACGCCGGCGAGCGATTCGCAGATGTAGCGCTCCTCCTCCGCGTCGCAGGCGGCCGTCTCCGGGTCCTCGACGCGGATGTCGGTCGAGCCCATGATCACCTTGCCCATGAACGTGAACGTGATGCACACGCGGCCGTCCCTGTGCTCGTAGTACACCATGCGATCGCCGATCGCCGCGTGCAGTTCCCTGCTGTCGACGACCAGATGCGAGCCCTTGGTCCCGCCGATGAGATGGGTCGCCAGGCCGAGCCGGGCGTTCGCGGCATCGACCCACGCCCCGGCGGCGTTGACGACGACGCGCGGCTCGACCGCGCACGTCGCCCCGCCGATGCCGTCCCGCACGACCAGCGCGCCGCCGCGGACCTCCTCGACCGTCGCGTAGTTCAGGGCGTGCGATCCCGGGTTGAGCGCGCGGGCATCCCGGATGAGCTCGATGCAGAGCCGCTCGGCCTGCGTGATGTACGCATCCCAGTACGTGGCCGCCGCCACGATGCCGGGATTGAGCCGCGGCAGGGTCCGCAGCGCGGCGCCCTTCAGGTTGAAGAAGTGCCGCGGCGTGCGGCGCTGCGCGCGCGTCACGAGATCGTAGAACGTGAGGCCGCACTTGACGATCAGGGCGCCGCGGCCGCCCGGCTTGACGGGGAGCCCGAGGAACACGAGCGGCGATCGCACGATGCCGTCCATCCATCCGAAGATGGGAATCGTGGTCCTGAGCGGCGCGACGTAGTGGGCCGCGTTGACGAGCAGGCGGTTGCGTTCCCGCAGGGACTCGCGCACCAGGCCGAACTCGCCGTTCTCCAGGTACCTGAGCCCCCCGTGGATCATGCGCGAGGACTTGGAAGTCGCGCCCGCGGCGAAATCCGCCTTGTCCAGGAGCAGGCAGTCGACGCCGTGCAGCGCGAGCTCCCGGAAGAGCCCGATGCCGTTGATACCGCCGCCGAGGATGACGACGGGGAACGACCCTCGCGCCGCGATCGCCTCGAATGTCGCTTCCCGCCGGTTCATGGTCGCGTCCCCCCGTGCCTCCTGCCGGGCATGCCCGCGGTTCCGCCGGGCATTCCGCGCGGCGCCCGCCGCGGCCTTCCACTCATGATACGCGACGGCGCGGCGCGGGCAAGGCGGCGCGGCTCTTGTGTCGCGTCGCCCCGCTGCCGATAATCTCAGCGGGCCCGCGTTCGCACGATCGCGAACGGGCCGCCGAGGAGCGCATGGACTACGTATCGAAGCGCACGTGCCTGGGCATTCCCCTGGTGCACATCGCCAGGGGGCGCATGGAGGACGGCCGCTACCGCCGCGGCGTCGCCAAGGGCTGGATCGCCGTGGGCGACATCGCGTTCGGCGTGCTGTTCTCGCTGGGAGGAGTCGCCGTCGGCGGCATCGCGTTCGGCGGCATCGGCGCCGGCGTGCTGGCGCTCGGCGGCGTGGCGCTCGGCGGGCTCGCCATCGGCGGCGAAGCGACCGGCATCGGCGCGATCGGCGGCCTCGCCGTGGGCCTGTACTTCGCCGCGGGCGGGCTCGCCGTGGCGTGGCACGTCGCCAGGGGCGGGCTTGCGGTCGCCGCGCACGCCAACGATGCGGTGGCCGAGCATTTCTTCTCCGCCGACAACCTGTCGGCGCTCCTCGCGACCTGCGCGCACTATGCATGGCCGTTCCTGCTCGTCCCCGTGCTCCTCGTGTTCCAGGCGCTCGTACGCCGCAGGATCGAGCCCGAGGCGCCGGACGGGCGTTGACCGCGCAGGCGAGGCATGCGAAAACGCCCATGATCGTCCAGAGCAGAGCGCCCAACAGGATTCTCGATTTCGGCGGCTGGACCGACACGCACTTCGCCGGGTCGGGCCGCGTGCTCAACGCCGCGGTCAGCCTGTTCGCGAACGTGACGATCAGGACCGTCGCGCGCCCCGGCATCACGATCAACGTCCTGGACTACGGCGAGCACCTCTACATCGAGAACGCGGCCGCCGTGACGTACGACAGCCACCACGATCTCCTCAAGGCCGCGATCAAGGTCATGGGCGTCGGCGGCGGCCTGGAGGTCATGATCGGCACCGATGTCCCGCCCGGCTGCGGCACCGGAAGCTCCGCGGCGGTCTCCGTGGCGCTCATCAACGCGCTCGGCGTCGTCAGCGGCAAGTTCCTGTCGGCGCACGAGATCGCCCGCCTCGCCCACCGCATCGAGACGGGCGAGCTCGGCTGCGAGTGCGGGATTCAGGACCAGTACGCCGCGGCCTACGGCGGCATCAATTTCATCGAGGTGCCCGCCTATCCCATGGCCCACGTGTCGCCCGTGCCCGTGCCCGGCGAGATGCTCGCCGCCATCGAGACGCAGCTCCTGCTCGTGTACGAGGGCGGAGGGCGCCTCTCGAGCGACGTTCACCGCAAGGTCATCGAGAGCCTCAAAGACCCCGGCAACCCGGCCGCCGCGGCGCTGGAGGAGCTCAAGACAACCGCCCTTGCGGCCCGCCGGGCGCTCCTGAGCGGCGACCTCGACCTCCTGGCCGAGACCATGGAGCGCAACAACGCGCTCCAGAAGCGGCTGCACCCCGACATCTCGACGGCGCGCATCGAGCGCATCGAGGCGCTCGGCAAGGCGCACGGCGCGCGCGCCGCGATGATCAACGGCGCGGGCGGCGGCGGGAGCATCTGCCTCCTGTGCGAGCCGGGGCGGACGATCGAGGCGGCGGCGGCGCTGCGCGGGGCGGGCTTTCGGCTGCTGCCCTTCTCGATCTGCCTGCGGCCGGCGGAGGCGCGGGTCGTGCGGCGGTGACGGGCGCCGCGCGGCCGTCCGCCGCGTCCGGTCGGGCCGCTATCGCCCGTGTCCCGTCAACGTGCCGACGAGGTCATCGACCACGCGCTTGATGTCCTGGTCGTGCGCCACCAGCTTCTCGACCTTGCGGATGCCGTAGTGCACGGTCGTGTGGTCGCGGCCGCCGAAGTGGGCGCCGATCTCCTCCAGCGAGCTCTGCGTGCACATGCGCGCGAGGTACATGCACACCTGGCGCGGATACACGACCGATTTGGTCTGCTTGCGCGACTGGATCTCCGTGGAGCGGATCCCGAACCGGTCGGCCACGATGCGCAGCACGTCGGAAAGCCCCGGGCCCGTCCGCATGCGCGCGGGCATCAGGTCGGCGAGCGCCTCGCGCAGGAGATCCATGTCGAGCTCGCGGCCGCCGAGGCGGGCGAGATAGATCACGCGGTTGACCGCGCCCTCCAGCTCGCGCACGTTTTCCTTGACGTGCTCGCCGATGTAGTGCGCGGCCGTGTCGCCGAGCTCCACCCCGCGCATCCTGGCCTTCTTCTTCACGATCGCGATGCGGGTCTCCAGCGGCGGCGCGTCGAGCCTGATCACCAGGCCCCACTTGAAGCGCGACACGAGGCGCTCCTCCAGGTCGGCGATGTCCTTGGGGTGGCGGTCGCTGGAGAGGATGATCTGCTTCTGCTGGTTGTACAGCGTGTTGAACGTGTGGAAGAACTCCTCCTGCGTGCGCTCCTTCTCGGCGAGGAAGTGCACGTCGTCGATCGCGAGCACGTCGGCATGGCGGTACCGGTACCTGAACGACTCCAGGCTGCCGCTCTCGATCGCGTTGATGAAGTGATTCGTGAAGTCCTCGCAGGACAGGTACATGACCTTCCCGTGCCTGGCCTGCAGGAGGTGGCACAGCGCCTGCAGGAGATGCGTCTTCCCGAGGCCCGAGTTGCCGTGGATGAAGAGCGGGTTGTAGGTCTCGCCGGGCTGCTCGGCGACCGCCTTGGCGGCCGCGTGGCAGAAGTTGTTGGAGGGGCCGACGACGAAGTTCTCGAACGTGTAGTCGGGGTTGAGGATCTGCGAGACCGCATCGGCGGCGTCCCCGCCGCCGTCATCCGCATCGACCTCGATGGGGAACTCGTCGCGCTCTTCCGGGCGCCCGGGCGCAAGATGCGCGCCCAGGGCCTCGTTCACGGTGAAGACGAGACGCGGCGTGACGCCGGCAAGCTGCCTGACGGCATCGGCCACGACGGCCTGGTAGCGCCGCTCGATCCATACCTGGTGAAAACGATTGGGCACCGCGATGCGGATCTCATCCGGCGGGACGAACTCGAGCGTCAGCGGCCGGAACCACGTCTCGAACTGCTGCGGCGTGACATGCGCCGCGATCCCATCGAGGATCGCGCACGACCGCGGGTCCACGTCTGCCGTCGTTGCCACCATATCTCCTCGATCGGGAGCGCGCCGCGCGCGCCCCCGCGTGTATCGAAACCGTTGCGCCCGCCGCGCGCATCGCCGGACCCGGGTGCAAGGAACGAGCAATCCCCCCTCGGACGCGCGGGATACAGGGCCCCGTGTCCACAAGGGACTCCTTGCCTTGCCTCGATGCCCGGACTTGCCGACCGTAGACTGCGCGGAGGAAACCGGGGAAATCGTAGCGAGCGCGCGCCGCACCGTCAAACAAAATCTTAGTTTAAAACCCTGTCACTTTCGGCCGGCCGTCACACGGGAACTTATAGGTGCGCCGGTTTCGAACCGGCCCAATTTCTGGTACTCTCGGCGATGCGGCGCGTTCGTCGCGGCGCGTGAACGATCGGCGGCGGCCGGCGCCGCGCGAGAGGGTGCGGCATCGATTCGAGGAGCGGACACATCCATGGCATGCGCCTTGCCTGAGGACGACGGCGGCCGCGATGTCTTCCCGGTCGCGATCAGGAAGGTCGTCGTGCGATCCGAGGACGACGGACACCTCGTGTTTCTCCAGCAGGTCGGCGGGGATGTCGTCTTTCCGATCGCCGTGGGGCTGCTCGAGGCCGCGGCGATCGCCCACTTTCTCGACGGCGTCATCGCCGCCCGCCCGGTCACGCACGAGCTTCTCGTGAGCGCGATCCGCGCGCTCGGCGGCACGGTCGAGGCTGCGGTCATCGAGGCGCTCCTCGGCGGCGTCTTCTACGCGAAGCTGATCATCGCGGCGCCGGACGGCACGCGCCGCACGCTGGACTGCCGGCCGAGCGACGGCATCTGCACGGCGCTGGAGGCCGGCGCGCCCATCTTCGCGACCAGGGAGCTTCTGGCGAGCGTCAGCTCGGCGGCGCCGTGACCCGCGGGCCGCGAGACCGCCGTTTCGCGCTCCGGAGGCCCCCGGCGGACGGGATCCGATTTTTCGGGCGCACCCTTGAAGAATCCGCGCCCAGGCCGTATCTTCTAGCGCATCGCGGTCAACCGGCCGGCGCCCGAGGACCGATACTAACGTGCGGGGCGCGCCGAGGGCTCCGCGGCGCCCGCGACACGGCGGATGCCCGACCCCGGAGGGATGGCAGAGTGGTCTATTGCGGCGGTCTTGAAAACCGTTGGCCGTAAGGCCCGCAGGTTCGAATCCTGCTCCCTCCGCCACGACTTACGGATGGCCTGCAGACACGGAGAGGTGGCTGAGCGGCTGATAGCACTGGATTGCTAATCCAGTAGGTGGGTTTACCTGCCTCCCGGGTTCGAATCCCGGCCTCTCCGCCAGACGGTGCGACCGGCGGAAGCCTCGCTTCCGCCGGTTTTCTTCATTCCCGCCCTTGCACGCGCCGCAGGTAGGCCTCGTACAGCTTCTGCACCGTGCGGCGGTTGACGTACCGGTGGCTCTTGAGCCCCCCGCCGAAGGCTCTCGGGACGTGGAGGAGCTCGTGGATGAGCGTCTTTGTCTGCTCCTCGGCGCTCAACCGGTCGAACGGCCCGGAGAGTATCTCGATGACATAGTGCGCCGGAACGCCGAGCGCGGCCTGCATGATCCTGGAGAGCGCGTGGCAGCGGGCGAGCGTCCAGCGCGCGCGGCTGCCGGCGGAGCGCATGCAGACGACGCGGCCGTCGATGTGCGCCAGGCCCAGCGTCTCCGCGATGCGCCGGACCTGCGCGTCGATGTCGGGGGCATGCGCGTAACGTATCCTCACGGCCGGCAAGTATGCCCGCGGGGAGCCGCCGCCGCAAGCCGCACGGATGCGGCGGCGCCTTCGCGCCGGCCGCATCCGTGCGGCGCATGGGGTCGATCGCGCGTCCGCCGCCCGACTACGGAGCGACCGTGATGTTCCAGGTGTTGTTGTAGATGACGCCGAAGGTGAAGCCCATCACGTCATCGACGACGTACGGCTCGTAGAGGTGCAGCACGTGCTCTCCCGGCGGGAGCGGCGGAAACACCGCCGAGCATCCCTGGAAGGCGATCGCGCCGATCGACCCGTACTCGGTCGGCTCGGAATACATGATGATCGGGTCGAAGTAGGTCGCGCCGACGTAGAACTCGTCCTTGTTGCCGTCCGACATGATCAGGGCGCCGTCGAGGGTCAGGCGCGGGCTGACGCACGCGAGCATCATGTCATCCGGAATCGGGGTGTCGTCGGGATACCCCAGGGCGGGGTCGTACGTCTCGGAGATCCACGCGAACTGCGGGATCGTGAAGGATGTGCCCAAACCGAGGACGACGTCCACGGAGCCCACGAGCAGCGCGGGATCATCCGGCGTCCAGCTTCCGCTCACGTACTCGCCGGCAGGCATGGGAAGCAGCATCGTCCTGCCGAGGACCGCCTCCTCGGGATCCGCGCCTGTCAAGAACCAGCGCCAGTACACCTCGCTCCACTCGGCAAGGCTCAGGCCGAAAGCGCGGGAATGCGGCGGGGCGACACGCGGCGTCCCGCCGCCACGCCTGGCTGCGGGGCACGCCTGGGCCGGCGCCGGCCCGGATCCCCAGAGATAGTCGAGCAGCCTGACCGCATCGCCTATGTCCATGTAGCCATCGCCGTTGGCATCGCCGTTGGCAACGGCGGCGGGCTCCGCCCCGCAGTAGGCGAGCTCGACGGGCGATGCGCCGTTCGCGAAGAGATGGACGAGCAGGGAGATGGGATCGGCGATGTCGATCTGCCAGTCGCCGTTGATATCGCCGTTGTCGATGGCGTATCCCGCCACCGAGCTCAGCGAGACCGCAGGGGGGGTCGCCCAGACGCCGCCCGCACCGAGCGCGACGGCCATCACGAGCACTCCGAAGAACTTCCCTCTCATGATCGCACTCCTTTCTGTGCTCACACAACGCATGGAATTCGTTCAGCCGGCCCGTTCGTCCTGGCCGCGCCCCGGCCGGGCCACGGGCGCGACCGCGATCGCCACGCGGCATCACGGCGGCTCGCGCGCCCGCGTGAGGGGGCGGACGAGCAACCGCGCCCGCGCGGCATCGCTCGAGCTACCATCTCGGCGGCGAACCATGGTTGTCTCCCGGCAAGGAACAGTCCCCGCTCCCGGCCGCACGCGGCCATGGAACGAAGGATTCGACCGAGCCCTCATCACCTACATCTGCAGGAAGGCCGGGACGCAGGACCCGGATTCTCGGAAATAATCCGCTGTGCCGGCCGCGATCGCGGCGCGGACCCGCGCCCCGCGCGATTCGGCGCGCTCCAGGGCGAAGGCGCCGGGCGGCGAACGGAAGGCTCTCGCAGAGACCGCAGAGACCGCAGAGATCGCGGAGAGACAGGTGGGGTGAGCCATCGCTGAGAACGAGATCGGACGCGTGAGACGGGGCGCGGCTGCCCCTGCATCTTCGGAAGGCGGAAGGACGATGCCCCAAAGGCACGAAGGCACCAAGCATCAGCGGTGAACGACCGCGCGCGGAGTGCACCGAAGAACCTTCGTAGCTTCGTGTCTTCGTGTCTTCGTGGCAACCGTCCTTCGTAACCGTTTCCAGGGCATCCCGAACGTGCGCGCAGGGGCCTCGCCGCCCCGCCGTCTCCTTGCGACGCAGGGGCGCCGCGGCGTACGATGATGCACGCAGCGTGCGGATTGAATGCCGCCGCCGCCGGACGAGGAGGATTTCACGATGCTGTTCACCGTGCTGATCGCGTTCATGCCGGCGGCCGCGGCCGAGGATCAGAGCCCTCTCGTCATCACCTCGGACCTCGCGTTCCAGAAGGACGAGGTTATCCGCCGGCCGCTCGTCATCCGCGCGAGCCACGTCACGATCGACGGCAACGGCGCCGTGCTCCGGGGCCCGGGCGTCCCCGGAGACCCGAAGAGCTTCACCGGGACCGGCATCGCGGCCGAGGGCGCCGCCGGTGTGACGATCCGGAACATCAAGGTTCGCGGGTTCGAGCGCGGCCTCGCGGCGCGGGACGGCGAGGCCTGGCTTCTGGAGGCCTGCGACTTCTCGGACAACTACCACGACCCGGAGTTCGGCTGGGGCGACGGGAAACCCGCCGGCGGCATGATCCTGACCCGCATTTCGCGGAGCGTCATCCGCAACTGCACCGCCAACCGGGTCTGGAACGCCCTCTCGCTTGCCGGCTGCGACGAGAATGTCGTCCAGGGCTGCGATCTTTCCCGCGCCTCGAACGTCTGCCTCAAGCTGTGGACGGCCTCCCGGAACCGGATCATCGGCAACAACCTCTCATGGGGCCTCCGGATCAAGCCCGGCGAGGTCCATGCCAGGGATTCGACATCGGTCCTCATCGAGAGCGGCTCGGACGACAACTTCTTCCTCCGGAACGACATCACCCACGGCGGGGACGGCATCTTCATCCGCGTCCTGAACGGCTGGGTGTCGACGGGCAACGTGTTCGTCGAGAACGACTGCTCGTGGGCCAACAACAACTGCGTCGAGTCTTGGAGCCCCGGCAACACCTACATCCGCAACCGCGCGAACCACGGGAGCTACGGGTTCTGGCTGGGCGGCAGCGATCAGACGCGCCTCATCGGCAACGAGGCGGCGTACAACGGACGGCCCGACGGCTTCCACAACGCCCCCGAGGCCGGATTCGGGCACGGCGGCATCGTGATCGTCGGCGGATCGTCGAGCCACACGATCGTCGAGGGCAACCACTGCCACCACAACGCCGGCGGCGGCATCGTCTTCCGGGGCGACACGGCGACCAAGGGCGCTGCCTGGCGCACGCACCACTGGATCGTCCAGAAGAACGTGATCGAGCACAACCGCTTCGGCATCTGGGGCGCGTACGGCGACTGGATCTTCCTGGGAGCGAACGTCTTCAGGAACAACGCCGAGGGGAATCACCTGGCGGACGTGACGAATCTGATCGAGGCCGGGGACGGCCCCGATGTCCTCAGAGCCCCGCGCCTCGTTCTGGACGGCCCGTCCCGGGCCTTTGCGGGCCAGCCGGTCGTCTTCGATGCATCGCGGAGCTTCGATCCGGCCGGCGGGCCGCTCGCGTTCAGGTGGCTGCTCGGGGACGCGGTGCGCGAGGGCCCGCGCGTCGAGCACGTCTTCGCCCGGCCCGGTTTCTACCGGGTCGGCGTCACCGCCGCCAACGGTCCCCTGGCCGACCTCGGCTTCCGGGATTTCATCGTGTCGGCGCCCGTGGCCGAGGAGATCGGCACGGAAGGCCGGGCGGGCGACTGGGGCTTCGAGATGCAGGGCAACGAGGACGGCAAGGGGCGGGTGACGTTCGCCGACGACCCCGACGCCGTGGCGGGCCGCGTCTCGCTGCGCTGGACTCCCGACCCCTACAAGGGCATGTACGCCACGGCCATCTACCCGGCGAGCCGGGACGCCGGCTGGGACCTCTCGCACAAGACCAGGGTCGTCTTCTGGCTCAAGGCCGTGAACAGCAACATCCCCGGCTTCCAGGAGCCGGGCCCGGTGGCGAGGCTGCACGGGAAGGACGGAACGATCAAGATCCAACCCTCGGGCGCCCGTAACCTCCTCGTCGGGACGCCCTACAGCGAGGCCCGCTGGACGTGGATGCCCGTCGCCGCGCCTTTCGCCGCCGACAAGGACTGGATCGTCGAGACCTCGGGGACCGTCTCCCTCTCGAAGATCGACGCCGTGAGCGTCTCCTTCGACTCGTGGGGCGGAGATCCCTTCACGATCTGGCTCGACGGCCTGGCATTCGAGTGAGGCGCGGCGGCGTCATCGCCCTGTCGACCACCGCCTGCTCGTCGCATCGAGAAACGCGCGTTCCTCGGGAGTGAGCGCGGCAAGCCCTTCCGCGCTGATCTTGGCGAGCAGGGCGTCGACGCGCTCGCGCTCTTCCGGCGTGCCCGCGCCGCCGCCCGTCTCCGCGCCGGCGTCCGCGGGCGCGCGAGGCGTTTCCGCCTCTCGGACGGCGGCATGCCTCCTCAACCTGCGGCGCCACAAGGCCGTGCGCGCCTTCCGGCGCGCGCGCCGCCACCATGACTCTCGCGGGGCGGCCTCCCCCGCCTCCCCGCCGAGGCCCGCATATCCCCGCGAGAAATCGTACCCCGCCGCGTGCGCCCAGTCCTCCTCCTCCTCCTGATCGCGTGCGGCGAGGAGGCGCTGGGTCTCCAGCAGGCACCACGCGGCGATGCACAGGAGCAGGAACTGCCCGGCCGCAACACCGTAGACAATGCCGCCCGCGGCGACGATCCGCGAGCTCCACACAACGGCGGTTGTGGCGCGCGAGTGCGCGTCGTAGCGCCGTCCGAAACGCCCGAGCAGGCCGCGCAGCCCGGCATGCATCATGCGCCCCCCGTCGAGCGGGTAGACGGGAAGCACGTTGAAGAGGAGCAGGAACGTCTGGTACGGAACGAGCATGTAGTAGGCGTACGCTCCGAGCATGCTCTCCGATCCCTCGCGGAAGGACGGCAGCAGCAAGGACGCGCCGAGACCGGCCAGCGCGATCGCGGCGGTGACGAGCGGCCCCCCGGCCGCGACCGCGAGCTCCGCCTTCCAGTGCGCCGGCACCCTGCACATGGCAAGCCCGCCGAGCGGCCAGAGAAGCACGCTGTCGGCCGAGCCGCCCGCGCGGCGCGCCGCCGCACAGTGCCCGAACTCGTGCAGGAGAATGGCGCCGAACGACAGCCCGACCGTGAGAAGCCAGGCCCAGAGCGGCCCGCCGGCGCGCACGATAGCATCGAGTTCGTAGAGCCACCACCCGAGCAGCGTCCAGTGGATGCGGACGGAGATCCCCGCCGCGCGGCCGACGTACAGGCCCCAGCTCAGAAAGTCGCCCTGCATGCGCTCAAGTGTCCAGACCGGCGCGCGCGCGTCAAGAGGCGCGGCTCCGTGTCCATTGCGTCCCCCCTTCGGGAGCTGACGCTTACCCACAAGTTGTCTGCTGGCCCTAGGCAGTAGAACGTCCACCCCCTTCTCCCGAAGGGGGCTGGGGGGTTGCAGGAGGTGGCGAAGCACCCAGCGTGTCAGGTTC
>DHGK01000236.1 GCA_002402755.1 Planctomycetes bacterium UBA4800
TGCGCGCGCGTCAGCGCGGCGACATCGTCCATCGACAGCGGGCACGGCACCTTGTCGGCCACCTCCTGCAGGAACGAGAGGATGGCCTGCGGCATCTCGCCATGGGGAGCTTCGTCGAGCTTTCTCTTCATTTTTCTATTCACTTCTCTTCGCGCGCACGGGGGCGTTGCTCCCCGTCGACCGGCGCCTATCTTGCCCAAAAAGAAGGCGCTTGTCCAGAGGGAAAAAGAAAAACGTGAGATCGCGGGCGGCGCGGCGGGGCCCGGCACGCGCGCCCTGGAGGAATCCGCCCGCCGCTCAGCGCGAGCGTGCGAGCGCCCGCGCGGCGATGTCCGTGCGGCAGTGCATCCCCTCGAACGAGATCGCGGCGATGCCCGCGTAGGCGCGGTCGACCGCCGCGCGGATGTCGGGGCCGGCGGCGGTGACGCCGAGCACGCGGCCGCCCGAGGTCACGATCGCGCCGTCGCGCTCGACCGTGCCGGCGTGGAAGACGAGGACGCCGGGGGGTACGCGGTCCAGGCCCGCGATGGGCGCGCCCGTGCGGTACGCGTCGGGATACCCGCCCGATGCGGCGACGACGCAGACGGCCGCGCCCGGCGCGACCCGGACGCGCTCGGCCGCGAGCCGCCCCTCGGTCGCCGCGAGCATGTGCTCGACCAGGTCGCTTGCCAGGAGCGGCAGCACGGCCTGCGTCTCCGGGTCCCCGAAGCGGCAATTGAACTCGACGACCCGAGGCCCGCGCGCGTCGATCATCAATCCCGCGTACAGGATGCCCGTGTACGGCGCCCCTTCCTCGGCCATGCCCTTGATGACGGGCGCGAGAATGTCGGCGTCGACGCGCGCCTGCATGCGGGCGTCGAGCACCGGCGCCGGCGCGTACGCGCCCATGCCGCCCGTGTTGGGCCCCTCGTCGCCATCGCGGAGGCGCTTGTGGTCCTGGCTGCTCGGAAGCGCCGCGAACGCCGCGCCGTCCGCGAGCGCCAGGCAGCTCGCCTCCTCGCCGTCCATGAACTCCTCGACGATGACCTCGTCGGCCGCGGCGCCGAACTCGCGCCGGGCGAACATCCGGGCCAGGGCCGCGTCGACCTCGCCGGCCGTGCGGCAGACGATCGCGCCCTTGCCGGCCGCAAGTCCGCTGGCCTTGATGACGGCGGGGATGCCGAACTCGCGCACCGCGGCGCGCGCGGCGGCCTCGTCCCGCACGGTGCGGGAGGACGCGCAGGGGATGCCGTGGCGCTCCATGAAGGCGTGGCACCATGCCTTGCTGCCCTCCAGGCGGCTCGCGGCCGCCGTCGGGCCGAAGACGCGCAGCCCGCGGGCGCGGAACGCGTCGGCGATGCCGGCCACCAGCGGCGCCTCGGGCCCGACGACGGTGAGGTCGATGCGCTCGCGCGCGGCGAAGTCGCACAGCGCGCCGACGGCATCCGCGCGAATGGGAACGCATTCGGCATCGCGCGCGATGCCGGCGTTGCCCGGCGCGCACATGACGTGCGCGACGCGCGGGCTCTGACGGATCTTCCAGACAAGCGCATGCTCGCGGCCGCCGCCGCCGATGACAAGGACGCGCACGGGAACCTCCCTGGAGTCGAATTGGGGCTTTCACGACGGGATCGACAGCGCGTATGATAGCCGCCGCCGCGGCGGCGGCGCAAGGAGGTGGCGCCAGTGCACGGACCGCATCCGAAGGACCGGACGCTCTTCGCCGAGACGGCGGCGGCGAAGCTGCGCGGCGCGGCCGCCGACCTGCGCTGGCTCCTCGGGCGGGGCTACGCGCTTCCCGGCGCGCTCGCGCTCGTCGGCAACCGCTTCCAGCTCGCGAAGCGCCAGCGGCAGTGTCTCCTGCGCGGCGTGTGTGCGCCCGACCTGGCCGAGGCCGTGCGGCGGGCGACCGTGGACGCCTCCGCCGTGCGCGGCGCCGCGCTGCTCATCGATGGCCACAACGTGCTCATCACCGTGGAGACGGCGCTCGCGCGCGGCGTGCTCGTGCGCGGCGACGACGGCTTCCTGCGCGACCTGGCCGAGCGGCACGGCTCGTACCGGAAGAGCGCGCGCACGGAGGAGGCGCTGCTGCTCCTGCGCGACGCGCTCGCGGCGCTCGGCCCCGCGGCGGTGCACTGCTATTTGGACCGGCCGCTGCCCCTGAGCGGGCTTCTGGCCCGCCGCGTGCGCGAGGTCGTGCCTGCGGCGGAGGTGGACGTCGTGCCGTCCCCCGACGGTGCGATCGCGGCCCGGCTGAAGGAGGACGCGACCGCGGTGTGCGCGACGAGCGACTCGGGAATCCTCAGGCGCGCGGAGGCGGTGTTCGACCTGGCGGCGCACATCGTGCGAGCGCGCATCGCGGATGCGTGGACGATCGCGCTCTAATTCGGGGACAGTCACCGATTTCCGTTTTTGCGTTGATCGGCGCGCCCGACTTCGTGTCCGGCGACGACCTGTGGGACTACGAGATCGACACGAAGACCCCGTACACGCTCATCGTTCGTTGGGAGCAATCCCGAGTGGCGGGAACGGAGAGGATCTCGCCGCCTCTGTGGATGGGGGTCTGTCGGGACAAGATGATCGGTTTCTGATCAGTCCCGTGCGGCCTTGGGGCGCCGCTACCGCGCCGCCGCGGCCCGATAGGACGCCGCGAAGTTCGCCGCCGCGAGAACTGCCGCCTGCATGCCGCGGGAGTCGGCGATGCCCTTGCCCGCAATGTCGAAGGCCGTGCCGTGGTCGACCGAGGTGCGCAGGAAGGGCAGCCCCAGCGTGAAGCTCACCGTGCCGTGGAAGTCGAGCGTCTTGGCCGCTATGTGGCCCTGGTCGTGGTAGAGCGACAGGACGGCGTCGTAGGCGCCCGTCGCGGCCTTGTGGAACACCGCGTCGGCGGGAACCGGGCCCGCGAGGTCGGCGCCGGCCTCGGGAGCGGCCGCGCGGATTGCCGGCGCGATGATCTCCTCCTCCTCGGTGCCGAAGAGGCCGTGCTCGCCGCCGTGCGGGTTGAGCGCGGCCACGGCTATTCTCGGTCGCGCGAAGCCGAGCGAGCGCAGGTGGCGCGCTGCGGAGATGATGCCGTCCCGGACTCCGTCGATCGTGAGCGCGGCCGGCACGTCGCGAAGCGCCAGGTGGCGGGTCAGGAAGATGATCCTGAGCGCGCCCGTCGCGAACATCGTCATGACGTCGGCGCTGCCCGTGAGGCCGGCGAGCATGGCCGTGTGGTCGATGTACGGCACCGACGCGGCCCTGAGGCATTCCTTGTGGATCGGGGCCGTCGCGACGGCGCGGACTTTGCCCTCGCTCGCGAGGCGGCAGGCTTCCTTGATCGCGGCGAAGGACGCGGCGCCGCCCTCGGGCGTGATGCGGCCCCAGGGGACAGGGGCCGCGAGGGTCGCCGTGCCCGAGAGCGTGATGACGCCGTCGGGGAACGCGGCTGCGGCGGGATCGGCGGCATGCTCGATGCGAACGCTGAGTCCGAGCGCGTCCGCGGCCGCGCGCAGGGCGTGCTCCTCTCCGATGACGAAGCACCGCGCCGCGGCTCTGACGGCGGGATCGTTCACGGCTGCGAGCACGATCTCCGGGCCGACGCCCGCCGGCTCGCCGAGCGTGACCGCGATGACTGGAAGCTGGCGCGACTGCATGGGTTCCTCCTCGGACGAAAGACGATATAATAACGCGTTCCCCGGCCGGCCGCATGGTCCGCCGGGCTCGACCGGCGTTCCGCGAGGACTCGCACATGGGCATGAACCTGCTCGCCAAGGTATGGGATCTTCACCGCGTCCGGGATCTGCCGAGCGGCGCGACCCAGCTCTTCATCGGGCTCCATCTCATCCATGAAGTGACGAGCCCGCAGGCGTTCGAGGAGCTGCGCGAGCGCGGCCTCCATGTGGTGCGTCCGGAGCGCACCTTCGCGGTCATCGATCACGTCGTGCCGACCGACGGCGTCCGGCGGCCGCTGGCCGACCCGCTCGCTGAGGAGATGTTCACCGCGATCGAGGACAACACCGCGGCGGGCGGCATCGCGTTCTTCGGCCCCGGCTGCGGCAGCCAGGGCGTGATCCACGTCGCGGCGCCCGAACTCGGCGTGACGCAGCCCGGCATGACGATCGCCTGCGGCGACAGCCACACGAGCACGCACGGCGCCCTGGGCGCCGTCGCCTTCGGGATCGGCACGAGCCAGGTGCGCGATGTGCTCGCCACCCAGTGCCTCGCCGCGCGGCGGCCCAAGGTCAGGCGCATCGTGCTCACCGGCGAGCGCGGCCCCTGGGTCGCGGCCAAGGACGTGATCCTGCACGTCATCCGCACGCTCGGGGTCAAGGGCGGCGTCGGGTTCGCGTACGAGCTGGCCGGCCCGGTCGTCGAGCGCATGGAGATCGAGGAGCGCCTCACCCTCTGCAACATGGGCATCGAGGGCGGCGCGCGCGTCACGTACTGCAACCCCGACGAGAAGACGTTCGCGTTCCTCGAGGGCCGCCCGTACGCGCCGGGACGCGACGACTTCCCGGCTGCGGTTGCGTGGTGGCGCACGATGGCCTCCGATCCCGGCGCGACCTTCGACGACGAGGTCGTCCTCGATGTCGGCAACCTCGGGCCCATGGTCACGTGGGGCATCACGCCCGGCCAGGCGATCGGGATCGACGAAGCCGTGCCGCTGCCGTCCTCGTTCCACGGCCCCGAGCGCGCCCAGGCCGAGGAGGCGCAGGCCTTCATGGGCGTGACGCCCGGCACGCCGCTGGCCGGCGCCAAGGTGAACGTGGTGTTCATAGGCTCGTGCACCAACGGCCGCATGAGCGATCTGCGGCTCGCGGCGCGGGTCGCGCGCTGCGGCCGGGTTGCGCCGGGCGTGCGCGCGCTCGTCGTGCCGGGGTCGGAGCGCGTCGCCGCGCAGGCCGAGGCCGAGGGCCTGCCCGACATCTTCCGCGCGGCGGGATTCCAGTGGCGGCTCCCGGGGTGCTCGATGTGCCTGGCGATGAACCCCGACCGCCTGCAGGCGGGCGAGCTGTGCGTGGCGACGAGCAACCGCAACTTCAAGGGCCGGCAGGGCCACCCCGAGGGGCGCACCGTGCTCGCGAGCCCGGCGATGGCGGCGGCGGCGGCGCTCGCGGGCGAGATCGTGGACGTCAGAACAATGGTGGGGGCGGACGCATGACGGCACAGTCGATCCAGCGCGTGAAGGGGCGCGCCGTGCCCCTCGGCGGCGACGACATCGACACGGACAGGATCATCCCGGCGCGGTTCCTGCTGTGCACGACCTTCGCGGGCCTGGGCGAGCACGCCTTCGAGGACGACCGCAAGGCTCCCGGGCATCCGTTCTCCGATCCCCGCTACGCGGGCGCGAAGGTCCTCATTACCGGCCGCAACTTCGGCTGCGGCTCTTCGCGCGAGCACGCGCCGCAGGCGCTCAAGCGCCGGGGCATCGCGGCCGTGATCGGCGAGTCCTTCGCCGAGATCTTCCTTGACAACGCGACGTCCTGCGGCATTGCCTGCGTGTGCCTGCCCCGCGAGCTCATCGAGAAGCTCATCGGCGACGTGCGGCAGGATCCCCGCGCCGAGCTGACGGTCGACCTGGCCGCGCGCGCCGTCGGGCACCGGCGGAGGAACTATCCCCTCGCCATGGACGAATCGGTCAGGCAGCGCCTGCTCGACGGAACCTGGGATGTACTTGCCGTGCTCCAGGAGGCCCGGGACCGCACGGACGCGCTGGCCGCGCGCCTGCCGTACCTCGCGTTCCGCCGCGCGGGCGCGCCGCGGTAGCTTGCGGGCGCCGATTCCTTGTGTTGAGATGGTGACGGTTGCGCTCCTCGAAGCGCCGCCGTCAGGGGTGTCGCGCGGTTTTCCGGAGGTGCGAGCATGTGTGCGTACACGCGTTGGTGCTTCGGTGTCCTGTGTGCCGCGGTCCTCGGCGGAGCCCCTGCCGCCGCCGTCGCGGCCGAGCCGGCCGCGCCCACGGCCGATGAGAAGAAGGCGCTCCGGGTGCACGTCATCCCGCAGGCGGCGATCGATCTCGCCGGCGCGTGGCGCTACGACCCCGAGGCGATCGAGGAGTGCGCCGTGCCGGCGATGTCGGCCGCGGTGCGCAACCTCGGGAAGTTCCCCGAGTATTCCTTCAGCGTCGCGCAAGTGCCGCTCCTGGAGCCGCTCGAGAACCGCGCGCCGGAGCTCTGGAAGAGCGTGGTCGCGCTCGTTGCGGCGGGCCGCATGGAAGTCGCCGGCGGGAACTACCTCGAATTCGACGGCGCGTGTATCGGGGGGGAGGCGCTCGTTCGACAGTTCGTGGCCGGGAGGGAATTCCTGCGCGAGAAGCTCGGCCAGGGCCCGCGCATCTGCTGGTCGCTCGGCGCCGCGGCGCACGCCTCGACGCTGCCGCAGATCCTGCGCCTGAGCGAGATCGACACGTACGTCTTCCTGCGCGGCGCGCCGCAGCCGGCCTTCGTGTGGGAAGGCATCGACGGGAGCAAGGTGCTCGCCGTGCGGCCGCTCACGGGCAGGAGCGTGCCTGAGGCCGTCGCCGCGGCGCTCGAGCAGTTCCGGACGGGCGGGATCACGCAGACTTGCATGCTCGCCGGCGCGGGCGACCACGGCGGCGGGCTCGCCGAGAAGGACATCGAGGAGCTGCAGGCGGCGTTCGCCGCCGCGCCGATCGCGGTCGGATTCGGCCGCGCCGATGCGTTCAGCGCCATGTGCGTCCGGGAAGTCGACAAGCTGCCCGCGGTGCGCGGGGAGCTCGGGTTCGAGCTGCCGGGCGCCTACACGACGCTCGGCAAGATCAAGGAGCGCAACCGCATGTGCGAGCACATGCTGCTTGCGGCCGAGAAGTTCGCGGCCGTGGCGTCGCGCTACCAGCCGTACCCGGCCGAGACGCTCGACCGGGCATGGCGCTACACGCTGTTCAACCAGGCGTACGGGATTCTCGGCGGGCGCGTCGTTCCCGCGGCGGCAGAGGATGCGCTCGCCCTGTACGGCCAGGTCGAGGAGATGCTCAGGCCGGCGCTCAACGACGCGCTCAGGACCGTGCTGCTCCACGTCGACACCGCGGGCTTCCAGAACCCGATCGTGGTGTTCAATCCCCTGAGCTGGGAGCGCGACGGCGCCGTGTACGTGCCGTCTCCGGACGCGAAGACCGAGTGGGTCGTGCGCGACGGCGAGGGCGCGTTCATCCGGACGCAGGCCGTCTACGACCCGCAGACCGAGACGGCGAACCTGCTCTTCGTCGCCCGGAAGCTGCCGCCGTTCGGCTACCGCACGTACTCGCTCGTGCCGAGCCCGGAGGAGGTCAGCAACCCGTGCAGCGCCGCGGGCGGCGTGCTCCAGACGCCGCAGTTCAAGATCTCGATCGATGCGGCGACCGGCGACGCGGCGCAGATCGAATCGACGGCGCTTGCCTGGCAGGTGCTCGCGGGCGCGGGCAACCAGATCCAGATCTACGAGGACCTGGGCGATTCCGACGGGAGGCTGGAGTTCAGCGGCAAGTCCTGGACGCTCGGCCCCGCCGCCGGCGTGCAGGTCGTCGAGAAAGGGCCCGTGCGCGTCGGGCTGCGCGTGCGCAACCGGCTCGTCGGGGAGCGGACGACGTTCGTGCGCGAGGTGTACGCGACGGACGGCGTGCCGTGGGTCGAGTTCAGGACGAGCATCGAGTGGAACGCGGAGAAGAAGCTCGTCAAGGCGTCCTTCCCCACGGGAATCGCCGCGGACGCCTCGACGTGGGAGGCGCCGTACGGCGCGGTCGCGCGGCCGAACGACGGCCTGGAGCGGCCGGCCCTCGCCTGGGTCGACGTCAGCGACAAGCGGCGCGGCGTGGCGCTCCTCAACCAGACCCGGCACGGCTACGACGTCCAGAAGGGCGGGACCGTGCGGCTGAGCCTGCTCCGGAGCCCCGTCGCCCCCGCGCACAGCGATGACGGCGGCATGCACCTGGTGCCGTACGCGCTGCTCCCGCACCTCGGCTCGTGGCAGGAGGGCGCGGTGCACCGCCGCGCGCAGGAGTACAACGTGCCGCCGATCGCGGTGCTCGTGCCGCCGCACGGCGGCGCACTGCCGCCCCAGGCATCGTTCTTCAAGGTGACCCCCGCGAGCGTCGCCCTCACGGCGGTGAAGCGGGCCGAGTCGGGCGACGGCCTGGCGCTGCGCCTGGTCGAGACCGAAGGGCGGGCCGCGTCGGCCGAGCTCTTCTCGCACTGGTTCCTGCGCGGGGCGTTCGAGACGAACTTGCTGGAGCGCAACGAGAAGCCGCTCGCGACCGAGGGCGATCTCCTCAGGCTCGAGTTCCGCCCGTTCGAGATCAAGACCGTGGTGCTTCGGGGCTGGGGTTATGCGCCGCTCAGATAAGCAGCCGCACGCGCCGTGGATCACGCCGGAGCTGATCCGGATCCTCTACGACGCCGCGTCGATGGAACGATGGAACGACTACCCCCGCATGGTGGACCTGGTCGAGCTCGACAAGCAGGCCCACAAGTGCATCATCGCGTGGTTTCTGGCCAAGTGCGAGGGGCGGCCGTACGACTTCCTCGGCCTCATCGAGGCCGGCATCTTCGAGTTCCTCAGGCGCGTCATCGTGACCGACATCCGCCCCGATGTCTTCCGGAGCGTCCTCACGGAGAAGGAGGCCGCGATCAACGCCTGGGTGATCGCGCAGCTCCGCGACTCGGTGGCGGCGATCGAGGGCGGCGCCTTCCTGGCGCGCCTTGAGCGCTACTTCTCCGACGAGGGTTTCCTGCGCGAGGAGCGCGAGCTCCTGAAGGCCGCGCACTACATGGCGACGCGCTGGGAGTTCGCGATCGTGTACCAGAGCAGCGCCTTCCTGTCCGATGTCGAGCGCCTCAGGCAGGACGTCGAGCGCGAGATCGAGCGCTACAAGCACTACCGCGGCGTGCTGGAGATCGGGCTCAACCTGCCGCTCGCGCGCATCATCGACCTGAACGGCCGGCTCAGGTTCCAGATCCGGTGGGCGCACACCCCGCGCATTCCCAGGACGTCGGTACTCGGCCACGTGCTCATCGTGGCGATCTTCGCGTACTTCTACTGCCGGGCCGCCGGCGCCTGCCCGTCGCGCACCGTGAGCACCTTCTACAGCGCGCTCTTCCACGACCTCCCCGAGGCGCTCACGCGCGACATCATCTCGCCGGTCAAGCAGTCCGTGGAGGGGCTCGAGGACCTCATCGGCGAGTACGAGATCAACATGGTGGCGCGCGACATCCTGCCGCTCGTGCCCGAGGACCTGCGCGCGGAGTTCAGCTACCTCCTCGGGCTCTACGAGGAGGGCGGCGTGCTCAGGAAGGGGGAGTTCAAGAACCGCGTGCGCGCCGGCGGCGAGGTCGGGATCATCGACGACCCGGCCGCGCACAACGAGGACCGCTGGAACACGATCGACGGCGCGGCGATCAAGGCCTGCGACCACCTCGCGGCGTTCACCGAGGCGATGATCTCGCTCGCGCTCGGCGTCCAGTCGGCGGACCTGCGGCGCGGCGTCGTGAAGCTGAAGGGCGAGTACCCGCAGGGCGGCATGGTCGGGGGCGTCGACTTCCGCGCCGTCATGGACGGCACCGAGCGCTACCTCATGGGCGCGGAGAAGTAGGCCGGGGGAGGCGCGCGGGCCGGCTTCGGCCCCGCGCGCCGGCCGGCGCCGCGCTCAGGGACAGACGTACTGGCCGACGAGCGCCGCCTCGATCTCGGCCTCGAACTCGGGCGCGCGCGCGTCGAGCTCGTCCTGGAGCGTGTCCTGCATCGTGCCCGCCGCGCTCCCGAGGAGCGAGCACAGAAAGCCGCCCGTTGCGCTGACCTTGAAGTCGGTGACCTGGATCGCGAGGTTCCGGATGTCGACGACGCGGCGGATGCCCGGCCACTGCGTGTCCTCCAGGATCACGTCCATGGACACGCGCGCGGCCAGCGTGATGTTCGCCACGCAATCGGTCGATCCGACATCGACGGGCAGCGCCGAGTGGCCGGTGAGATCGGCCTGCGCCTTCCCGTTATCGTAGTCGATGACGGGCGTGACCGAGTCGATGACGGCCTCGCACCCGAGCGACCCGTCCTCGCACGTTCCGGCGCGGTCGGTGGGGCACGCGACGATGTGCATCCCGATGATGTCGCCTTCCCACGCCGGGGACGGCAGGCAGAAGGGGACATCGAGCTGCTCCGCCATGAGCGCCTTGAGCTCGGCATCGGTGTAGCAGTCGGGCGGCGGCAGCTCATCGTAGGTGAATGCGTTGGAGAGCGTCGCGCTGCCCGCGAGCGTCGTGATCTTGAGGGAGCACGTGGCGCCCGGCGTCCCGGCGGGCGTCGCGCCCTCCAGGCGCGTATCGCTCAGGATCCGGATGCCCGTCAGCGAGACGTTGCACAGCGTCGCCGTCAGATTGCCGCCCTGGAAGCCCTCGCCCGTGATGATGAGCGTCGTCCCGCCCGCGGCCGGGCCGTTCGTGGGCGTGACGCCGGCGATCCTGAGGACGGGCGTGGCGTAGGTGAACGCGCCGGCGAGCGTCGCCGTGCCCTGCGAGGTCGTGATCGTCAGATCGCAGACGGCGCCGGCCGTGCCCGATGGCGTCACGGCCTCCAAGCGCGCGTCGTTCACGATGACGAGGCTCGTGAGCGGTTTGCCGCAGAGCGTCGCCGTGAGACCGCCGCCCAGGAAGCCCTCGCCCGTGATGACGAGCGCGGTGCCGCCCGCGGCCGGGCCGCTCGACGGCGCGATGCCGCCGATCGCGAGCGTCACGCAATCGGGGCCGCCGTAGGCGATGCAGGTCAGGTCGTCGTCCGTGGGATCGTTGCCGCAATCGGGGAAGGGCGGGGCAATGTAGAGATCGCCCGCGAAGAGATGGCCGAGCAGCTTGATGGGATCGGCGATGTCGGTCTTGCCGTCGTCGTTGGCATCGAGGGCATCGACGCACGTCGACGGCTCGCTGCCGAAGAGAAAGCTCAGGATCTTGATCGCATCGGCGATATCGTGCTTTCCGTCCTGGTTGGCATCGCCGCGGCGGAAGGAATCCGCCGAGGAGAACGCCGCGCACAGAGACACCAACGCCGCCACGAGCAACATTCTACGCATGGACCACCTACCGTGCTCTCTGCATGCCGCGCCCGTATGCCCGCCGCGGACCGCGGCGGCGCCATCGTCGAACAAAGCCTTCAATCCCATCATAAATGCGGGACGGGGCGTTGCCAAGAGGGTTGGGCGGACGGAGGCTCAGCGCCTCCAGCATCCGTCGACCTCCTCGCGCCTGTGTCGCCCCGGCGCTCGACCGACTATAATGAACTCCATGCAGCACCTTGCTCTCCCGGCCCTGCTCCTGTGCGGCGCTGCGGCGGCCTTCGAGGCCGACCAGCCCACCGTGGTCGACTTCCCGCCCGCGCAGGCGCGCTACGTGCGCCTCGTCATCCCCCGGAGCGAGCAGGCCGAGCCCTGCCTCGACGAACTGGAGGTCTACGGGCCGGCGGGCGCCGTGAACCTGGCGCTCGCCGGCGGCGGAGCGAAGGCGTCGGCCTCGTCGCTCCTCCCGGGATATCCGATTCACCAGGTCGAGCACCTGAACGACGGGCGGTACGGCAACGGGCGGAGCTGGATCGCCGCCGGCGCGCGCAACGAATGGGCGCAGATCGAGCTCGCGGCGCCGGCCGTCGTGTCCAGGGTGGTGTTCTCGCGCGACCGCGAAGGCCGCTACCGGGACAGGGTCCCCGCCGCGGTCGAGGTCCTCCTGAGCATGGACGGCGTTGCCTGGACCGTGGTCGCGCGCGCGACCGGGTTGCCGTACCTGCCCGACGGCCCCGTGACCGAGGAGGACCTTCTCAGGTACGCGTTCGCGTGCGAGGACCTGACGTGGCGGAAGGTCGATTCCCGCGACGCGCTGACCCGCGTGCTCGCGCAGTTCGAGGACATGATCGAGCGCTTCGCCGCTCGCGGGCTCGATGTCGAGAAGGAGCGCGCGGAGCTCGCCGAGCTGCGCCGCGCGCCGGCGCCGGGGCCCGAGGGGGCCGAGGCCCGGAAGTGGGAGGCGCGCATGGCCAAGCGCCGGCTCTTCCTGCGCGAACCCGCGCTCGCCGCCGCGACGCGCATCCTCTTCGTCAAGCGCCATCCGTACGAGCCCTCGCACAACTACAGCGTGATCTTCGACGCGGCGGGCGGCCCCGGCGGCGGCGTGTGCGTCCTCGGGATCCCGCGCATCGGCGGGCGTCTCGCGCCGGGGAACGCGGTGCTGCGCGTGCTCTTCGATGCCGGCGACGGCATCGCGCGCGATCCCGCGGCGTCGTTCGACGCGCGCACGATCTACTTCGGCTACCGGACGACGAAGAACGACTACTTCCACCTCATGGCGATGCCCGCCGCCGGCGGCGCCGCCGTGCCGCTGACCGACGGCCCGTTCCACGACTACTTCCCGTGCCCGCTCCCCGACGGGGGCCTGGCCTTCGTGAGCACGCGCTGCAAGGCGCGGTTTCTCTGCTGGCGCCCCCAGGCGTTCGTCCTCTTCCGCATGGATGCGGACGGCGGGAACATCCGGGCGCTGTCCCATGCCAACCTGAGCGAGTGGACGCCGTCGCTCATGCGCGACGGCAGGGTCCTCTGGATGCGATCGGAGTACCTCGACAAGGGCGCGGACTTCGGGCACACGCTGTGGGCGATCCGGCCGGACGGGACGCACGCCGACCTCGTCTTCGGGAACGACACGCTCAACTGCTATGCGAACGGGAGCGAGGTGCCGGATTCCGATGAGATCCTGTGCACGCTCGTCTCCCACGGCGGCGACCTCAACGGACCGCTCGCCCTCATCGACCCCGCGAAGGGCCGCTTCAATCCCGCGGCGATCACGTCCATCACGCCCGATGTCGCGCCGCACTACCACATGAGCTGGGCGCGCGAGCGCTGCTTCCGCGATCCCTTCCCGATCGACCGCGACTACTATCTGTGCAGCCACGCGCCGGCCGACAGGTTCGGGCTGTATGCGGTCGACCGCTGGGGCAACCGCGAGCTTCTGTACCTCGACCCCGCGCTGGGCAGCATGTCGCCGACGATTCTCAGGGCTTCGCCGCCGCCGCCGATCGTGGCATCGGCGTTCCCCGCAGATGCGCCGCCGCGCGGGCGGTTCTTCGTCCGCGACGTGCACACCGGTCTCGCGCCGGCCGTGCCGCGCGGCCGGGTCAAGTACATTCGCGTCTGCAGCGAGGAGAAGGCCGAGCTGCGCCGGCTTCCGAACGGCGAGTACCAGAGCGACCACGAGCCCTTCGAGGACTGGTACGCCGCGCCGACCCATAAGGTGCGCGGGCCGCACGGCTGGCCGAGCTACGTCGCCAAGGGGACGTTCGGGCTGGCGCCGGTCGAGGACGACGGCTCGGCGCACTTCCTCGCGCCGGCAGGCACGGTGCTGTACTTCCAGGCGCTCGACGCCGATCTGAACGAGATCCAGCGCATGCGGAGCGTCGTCCAGCTCCAGCCCGGCGAGGAACGCGGCTGCATCGGCTGCCACGAGGATCGCGCGACGGCGCCGCCGGCGGGGCTGCCGATGCCGCGGGCCCTGGCGCGCCCGCCGTCCGAGCTGCAGGCGCCGCCCTGGGGCGCGGGCCCGTTCGCATACGAGCGCGCGGTGCAGCCGGTCTGGGACGCTCAGTGCGTGCGCTGCCACAATCCCTCGGACGCGCGCACGATCGACCTGAGCGGCGCGCGCGATCGCGAGGGCGTGCCGGCGTCGTACCGCACGCTCATCGAGCGCGGGCTCGTGCATTACTTCGACTTCGCCTGGGGGCAGGAGCACAGGAAGGCCGCGCCGCTCTCGTTCGGCACGGTGAAGAGCAAGCTCTGGGACATTCTCAATGCGGGCCACGAGGGCGTCGTGCTGACGCGCGACGAGATGCACGCCGTCAAGTGCTGGATCGACCTGAACTGCCCGCTGTGGCCGGACTACCGGTTCCGCGCCGAGCGCGAGGGAGTCGGCGCCACGGCGCGGCTCGATGCGCAGGACGCGGCCAGGTGAGACGCGCCGGAAACCTCGATCGGAGGACGAGACATGCGACATTGCAGCATTGTTGAGCGGTTCTCTTCCGTGCGCTGGGCGGGATTGCTGGCCGCGCTGGCCGCGGCGCCCGCGCCCGCCGGCGAGGCGCCCGCGCGGCCGAACATCGTCCTCGTCATGCCGGATGACGTCGGCTACGGCGATTTCGGCTGCCACGGCAATCCCATCATCAAGACGCCGGTCGTGGACGCCTTCTGGAAGGAGAGCGTGCGCTTCACCGATTTCCACGTGAGCCCGACCTGCGCGCCGACGCGCGCGGCGCTCATGACCGGGCGGCACGAGTTCAAGAACGGCGTCACGCACACGGTGTTCGAGCGCGAGCGCCTGGCGCTCGGTGCGACGACGATCGCGCAGGCGCTCAGGTCGGCGGGCTACGCGACCGGCGTGTTCGGCAAGTGGCACCTCGGGGACGAGGCCGCGTACCGGCCGGACCGGCGCGGCTTCGACGAGTCCTTCGTTCACGGCGCGGGCGGCATCGGGCAGACGTATCCGGGAAGCGGCGGCGATGCGCCCGGGAACAGCTACTTCGACCCCGCGATCCTGCACAACGGAAAGTTCGTGAAGACCGAGGGCTACTGCACCGACGTCTTCTTCAGGCAGGCCATCGCGTGGATGGACGCGCGGCGCGGGTCGGGCGCCCCGTTCTTCGCGTACATCACGCCGAACGCCGCCCACGAGCCGCTCGATGTGCCCGACGAGTACTACCTGCGCTACAAGGACGCGGTGCCGGAGAAGGCCGCCCGGTTCTTCGGCATGATCGAGAACATCGACCTGAACTTCGGCGCGCTGCTCGCGAAGCTCGGGGAGTGGGGGATCGCGGACCGGACGCTCGTCATCTTCATGACCGACAACGGCGGCACGAACGGCGTCCGGGTGCACAACGCCGGCATGCGCGGGTCCAAGGGCACGCAGTACCAGGGCGGCACGCGCGTGCCGTCCTTCTGGCGCTGGCCGGCGGCGTTCACGGGCGGGCTGGATTGCGGCGCGCTCGCGGCGCACATCGACATCTTTCCGACCCTGGCCGAGATCGCGGGCGTCGCGCTCGCGGGCGAGGTCGCCCGGCAGGTCGAGGGACGCAGCCTTGTGCCGCTCCTTCGCGATGTGCGCGCGCCGTGGGCCGACCGGTTTCTCGTGACGCACGTCGGGCGCTGGGGGTGGGGGCGGGCCGCGGAATCGAAGCACGTCAACTGCGCGATCCGGGACAGCCGGTTCAGCCTGGTCAACAACGCGGAGCTGTACGACCTGGCGAGCGATCCCGGGCAGGCGACGAACGCGATCGGCGCGCATCCGGACGTGGTCGCCGCGTTGCGCGCGGCGTACGACGAGTGGTGGGCCGCAGTCCTGCCCATGCTCGTCAACGAGGAGAAGCTCGGCCCGCCGATCAACCCCTTCAAGGAGCTTTACTGGCGGCAGTTCGGCGGCGGGCCCGACGAGGCGCTCCTCAGGCGCATGGATCCTGAAGGCGCCCGGACGGGAGGGGCCGCGAAGAAGCAGGCCGCCGCCGCGCCGGCTGCGGGCGGCGCCGCCCGGCAGCGCCCGAACATCCTCTACATCATGTCCGATGACCACGCGGCCCACGCCGTGAGCGCGTACGGAAGCCGCATCAACAAGACCCCGCACATCGACCGCCTGGCCGCCGAGGGCATCCGGTTCGACCGCTGCTACGCGGTCAACTCGATCTGCACGCCGAGCCGTGCCGCGATCCTGACCGGGAAATACAGCCACAAGAACGGCGTGCCGGTCTTCAACCGCTTCGACGGCTCGCAGCCCACGGTCGCCAAGTACCTGCAGGCGGCCGGCTACTTCACGGGCATGTTCGGGAAGTGGCACCTGGGGAGCGACCCCACGGGGTTCGACAGATGGATGATCCTGCCCGGGCAGGGCGCGTACCACAACCCGATGCTCTACTCGGCCGAGGGCCGCGTCGATTTCGAGGGCTACGTGACCGACATCATCACAGACCTGACGATCGAGTTCCTCGACGAGAGGCCCAAGGACAGGCCGTTCTTCGTCATGTGTCACCACAAGGCGCCGCACCGCAACTGGCAACCCGACGCGAAGCATGCGGCCATGTACGGCGGCGGCGATGTCCCGGAGCCCGCGACGCTGCGCGACACGTACGAGGGCCGCGCGAGCGCCGCGCGGCAGACGACCATGACGGTGGCGCGGCACCTCACGCGCAACGATCTCAAGCTCGTGCCGCCCCCCGAGCTGCAAGGTGCGGAGCGCGAGCGATGGCTCGGCGCCGCGCCCATGGAGGTCACGGTCGATGTGAACGGCGTCCCGACGACGTTGACCGGCGACGCGCTCCTGAAGTGGAAGTACCAGCGCTACATGCAGGACTACCTGGGCTGCGTGGCGTCGGTCGACGACAACGTCGGGAGGCTGCTGGAGTACCTGGAACGCAACGATCTTGCCGGGAACACGATCGTCGTCTACACGAGCGACCAGGGGTTCTTCCTGGGCGACCACGGCTGGTACGACAAGCGCTTCATGTACGAGGAGTCGATCAAGATGCCGTTCCTCGTCAGGTGGCCGGGCACGGCCGGGCCCGGCGCCGTGCAGGGCGCGATCGCCCTCAACGTCGACATCGCGCCGACCTTCCTGGAGGCGGCGGGGCTCCCGATTCCGCCCGACATCCAGGGCCGGAGCCTGGTGCCGCTCTGCCGCGGCGAAAGGCCCGCCGGCTGGCGGAAAAGCTGGTACTACCGTTACTACCACGACCCGGGCCACCACAACACGCGCGCGCACTACGGCGCCGGCACCGAGACGCACAAGCTGCTGTGCTTCTGGAAAACCGATGAATGGGAGCTCTACGATCTCGTCAAGGATCCCGAGGAGCTTCGCAACGTGTACGGCGACCCCGCCTACGCGGAGACCGTCGCCGCGCTGAAGGCGGAGCTCCTGAAGCTCAAGGCCGAGGTCGGAGACGATGACATGTTCGCGCAGGAGCAGCCGCCGGGCGGCGTCGATGGCGTGCCCGAAAGCGCCAAGAAGAAGGCGCCGGCGGCGAAGGCGGCGCGGAAGGGGAAGGCGGAGAAGGACGCATGAGCGCGCGCGACATCTCGACGTTCCTGGCCGCGGCGCTGCTTGCCGCGGGCGCGGCGGGAGGCGAGGCTGCGCCTGCCGCGGGCGGCGCGGCGAGGGTGGAGGTGAGCGGCGAGCTCAGACAGTGGCACAAGGTCACGCTGACCCTCGACGGCGTCTACGCGCGCGAGACGGACGGCGATCCCAACCCGTTCACGGACTTTCGCATGACCGCCGTCCTCGCGCACGAATCGGGCGCGCCGGCGTATTCGGTGCCGGGGTACTTCGCCGCCGACGGCAACGCCGCGGAGACCTCGGCCGGCGCGGGAAACAAGTGGCGCGCGCACTTCGCCCCCGACAGGACGGGGACGTGGACGTACCGCATCGAGTTCGTGCGGGGGCCGGGCGCGGCGCTTGCCGCCGACGCGCCCGGCGCCGCGGTCGCGCCGTATCACGGCGCTGCCGGCAGCTTCGCGGTCGCGCCCTCCGACAAGCGCGGCCGCGACTTCCGGGGCAAGGGCCGCCTCCGGTATGTCGGCGCGCACTATCTCAGGTTCGCGGGAAGCGGCGAGTGGTTCCTGAAGGCCGGCGCCGACTCGCCCGAGAATCTGCTCGCGTACGCGGACTTCGACGGCACGTACCCGCGAAAGGCGAAGGCCGCCGCGCGGCCCGGCGAGGCCGCGCCCTCGGGGCTCAAGACCTGGGCGCCGCACATCCGGGACTGGCGCGAGGGCGATCCGGTCTGGCAAGGCGGCAAGGGCAAAGGGCTCATCGGCGCCCTCAACTACCTCGCCGGCACGGGCTGCAACGCATTCTCGTTTCTGCCGTACAACGCCGGCGGCGACGGCGACGACGTGTGGCCCTTCATCGCGCCCGGCGACAAGCTTCACTACGACTGCTCCAAGCTCGACCAGTGGCAGATCGTGTTCGACCACGCGACCGCGCTCGGGCTCTATCTCCACTTCAAGCTGCAGGAGACGGAGATCGACGACAACCGGCACGGCGACCGCACGGGGGTCGTTCCGGCTGCGCTCGACGGCGGCGCGCTCGGGCCCGAGCGCCGGCTCTACTGCCGCGAGCTCATCGCCCGCTTCGCGCACGAACCGGCCCTGAACTGGAACCTCGGCGAAGAGAACACCCAGTCGGCCGAGGAGCAGCGGGCGATGGCGGCGTTCATCCGCGCGACCGATCCGTACGGGCACCACATCGTCGTCCACACCTACCCGGACTGGCAGGACCGGGTGTACCCGGCGCTGCTGGGCGAGAAGTCCGCGCTCACGGGCGCGTCGCTCCAGAACGGCTGGGATGCCGCGCACAGGCGCACGCTCTTCTGGGTGCGGGAATCGGCGAAGGCCGGCAGGCCGTGGGTCGTCGCGAACGACGAGCAGAATCCCGCGAACCTGGGCGTGCCCCCCGACCCGGGCTACAAGGGCTTCGGCGGCACGGCCGGGAAGGGCGGCAAGGGGTACACGCTCGACGACATCCGCGCGCTCACGCTGTGGGGCACGCTCACGGCAGGGGGCGCGGGCGTCGAGTACTACTTCGGGTACGACCTGCCGGCGAACGATCTCGATTGCCAGGACTGGCGCAGCCGCGACAGGAGCTGGGAGTATTGCAGGATCGCGCTGGGGTTCTTCGCGGGCCTGCCGTTCCACGAGATGCGCAATGCCGACGAGCTGGCCGGCAATCCGAAGCACGACAACACGCGGTACTGCTTCGCCAAGCCGGGCGAGGTGTACGTGGTCTATCTCCCGAAGGGCGGCGCGGTCGAGCTGGACCTGGGCGGCGCGACGGGAACGTTCGCGGTGGGGTGGTTCGATCCGCGTTCGGGCGGCCCGCTGCGGGAAGGACCGGTGAAGTCCGTCGCGGGGCCCGGCAAGGCGGCGCTCGGCGAACCGCCCGCCGAACCGGCGCGCGACTGGGTCGCGCTCGTCCGGAAGCGCGCGGCGGAGGCGCTCCGTTGACGCCCGGCCCGCGTTCGTTGTACCTTGGAGCCGTTGCCACGACAACCGGAGAAGGAGGACCGCGATGCACCCATCCCGGACACGCTGCACCAGGCGGCACGCGCTCAAGCTCGCGGCGGGCGGCGCGTTGGCGATGCCGTTCGCCGTGCGCTCCTCGGCGCTCGGCGCCGAAGGCGCCGCGGCGCCGAGCGACCGCATCGGCCTGGGGTTCATAGGCATCGGGCGGATGGGGCAGGGGCATCTGGGCCTCCTTCTGCGCTATCCGGAGGTGCAGGTGCGCGGCGTCTGCGACGTCGATCCGATCCGCCGCCGCAACGCGAAGGCGGCGGCCGACAGCGCCTACGGCGCGGGATCCGATTGCGCCGCGTACAACGATCTGCGCGAGCTGCTCGCGCGCGGCGACATCGACGCCGTGCTGATCGCGACGGGCGACCGCTGGCACGTGCCGGCGAGCGTGCTCGCGATGAAGGCCGGCAAGGACGTGTACTGCGAGAAGCCGGTGTCGCTGACGATCCGCGAGTCGCGCGTGCTCAGAGAAGTCGCCGCCCGCTACGGCCGCGTGTTCCAGACGGGGCTCCAGCAGCGCACGACGCTCGAGTTCCGGCGCGCGTGCGACCTCGTTCTGCGCGGCCGCCTCGGGAAGATCTCGCACGTCTACGTGTGCTTTCCGGGCACGGTCGAGGAAGTGAACCTCCCCGCCGAGCCCGTGCCGGAGGGCCTGGACTGGAATCTCTGGCTCGGCCCCGCGCCGTGGCGGCCCTTCAACCATCGCTACCACGAGTACGGCCAGCCGAAGAACGTCGTCCCGTGGCACTTCTGCCCGGACTTCGGGAGCGGCAACCTGACGAGCAACGCCGTGCACGCCTTCGACGTGGTCCAGTGGGGCCTGGGCATGGACGAGAGCGGGCCGGTCGAGGTGACGCCGCCCGGCGTCGACGGCATGCCGTCGCTCACCTACAAGTACGCGAGCGGCGCCGTGCTGCAGGTCGACTGGAAGCTCGACCCGCAGAAGCACCTCGTGCCGCCGGGCTGGGATCCGGCGACGGCGATCCAGGCGTTCGGCGCGGTGTTCATCGGCGAGCACGGCTGGATCCACGTCGGCCGCGAGGGGTACCTCAAGTCGCACCCCGAGGCGATTCTTGCCGAGGACACGGGCGGCCCCTCGGAGGGGCGGCCGGTGCTCAGCCATCACAAGAACTGGCTTGAGTGCATCCGCTCGCGCCGCCGCACCGCGTGCGACGCCGCGGCCGGCGGCCGCTCGGCCATCGTGGCGCACCTCGGAGGCATCGCCCACTGGACGCGGCGGCGCCTCGCGTGGGATCCCGCGAAGGAAGAGTTCATCAACGACGACGAGGCCAACAGGCTGCGCTCGCGCCCGATGCGCGAGCCGTGGCGCGTCTGAGGGAGGATCGCGGGAATGCGCAGAGCCATGATGCAGAAGACAGTCGAGTGTCTGGCCGACGCCGCGCCGGCCGCATCGCCGCTCGATGGCGCCTTCGCGGCGCTGGCCGCGTACGAATGGGGCACGGATGCGAACGCGGTCAGACCGATCGAGGACGCCATCGCCGCCGCGTTCGGCAACCCGCAGCTTCGGGCCGAGCTGGAGACTCGCCTGGGGGCGGTCGTGAAGTCCGGGGCGCCCCCTGCGGGCCTGCTGCTTGCCTGCAAGCACCTGAGCCGCGTGGGCGGGGCCGGCTGCGTCCCGGCGCTTGCGGCGGTGCTCGCCGGCGGCGGCGAGGCCGCGCCGGCCGCGCGCTATGCGCTCGAGCGCATCACGGCGCCCGAGGCCGGGCAGGCGCTGCGCGCAGAGCTAGCCCGTACGCCGCCCGCGGGCAGGATCGGCATCATCAACTCGCTCGGGGTCAGGCGCGAGCCGGAGAGCGTCCCCGCGCTTGCGGCGTGTCTCGGGGGGGATGCGCCCGAGGTCGCCGCCGCCGCGGCCGCCGCGCTCGGCGACATCGGCGGCGAGGAGGCCGCGAAGGCGCTCGGCGCCGCGCGCGCGAAGGCAGCCGGAGATCTGCGGCTCGCCATCGCCGACGCGCTGCTCGCCTGCGCGGAACGCCTGCTCGCGGAAGGGAAGCCCGCGGACGCGCGGGCGCTGTACGAGTCGCTGGATTCGGCCGGGCAGCCGGCGCACGTCGCGGAAGCAGTGCGGCGGGGAATCACGCGCGCGCGGGGCGCGAAGTGATGCGCGGGAGGCGGGTCATGAGCGCTGCGTGCGGCGCCGCCCTTCTCCAGGCCATCGTCTGGCTGGCCGCGGAGGCATCGAGTGCGGAGTTCCGGGTCTCGGATGCGGAGCGCGTGCGAATCGAGGCGGCCCTCCCGGCGCGGGCGCGCGTCGCGCCGGCCGCGCCGCGCAGACTCCTCATCTTCGACCTGAATGTGGGCTATCCGGGGCACCCGTCGATCGGCCATGCGAACACGGCCTTCACGCTGATGGGTGCGAGAACGGGCGCGTTCGCGACCGAGATCAGCCGCGACCCGGCGGTCTTCGCGCCGGAGAGCCTGCGGCGCTTCGACGCGGTGTTCTTCAACAACACGGTCGGGAACTGCTTCGAGGATCCGGCGCTCCGGGAGAGCCTGGTCGAGTTCGTGTATCGCGGCGGGGGCCTCCTCGGCGTCCACGGCACGACCGTGGCGTTCACGAAGTGGCCGGGCGCGATTGAGGACTGGCCGGAGTTCGGGATAATGCTCGGCGGGCGCGGCGCGCGGCATCGCGCGAGCGACGAGCGCGTCACGGTCACGCTCGACTCCCCGGAGCATCCGCTCAACCTGTGCTTCGGCGGCCGGCCGTTCGAGTACGCGAGCGAGTTCTTCCGGGTCGACGGGCCCTATTCCCGGCACAGGGTCAGGGTCCTCTTCAGCATCGACACGGCGCGCACGGATCTGGCGGCGGGAGGCGCCCTCCCCGAGCGGGCGGACGGCGACTACGCGCTCGCCTGGGTGCGCGGCTACGGCCGGGGCCGGGTCTGCTACTGCACCATCGCGCATTCCCCGGCCGACTTCATGCACCCGACGATGCTCGAGTTCTACCTCGGTGCGGCGCAGTACGTCCTGGGCGATCTTGCCGCGCCGGCGACGCCGAGCGCGAAGCTCTCGCCCGCGGTCCTCGCGCAGGAGAAGCTCGGCTGGCGCGTGGCGGCGGGCGCCCCCGATCCCTCGCGGGAGAGTTTCTTCGAGTCGATCGATCGCGCGGCGGCGCTGGGCGCGGGATACGTGTGCGGGGCGAGCGCGCAGAAGGTCGGAGGAGAGGTCGAAGGCGCGCTCGATGCGAGACTTTCCGCCGATGCGAGACGGGCGATCCGCCTCAAGCTCGATGCGGCCGGCGTCCGCCTCCTGGCGTACCGGCTCGATCCGCTGCCGGCCGCGCCGGACAGCGTTCGCGCCGCATTCGCGTTCGCGCGGGCGATGGGCGTCGAGACGATCATCGCGGACGAGGCTTCCGGCGCGCGGGAATTCGTGCACGGTCTGTGCGGAGAGTACGACCTCGTTCTCGCGGCCAGGGAGCGGGGCGGCGGCGCGCCGCCCTGGGCGCCGGGCGGCGCGCTCGAAGCCTTCCGGGCGCGGGGGGGCCGCCGGGCCGGCATCTGCGATGCGCTGGGCCGATGGGTGCGCGGCGGCGACGGCGCGGCGGAAGCGCTGGAAGCGGCCGGAGCGCACGTCAAGGTCTTCGAGTTTCGCGGCGGGGCGTCGGACGCGCGCGGGAACGGAGAGGAAGCCGAGCGTCTTTTCGGGCGGATGGCCCGCGCCGGCGTGCGGCCGATCTTCATCGTGCTCGCGGAGAGCGCGCCCCCGGCGGATGCCGCGGAGACCATCCGCCGTCTGAACGAACTGAGCGTGAAGAGCGCGAGGTAGCCGCATCCGGAGGCGCACGGCTGCGCCGCCCCCTGGCCGCCCGGCCCGCGCGGCGATAGAATCTCCCGCGGAGGTGTCGCATGGAACTGCCCACGCCAGTCAAGGGACCGCTCATCATAAAGAAGCGCATCTTCGCGCTCGTCGGGCTGCTGTCGATCGCGCTCATATGCATCGGCATCTACACGGCGATCCGCGTGCGCGACACGAACGTGTGGCTCACCGACAGCGCGGTGAGGACGCGCGATCTGCTCACCGCCGTCGACACGGCGCGCATGGCCCAGGTGCATTTCAAGATGCAGGTCCAGGAATGGAAGGATGTGCTCCTGCGCGGCGCCGACCCCGACCTGTACGAGACGCACTTCACGGCCTTCCGGAACGAGGAGGGAACGGTGAAGGAGCTCATGGTGAATCTCAAGACGCTGCTCGGCGCCATGCAGGTCGACACGCGCCTCGTCGATGAGTTCGTCGCGGCGCACGAGGATCTCGGCCGCCGCTACCGGCATGCGATCGAGCAATACGACCGGGGCGATCCCGCCAGCGGCTTCGCCGTGGACCGCATGGTGCGGGGGATCGACCGCCTGCCGACGACCGCGATCGATGCCATCGTCGCCTACATGCGCGGCGCCACCCGGACCGACATCGATCTGCAGCAGACGCTCACCGAGGCGAAGGTCGCGCGGGACCGCCACTTCGTCCAGGGGATCTCGGTCCTGATCGCGAGCGCCGTGCTGCTGGCGCTCTTCTTCGCGTTGACGATCATCGCGGGGCTGCGTTCCCCGCGCTGATCGCCGCCGGCCGGCGCGTCACGGCAGCGCCTGGCGGATGAGATCGAAGAGGAAGATCCTGCTCAGGAGAAAGAGCAGGACGCACAGGATGGCGGCTGCCGGGACCGTGATGAGCCACGAGCTGAAGATGCTCTTGGTGACCTCGCGGTTGACGGCGCCCATACCGCGCGCAAGTCCGATCCCCAGCACGGCCCCGACGAGCGTGTGCGTGGTCGATACGGGCAGCCCGAGCTTCGTGCAGCCGAGCACGGTCGTGGTGGTCGCGATGCCGGCCGCGACGGCGCGCGATGGCGTCAGCATGGTGATCTTCGTCCCGACCGTGTCGATCACCCGGTACCCGTAGGTGGCGAGCCCGAGCACGATGCCGAAGCCGCCGAGGATGAGCACCCAGAGCGGCACCGCGACATCCATCTTCACCGCGCCGGTCCTGGCGATGTCGACCACGGCGGCGAGCGGCCCGATGGCGTTGGCCACATCGTTCGCGCCGTGGGAGAACGCCACCGTGCACGAGCAGAACACGACCACGGGGATGAAGATCCTCTCGACGAGCTGGAGCTGCTGCGGCAGGGGCAGGTCTTCGCGTCCCCGCAGCGTCCGCCCGATGAGGATGCGCGACAGCACGCCGGCCCCGACCGCGAGCGCCCCCGCGAGGATGAACGCGTTGCCGCCCGTCAGCCACGAGAGCTTCGCCGAGATGTGGACGAGCCCCTTGTACACGATCGACAGCGCGACGACGAAGACGACGAACACCACCGTGTAGGGCGCGTACTTGACCGCGTCGCGGCAGGGCCGCACGCGGCCCAGGATCAGCCTGGAGATCGCCATGAAGAAGCAGAAGCCCAGGATGCCGCCGATGACGGGCGAGATGAACCAGCTCGCGACGATCTGGACGAGCTTCCACCAGTTCACCGCGCCCCAGCCCGCCACGGTCACCCCGAACCCGGCGACGGCCCCGACGATGGAATGCGTCGTCGAGACGGGCATGCCCATCCAGGTCGCGAAGTTGAGCCACAGGGCGGACGCGAGGAGCGCCGCGCTCATGCCGAGGATCATCAGCACGGCCGCATCGGCGGGCGCGACGCCGGGGGCGGCGGCGACGGCATCCGGGCTGACGATGCCCTTGCGGATCGTGTCCGTGACGTGCGACCCCACGAGCACCGAGCCGGCGAATTCGCAGAAGCCGGCCGTGATGAGCGCCCACTTGACGCTCATCGATTTCGAGCCGACGGCGCAGGCCATCGAGTTGGCGACATCGTTGGCGCCGATGTTCCAGGCCATGTACAGGCCGAGCACCGCAATGACGATCAGGAGCGCCAGCATCGGATCCTTTGCACCGTGGTGGTCACCGGGAAACGGCCCGCATCAACTGTGCAGGATCATGCGCCGCAGGAGCTCCGCCGTGTTCTCGGCCTCGTTCGCAACCGAGCTGAGGGTCCGGAGCATCTTGTCGTAGAACATGATCGTCACCGGATCGATCTCCTTCTCGAGGCTGTAGATCTTCTTGCTGAGCACGCGCTGCAGCCTGTCGGCCTTCCACTCCTCCTCGCCCACGCCCCTGATCCGCTCGAGCACCGAGGTCGCCTCGGCCCCGCCGAAGGACGTCTCGGCCAGCTCCTGGAGTTCCTCGGCGCCGCTCAGGAGCATCCGGCTGACTTTCAGGATCTGGTCGACGAAGCCGAAGTACTCCTCGCGCAGGGCGGGATGCAGCTTCGTCTGCCGGATGAGCAGGATGACGGCGAAATCCTGCACGCTGTCGGCGATCTTGTCCTGGTAGTGCAGGAAGTCCTCCAGCACGCTGCTGGCGACCGGCATGAAGTAGCGCCGGGGGAGGAGCTCGCGGATCTCGTGCTTGATCTGGTCGGCCTGGTACTCGACCTTGCAGACCGAGTCCTGCAGCCGGTGGATCTCCTCGTAGTCCTCCTTGACGAGCGCCTCGGCGAGCGGCCGGATCATCTCGACGCACTCGTGGACCTTCTTGGTGTGCTCGACGAGCGGTCCGAACGGCGATTTCCCGAACAGATCTCCGATGAAGCTCATGGCGGTGCCTCCCGCGCGCCGTGCGCGCGCGCTCCAGTGTGCCGCATGGCCGGCGCGGCGTCAATGCCGCCGGCGCCGGCCGCGCGCCGATTGTCCGCACGCGTCTGTTCGGATAGGATCAAGGAGCGATCGTGGGCGCGGGTTCCCGCGGCGGAGCATTTCCGGCACGCTGAGCGAGGGCTGATATGCACCAGAGAGCACGTTGCTTGACGGCGGCTGCGGCGGCGGCGATTTGCTGGGCGAGCGTTGCGGCGGACGACAGTCTCACGCAGGGCTTTCACTCCCCGCCGCCCTCGGCGCGGCCGTGGGTCTACTGGTTCTGGCTCAACGGCAACATCACGCGGGCGGGCATCACGGCCGACCTCGAGGCGATGGCGCGCGTGGGAGTCGGCGGCGTCCTGATCATGGAGGTCGACCAGGGCGCGCCGCTCGGCCCCGCGGCCTTCATGAGCGCGGAATGGCGCGAGCTCTTCGCGCACGTCGTCGCCGAGGCCGGACGCCTGGGCCTCGAGGTCAACATGAACAACGACGCGGGGTGGAACGGGAGCGGCGGCCCGTGGATCACCCCGGAGCAGTCCATGCAGAAGGTCGTGTGGAGCGAGACCGCGGTCGAGGGGCCGGGGCGCCGCGACGCCGTGCTTCCCGAGCCTCCGCGCGTCGCCGGATTCTACCGCGACATCGCCGTCCTGGCGGTTCCATCGGTGGGCGCCTTCCGCATCGACAACATTCTCGTCAAGGCCTGTTACCAGGTGGGGGAGGTCGGACCCGCGGCGACTGCCGCGGTGCCGGCCGGCATGGCGATCGACCGCGGCCGCATCGCCGACCTCACGAGCGCAATGGATGCGACCGGCCGGCTCGTGTGGGATGTCCCCGAAGGCAAATGGACGGTCCTTCGCGTCGGCCACACGAGCACCGGCGTTCAGAACGCGCCGGCGCCGGCCTCGGGCCGGGGCCTCGAGTGCGACAAGCTGAGCAAGGAGGGCATCGAGGCGAACTTTGCCGGCATGATGGCCAAGCTCATCGCCGACGCCGGCCCCGCGGCGGGAAAGGCCCTGGCGGCGACGCACATCGATAGTTGGGAGAACGGCGCCCAGAACTGGACGGCGCGCATGCGCGAGGAGTTCCAGGCGCGCCGCGGCTACGCCCTGCCGCCGTTCCTGCCCGTCATGACCGGCAGGGTCGTCGACAGCCTGGAGGTCTCGGAGCGGTTTCTCTGGGATCTGCGGCGGACGATCTCGGAGCTCGTTGTCGAGAACTACGCGGGGCACCTGCGCACGCTCGCCCAGCGGCACGGCATGCGTCTCTCGATCGAGGCCTACGGCGGCCCGTGCGACAACCAGCCGTACGCGGGCCGCGCCGATGAGCCCATGTGCGAGTTCTGGATCGGCGGCGGCGCCATGAGCACCTGCAAGGAGATGGCCTCGGCCGCGCACACGTACGGCAAGAACATCATGGGCGCCGAGGCGTTCACGGCGGCCGATCAGGAGCGATGGCTCGAGCACCCGGCGTCGATCAAGGCGCTCGGCGACAGGGCCTTCTGCGACGGCGTCAACCGTTTCGTGTTCCATCGCTATGCGATGCAGCCCTGGGCCGACCGCCGCCCGGGGATGACCATGGGACCGTGGGGCATCCACTACGAGCGCACGCAGACCTGGTGGGCGTGGACGCCCGCGTGGCACGCGTACCTCGCGCGCTGCCAGTTCATGCTGCGCCGGGGGCTGCCGTTCGCCGACATCTGCCGCCTCCAGCCCGAAGCGGCGCCGCAGAGCGCGCGCGCGTACGACCGGCGGAGCGGCTACGACTACGACACGATCGGCGCCGAAGCGCTGCTCGCGCGCATGCGCGTCGAAGGCGGCAGGCTCGTCCTGCCCGACGGCGCGAGCTACCGGCTGCTCGTCCTTCCCGACGGGCGCGTCATGACGCCGCGCCTGCTCGCGCGGATCAAGGAGCTCGTGGAAGCCGGGGCGACAGTCGTCGGCCCCCGGCCCGAGAAATCGCCGAGCCTGAGCGGATACCCCGCGTGCGATGCGGAGGTCGCGCGCCTGGCCGATGCACTCTGGGGCCCGTGCGACGGGACGGCGGTGACCGAGCACCGTTGCGGCAAGGGCCGCATCGTCTGGGGCGTCGCTCCCGAGCGCGTGCTGGCGCTCGCCGGCGTGCCGCCCGATTTCACCGGCCCGGCGCGCCTGAGCTTCATTCATCGCGCGGACGGCGCCGAGGACATCTACTTCGTCGCGAGCCCCCTGCCGCACGATGTGCGCGCCGCGTGCACGTTCCGCGTGAGCGGCAAGGCTCCCGAGCTGTGGTGGCCCGACACGGGGCGCATCGAGCCCGCGCCGGTGTGGCACGAGAAGGACGGCCGGACGACGGTCGCGATCCCCTTCGGGCCGAGCGGCTCGGTGTTCGTGGTGTTCCGCCCGGCCGCGGGGCCGTGCGACCCCGTGGCCGCGATCGCCCGCGACGGCGCGCCGGTGCTCTCGAGCATCGAGGAGACGCCGGCGATCGTCGTGGCGCGCGCGACCTACGGAATCCCCGGCGACGAGCGGCGGACGCGCGATGTGCGTGCGAAGATCCAGGCGAAGGTCGACCGCGGCGAGGTCGAGTTCCAGGTCGCGACGCTGGCCTCGGGCGACGATCCCGCGGTGAACGTCGTCAAGACGCTCACGGTGGAGTACGCGATCGGCGGGCGGCGGAGGGCGATCAGCGCCCGGGACCCCGACAGGATCTGCCTGACCGGCGACGCGACGCCGATCGTCATCGACCGCGCCGTGTACGGCGTCCTGGATGACCCGGCGCGCACGCGCGACGTGCGCGCGAAGGTGCAGCGGATGGCCGATGCGGGCGAGCGCGTCTTCGACGTCACCCGCCTCGCCCACGGCGACGACCCGGCCTTCGGCATCGTCAAGACCGCGATCGTCGAGTACCGGATCGGCGGCGTGCGGCGCACGGCATCGGGCACCGATCTCGATGTCCTGTACCTGACCGCCGAGGATCCGGCCGAGAGGATCGCCGACTGCCGGCGCGGCGCGCGCGGCGAGGTGATCCTGAGTGCCTGGCGGCCCGGCGTCTACACGGTCGCCATGGGCTCGGGAACGACGCACAAGGCGAGGGTGCCGAGCGTGCCGGCAGCCGCGGAGGTGCGCGGCCCCTGGCAGGTTCGCTTTCCGGAGGGCTGGGGCGCCCCGCCGTCGATCGTCCTGCCGGAGCTCGCGTCGTGGTCGGAGCACGCCGACCCGGGCGTCAAGCACTTCTCGGGGGCCGCGCGCTACTCCGCGACGGCGGTCGTGCCGGCCGAGCTGCCGGCGGCGGGGCGGCGCATCGCCCTGGATCTGGGCGCCGTGCACGTGATGGCGCGCGTGACCCTGAACGGCCGCGACCTCGGCACGCTCTGGAAGCCGCCCTATCGCGCGGATGTGACCGGCATCGTCAAGGCGGGGGAGAACTCGCTGGAGATCGAGGTCGTGAACCTCTGGGTGAACCGCATGGTGGGCGACGAGGAGCTTCCCGAGGACAGCGAGCGCAATCCCGACGGAACGCTCAAGGCGTGGCCGAAATGGCTCGACGGAGACGCGCCGAGCCCCGCCGGCCGCGTCACCTTCACGAGCTGGCGGCTCTGGAGGAAGGGCTCGCCGCTTCGTCCCTCCGGCCTCCTCGGGCCGGTCACGTTCCAGGCGGCGGAGGAAGTCGTCGTGCGGTGACGCGGCGGCGCGGCGCGCTCACGGGCACGGCGGGTGGAGGCCGCACCCCAGCGCGTCGGGCGTCGGATCGGCGCCGCAGGCGCCGGAGGGGGCGGGCAGCGGGCCCTGGGACGCGAAGAGGTAGCCGAGGAGCGCGACGGGGTCGGCGATGTTCAGCATGCCGTCGTCGTTGGCGTCGTGCGCATCGAGGCAGAGCGACGGGGCGCCCGCGAAGAGGTGCCGGAGCACGGTCACGGCATCGGAGAGGTCCGTGCGTCCGTCGGCGTTCGCATCGCCCCGCATGAACGGCGCCGTGCCCGCGCCGATCGATGGGAGCGCGCCCATGTCGACGCCGTCCTTGCCGGCGCCGATCGCGGGCGAGTAGGGCTGCAGGCGGAAATCGCCCGCGGCCGCATCGACGAAGCGCGGATCGACGCTCAGGTTGTTGGCGCCGGCGTAGCCGCCCTCGATGTCGCTCCACTCGATCGCGAGCATCGAGAACAGGTCGACGAACAGCGTGATGCCGTTGTCCCACACGATGAGGCTGTCGGCCGCCGCGAGCGCGCCGCCGGCTCCCGCGTCCGCCTCGCGGAGGTGCAGCCCGAGGGCGTTGGCCGCGATCGTGCACCTCGTGACCGAGGGCGCGGCGCCGTTCTCGCAGGCAAGTCCGTCGCGGCAGCCCCAGATGAGCGTGCGGGCGATCGCCGGCTCGCAGGCGCCGGACACGAGCACGCCGCTTCCCGTCGTGCCGTGGACGGACACGCCCTCGATGCGGGCGTTCGCGCGCTCCAGCAGGATGCCCGTCTCGATGCCGGCCCCGAGAACGCAGTCGCGGACCTCGGAAGAAGAACCGGACTCGTTGAGAAGGTGGATGCCGATGCTCGCGCCGGGGAGATCCGCGATGCGCACGCGCTCCAGGAACGCGACGGCCGCATCGCACACGATGCCGCCCGCGGCGCGCTCGATCGCGGTGTCGTAGGCCTCGATCCGCGTGGCGGCGTCTCGCGCCGCGATGCCGGCGTACCCGCAATTCGCGACCAGGCAGTCGCGGAGCGTGACCTGCGCCCCCTGGGATGCCACGATGGCGCCGCGGCCGCCGCTGATCCCGTCGGCGTACGCCAGTTCCGCGTGATCGAGGAGCCCTCGCGCGGACGGGCCGATGAACTGCAGGGCGCCCCACGCGCCGTCGCAGGAGCCGGCCTGAAACGCGATCGGCAGCGCCGCCGTTCCCGCGGCGTTCAGCGTTCCCCTGACGATGATCGACGCGCCGCCCGCCAGGAAGACGCGGACGCCGGGATCGATGGTCAGCGTCGACCCCAGGGAGACCGTCAGATCGCCGGTGACGAGGTAGGGGCTGTCGTCGAGCGGCCAGCGGGTCGTGCCCGGCGTGCCGGAGACGGATGTGAACGCGCCGCCCGTCTCGACGAGGGCGCGCGCGCTCGCGATCACCTTGCCGTTCCAGTCCAGCGCCTCCACGAAGACCTCGCCGCCGACATCGCCGAGATAGGCATCGCGCGACCACCGCCCCGCGGCGGCATCGTACGCCGCCGGCTCCCCGTTCACGAGCACGACGGCGGTGGAGCAGATGGGCGCCTCGCCGCCGAGCGGCACCGGATCCCCGCCGGCAAGCAGCCGGCCGAAGCAGCCGGCGCCGGCCGTCGCGTCCTCGGCCGACAGGACGGGGTCGAGCACGAGATCGCCCGAGTAGGCGACTTGGTTCAAGCCCACGATCGCGAGCACGTTGTCTCCGTCCGCAAGCCTGTCGCGGAACGCGGAGATATCGATCACGGCCGGGTTGCCCGACTCGTGACTCGTGTCGGCAACCGATGTATGCGTTACATCGCCCGTGAAGTTCCGCCGCGCGACCTCGGCGCCGTTGAGATAGGCAACGAATGCATCGTCGTAGTCGATCGCGAGCGTCAGGGTCTTCAACGCGTCCGGGCCGGCGGCGGCGAAGCGGCGCCGGATGTAGACCGTCGTGTAGTTGTTCCGCATGTCGGCGAGCACGGTGGCGATCCGGGTCTCGCCGTACCCGATAGGCGCGGGCCCCTCTTCCCACACAGCATCATCGAACGTACGTTCTGCCCACGCGGCCGGCGGCTCCTCGTCGCCGCGGAAGAAGCGCCACGAGGCTCCGGATCCCACGAGGGTGCGGGTGCCGCTGTTCACCTCGATCGTCAGGCGGTCGGGAACGAGCCGCGCCCGGAAGAGGCGCTGCGACTCCGGAATGAAGGTCGCGACCATGTAGTCGAAGGGCGTCTGGGCGAACCACGGGCGCACGGCATCGATGCACGGCGTCATGGCCTGGAGGGTGAACGGGCCGTCGAGCTGATCCTTGATGGCCCCGAAGTAGCGCGTCATGAACGCCGGATGGCGCAGGAATCGCAGCACCGCGGCGCTCGTCATCCGGAAGAACGCGGGCGCGGGGTTCCGGTACATGACCTCGTTGGTGTCCCACGGCAGGATCACCCAGCGGTTGTCCGAGAAGCGCCGGTACAGGCGGTAGTCCTCGCCCACGCTGGTGGCGATCTGGCCGTCCTGGTTGGAGAGCACGAGCTCGGCCGCGAAGTACCGCATCCACTCGTCGACGTCGAGCGCGGCCTCGACCGCCTGCACGTAGTCCTGGGCCGGCGTCCGGTTCAGGATGCGCGTCAGCTCGATGATGTCCGCGTAGTCGTTCTCGATCGTGTTGGTGGCCTTGATGTAGCGCTCTTGATAGTCCTCGAGCCTGTCGTCCCCGAGGTAATCGAGATTGCCGCTGCCGTCGGGGGTGTCCACCGGGCGGTAGAGGTTCCCGTCGTCATCGCCGGGGAACGCGCGCGAGAGGAAGTCCTCGTCGACCGCCTCCATGCGCTGGTAGACTCCGCCGTAGCGGATGCTCGTGTTCGCGGGAACCGCGTCTCCGAAGAGGCCGTTGACGACGAAGGCGGCGGGGCGCGTCTGCGGCGCCGGGACATCGGCCCGCCGCAGAAAGTCCAGTCCGACGAATGCCAGGTGGATATCCTGGACGTTGAGGTTCAGGCGGGTGATGCCCTCGAAGCGCTCCTCGTGCGTGAATTGCACCCGGAAGGCCTTGGAGACGTAGTAGCGGCTGTTCTCGCCGCGGTAGCGGACGCCCACGCTGTAGTAGACATCGTTCTTGTGGATGAACGTGCCGGGGAGCAGGACGTCGCTCGTCACCGGGCGCGTCGCCAGCGTGGTCAGGTCCGCGTTGCGCATGACAAGACGATAGAGGGGCAGGCCGTCGGGATAGGAGTCGTCGTCGACCTGATAGAGCAGCACCCGGTCGGGCGCGGAGGCCGGGTAGGTGCGCGTGTGCCCGGTCGTGTCGGCGGCCGAGATGTAGAACTGAACGATCGTGCCCGCCGGCTGCGCGGGCAGCGCCGCGCTGTACGTGTCGCCGCTCGGCGGCCCCGTCCTCGCCATGACGGCCTGCGTGAAGCTCCCCGCGCCATCGACGCGGTACAAGACCGTCGCTCCGGCCACCCCGCGCTCGTCCTCGATGCGTGCCGTCACGGTCACGGGGTCCGTCGACAGCGGCTGCGCCGGCGCGTGCGCGGGCTCGCGGATCACGGGCGCCGGATCGGCGACGTGCGCCGCGTTCGCCGCTCCCGGCGTGCCGGCGGCCGCCTGCCAGGCGACGCCGTGGTTGTTCTCCATGTCGGGATTGACGAGCTCGATCGACTCTCCGTAGCCGTCGGGGCCGGTCTGCGCGACATCGTCGCTCGCGGGCCATGTTCCGCCGTCGGCGTAGTGGACGACATCGGCGCGGTTCCCGAGCGCATCGAGAAGCTGGATCCGCTCATCGGAATTCGCCAGGCGGCCGCTCCACGGGCCCGCGACCTCGTGGATCCCGTACGCCGCCTCCACGGCCGCGGGATCGCCGGACACGACCAGATACGCTCCCGGCAGGAGCACCGTGCCTTCCGGAGCGGCGTAGCGGACCGCGCCGGCAAGGGTCCAGCCGGACATGTCGACGACCGCGCCCCCGCGATTGAGAAGCTCGATGTACTCCTCGCCCGCGTGTCCGAGCGGCGGATTGTAGCGGATCTCGTTGATGACGACGCGGGTCTCGGGCGTGAGCCGGTTCGCCGCCTCGCGGGTCGGCTCGTCGAGGACGAACGCGTCGCCATCGCCGTCGGGCCAGCGTCCGAACGGCCGGCCCGCGGGACGCGCGCGCGTGCGGAGGCCGTCGACGAACCCTCCGTCGGGCGCGAGGAGCCCGAACCACTGCGCGCCGTCCGTGACGGCGAACGGCAGGACATCGCCGCCGACGGCGAGGAACGCGCCCGGCGCGAGGCTCGTGCCCGCGGGGAAGATGTAGCCGGGGACGGCGGACGGCCGATCGACCAGGCGATAGCCGGAAAGGTCGGCCGGAACGGCGCCCTCGTTGTGAAGCTCGATGTAGCTCGCGCCGGGCGCGGCGCCGGCGACGACCTCGTTGATCTCGACATCGCGGGGAGGTTTCTCGGGCCCGCCGGGCAGGGTCGAGTTGCGCGCGCCGGGCGTGCCTCCCGCCGGAATCGATGCCTGCCACGCCCACTGCTGCTCGCCGTCGGCCGTGAAGTTCGTCCGCTCCAGCGACGGCCCCAGGCCGTCGGGGTTCTCGGGCCAGGGCTTGTCGTCGCGATAGGCGATGCGGTCGACGAGGCGGCCGTCCCGGTCGCGCAGGGTCAGCTCCTCTCCGTCGTTGTCGAGGAGCCCGACGTAATCGCCGGCGACGAGCGCGGCGTCGAGCGCCGTGTGGAGCGCGAGCAGACTGGCGGTGTTCTTGGCGATGATGAGGTAACCGCCGGGCGCGATGCCGGTGTGCGGGGGAACGGTGAACTGGACGCCGTTCGCGAAGAACCACCCGGAGACATCGATGGGATCCCCGGACGTGTTGTGAAGCTCGATGAACTCATCGTCCTCCGAGGTCGCCGGGTGGTACCAGAGCTCGGAGATGACGACCGCGGTGTTCGGCGCCGCCGGAAGGCCGCCCGCGAGCGCCGCGAGGAGGAACATAAACGTGCGTGGTGCTTTCAACGTGCGGCTTCCTGTCAAGTGCATTCGCTGCCGGACCCGAGACATCGATTATAAAGGTCGTCCGCCGACAAACCAAGGAAACGGTGACAGGCTGGGGCTGGAGGCTGGAGGCTGTAGGCTGGAGGCTGGAAGCTGCAGGCCGCGGCCTGCAGCCCCGTGTGCGCCGGGAGGTCCGCATGCCGAAGATCGCCGACGATCGCCGGGCCAAGATCGAGATCTGGGCTCGCGAGTCCAGGGTGCACGCGTTTCCCGTGATTGCCGAGCTGCCTCGTTTCGGCGTGAAGAGGTTCACATCCTACGCGGAGCTGAACGCATGGAAGCGGGAGCTTCTGCTCGGGCTCGCGCGGCAAGGGGGGGCGAGATGGATCGTAACCGTTCACGGGGCATCCGAACACGCGAATCCCCGCCTGCAGTGATTAACATCCCGGCGTCCCTCGTGATGCTCTTTCTGATTCACCACAGAGA
>DHGK01000189.1 GCA_002402755.1 Planctomycetes bacterium UBA4800
ACGGTGCATTCAGCCGGAGGCTGAAGAGGAGTGAAGGCGATGGAACGAAAGAAGCGCGGCATCGCGGGTGCGGCGGCGTGTGCCCTTGCGTGGTTCCTGCCGGCGTTGAGCGGCTGCGAAACAGCCGGCTGCCGCAGCGGGTGCGGCCCGACCAGGCAGGTGGCTGTGTGATGCACGCGCAATCTCACTGGATGAATCTCGCAGAGTCCCGCGTCGATCCGTATGACGGTGATCGGGTCAGGCTGCTGAGCCTCAGGATTGAGAACAAGGCGGCCCATGCCGACTTCGGGAGTGAGCTTGAGGCATACGGCGGAGGGAGCGCAAACGTCTGCTGCATCTGGCCGCAGATCGTGAGAACCGCGGCTCAATTCCCGTTCATTGAAGACGTCAATATCTCCATAGAAGGAAGGACGGAGGACATCCTGAAGCCATAGTGGCTGCGTCCAGGAACTTCCGTCCGATCGGGAGGACGTGCACATGCGAGGGGCGCGCGCGCAGGCTCCTCGTGCGCAAGGGGCTTCGGGGAGACGCGTCATGCAACGGACGGATTCCACGAAGAACGGAAGGCACGCGATCGGTTGGAGCGTGGCGTGCATGCTGGCCGTCTCGTGTTGCATCGTGGCGATCGTGGGGAGGACCGGGATGTTCCAGGCGGGCCTGCAGGACCCCGGAGCGCCCGATGACGCGACCGCCGAGCGCACGATCGCGCGCGTGCCGGCGGATGCACCCGGCGTCGAGGACACATGTGCTCCGGAAGACGCGGAAGTTCCCGATCTGGCGGGTACCGTGCGGGATTCACGCGGCCGGCCGGTCCCCGGCGCTGTCCTGCGCATCGACTTGGATGACTCTCTGCGATTGATGGAGTCGCATGGATGGGAGTGGCTCCTGGATGATTGCTGGGAGACGACCGACTACGCACGCGCCTCCGACGCGGAGACCTCGACTGACGAGGCCGGAGCGTTCTCATTCATGCAGGTCTTCGGAGACAAGGCTCGGCTGCGCGTCATGGTGGCCGGAAGACTGCGGCACACCGCGTGGGTGACGTTTCCGTCGTCTCTGTCGATCGTGCTTCAGGACGAGGCCGTGCTTGCCGGCGTCGTGCGCCTCGATGCCGGGGACGCGCTGCCGCACGCAGAAATCAGAGTCCGGGTCGGTCGAGACGTCTACAGTACCAGGTCGGGTCCCGATGGTTTCTACCGGCTGGAGGCGCCGGCCGGCGATCTCACCGGCATACGAGCCTCGGCCGCCGGCCTGAAGCCCGTCGTCAAGGAACTCCTGAGACCCCTGGAGGCGGGCGCAACCGCACGGGAGGATATCATCTTCCCGGCCGGCGGCAGGATCGAGGGGGTGGCGATCGAGGCGACGGGAATGCCGGCGGCGGGGGCTCGAGTGACCCTGATGGAGGTCGGCGGCGCCGCGGGCGGCATCGGGCCGCTTGTCGCGGATGGAGCGGGTAGGTTCTGTTTCGTGGGCGTTCCTCCCGGCTTGTATGTGCTCGAGGCGGAGTCGGAGAACGGCGCGCGGCGGCTTCCCCCTGTGCACGGCGAGTACGCCAACAACCGCGAGGCGCGAGCGCTTGAACATGCGGCGATACATTCGAGCGCCTCATCGGTGACCGTGCGTCTCGAACTGGTGGGATTCGTAGAGGTCGGCGGCAACGTGCTCGACGATGGCGGCTGCCCGGTGGTTGGTGCGCAGGTCGAACTATGGACCGAGAACTGGAGCCAGAAGCGCGTCGTGAAGACCGGACTTTCGGGAGAGTTCCATGCGAGGATCCTGCCTGAGACCGAATATCGAATTGCCGTTCTCGCGCCGGACATGCGGGAAGGCCCGCGCCCCTATGAGTCGTTTCGGGCGCTGAAGCCCGGAGAGAGCAAGACCGATCACGTGTTCAGGTTTGCCCAGCCCCTGGAAATGGCGCTCTTCGTGACCGATGAGGATGGACGGCCGATCGATGGAGCGACGGTTGGAGATGCCGGACCCCGTGAGCCGCTCATCCGGTACGGCTTGCGCTGTCCGCCGCGCGGGGGCTTTACACTCCGGAGCGCCGGGCCGGATGGCCTGATTGTGGCGGAAGTCTGGCGATGGCTCCCGTACCGTCTTCATGTCTCCGCGGAAGGCTACGCTTCTTCGGTGCTGGAGGTCGAGTACACGGCCGCGGGACCCGTGACGGAGACGGTGGCGCTGCGACGCGTGCCGGAGGGAGCCGTTGCGGGCGTCGTCATGATGCCCGATGGGACTCCGATTGCGGGAGCGAGAATCAAGGCCTGCGAGCCGGGGTCCGCGGTGACCGGCGGCGAGATACCCACGCTTCGCGCCGTGCTCGAGATGCTCGACTCGGAGCGTGTCGAGGACTGCGTCGGCACGACGTTCTCGGATGCCCGCGGGTGCTTCCGGGTGCGAGGCATCGGAGAGGCGGGCTGCGCGCTGATGGCGGGGGCGGAAGGCTACAGGTCGGTCACGCTCGATGCCATCGCGGCGGGAGAGAGGGATCTGCGCATCGTGCTTGTACGCGATGACACGACGCAGGTGCGCCGCGTGCGCGGCGAAGTCCTTCTCGAGGACGGAACGCCGGTCTCGGGCGCCTCGGTGGAATGTGGCAGAGCCCGCGCCTGCACGGACGCACGAGGCTGCTTCCTGCTGTGCCTGACGGATGCGGATGCGAGGAGAGTCTGCGTCTCGGGAGACGCGGTGTATTCCGAAACGTTCGAAGTTCCCGGCGATCTCGGCACGCCGTGTCGCATTCGAGTTGCGCCGCGGGATGTCTTTCACGGGAGAGTCCTCGATGCGGAGGGCAATCCGGTGGCGTGCGCCGCGTTGAACGCGGAGCTGTGGCCCGATGGGGAGGACAAGGCGATCGTCCACACGATTCAAACCGATCCCGAGGGGTGCTACTCCTTGTGCTGGAACCTGCCTCCGCGGCGGCCGCGCACCGGCAGACTGTACGTCAGGCCCCCGGAGTACCTCCGGGGCACGTGCGCGCCGATCGAGATTCCTTCGTTCGGCTTCCGCGACGGCGAGAACATCCTGTGCTTCCCCAAGGGGCCGTAGGCGCGTGTGCGCGTCGTAGCACGAGAAGTGCCGACACGCTTCGCGCCTGCCGCGCGGGAGAAGCGGAGCGCGGCCGCGGCGCCGGCCCGAGCCGATTTCGCCGAGCCATGCGGGAGACGTCGCGCGTGCACGCGGCGCATTTCCGAAATCGCTTCGGTGCGGGCAGCCCTGCCCTTAGAATGGACAGCAGCGCAGCTTCAGGGAGGAGCCGGTCATGATGAGAATGTTGAGCGTCCTTTTCGCCGGCGCCGCGTGCGGCGCCGCCACCCTGGAGGTGCCGGGCGAGTATCCGACGATCGGGGACGCGCTCTATGCGGCGTCCTCCGGCGACACCGTGCTCGTCGCCGCGGGCGACTACGACGGGGCGGTCGTCCTGAAAGAGGGGGTCGCGCTGGTCGGGGCGGGTGCGGACGCGACGACGCTGCGCTGCTCGGGGTGCAGCGCCGTCGTCCGCGGCGCGAGCGGCGCGCGCCTCGAGGGAGTGACCGTCGTCGGGGACGCCCATGAAGACATCGACGGCGTCCTGTGCGCGGACGTGACGGACTTCGCGATCGAGCGCGTCCTCATCCGGGACTGCTCGTGGAGCGGCGTGGCCCTCGACCGGGCCGCCGCGACGATACGGCAATGCATCATCGTCAGGAATCGGTGCGCGGGGGTCTTCTGCAGCGGCGAGGCGCCCGGCCCGATCCGCATCGAGAACTGCACGATCTGCGAGAACTCGAACGAGGCGGGAGTGAACGCCTGGCACGGGGCGGTTGCGTCGGTCACGAACTGCATCCTCCGGGCCAACGGGCACGGCGCCTTCTCCTGCTCGGAGGGAACGATCGTCGAGTCCTGGAACGATGTCGACGGCTCGGAGTGCGGGATCGATCCGGAGGACATCACGGCGGATCCGCTGTTCCGCGACGCGGCCGCAGGCGACTATCGTCTGGGCAGCATGTCGCCGTGCATCGATGCCGGCGACCCTTCCTCGCCGCTCGATCCCGACGGCACGAGAGCGGACATGGGCGCCATCGTCTACGATCAGCGGATCCCGTTCATCCGCGGCGACCCCAACAGGGATGGCAAGGTCGACATCGCGGACGCCATCGCCGTCCTCTCCCATCTCTTCCTCTCGACTCGGCTTCCCTGC
>DHGK01000137.1:0-12275 GCA_002402755.1 Planctomycetes bacterium UBA4800
CCACGGGTTCACCGAATATGTACTTGTCGTGAACCACGCGCCTTGCGGAGACGCGCGGCACGTGAGATGCCGGCGCTGATCGTGGAGCGGATCGAGGAAGGCGGACGCCGCGATTGGCGGAATCTCACCAGGGTCTGGGATCTGCTCGACGACCCCGGCATGTTCGCGGCCTACGTCCGCGAGGAGATCGAGACGATGCGCTCCGAACCGCCGTCAGGCGCCCCGTGAGCGGCCGACTCGAAGAGAGCCGCTCGAGTCACGGCTTCTTTCGGAGCCGCTTCGAGATCAGACGGTCCAGCGACAGGGGGCCGGCGCCGCGCATGAACAGGCACAGCGCCATGCAGAAGAGCGCCGCCTGCCACTCGTAACCGGCGGCATTGCCGTTCGCCACATGCGCTTTGAACCCCTGCGCCCAGTGGACCTGGGTGATGGCGACCGCCATGACGCACATGTGCCCCAAGGCGGCGAGCCGCGTCGCCAGCCCGAGTGCGAGCAGCACGCCGCCGCCGAATTCGGCCAGCGCGGCCGCCCAGGCCATCAGCACGGGGCTCGGCACGTTCAGCGATGCCACGAACTGGGTGAAGCCGTCCATGCCGCCCGAGAGCTTGCCCCACCCGTGGACGATGAACGTCGCGGCCAGCGCCGCGCGCAGCGGCACGTCCGACCACTCCGCCAGGGACGCGCGCAACTTCGAGGAACGTTGTTCAGCCATCGGTAGTCTCCTTATCGCCGAGTAGTTGCCATGAGCATCAGGACCGAGAGCCCCGTCCCCTACTGCAGGAGATCCTTGAAGCAGGCTTCGGCCGCCTCCCAATCCACGCTCTCGTCGAGGGTGCGTCCCAGCCTTTCGTAGAGCCGGCGGCGCCCTTTCTTGTCATCGATGGCAATGCGCGCGGCAATGGCCAGGACCTCCTCCGCGACCTCGATCGGGACGACGACGCATCCATCCCAATCGCAGCCGACGATGTCGCCCGGCCGCACCATGACGCCGCCGCAGCCGATGGCGGTCCCGACATCGACGAGCTCGACCCGGCCGGGAATGATGGTCCGGCCGATGCCGCGGCAGGCAACGTTGCACTTCTGCATGATGACTTCATCGGTGTCGCGGCAGTAACCCTCGGTGACGATGCCTGCCACGCCGCGGCTCATCATGTCCAGGCTGTTGTTGGAGCCCCAGTAGCCGCATTCCCCGGCGCCGCTCGTCGCCATGACGATGACGCAGCCGGGCTTGAGGTGCGGATTCACATCCGCGTGCCAGCCGCCCATCCGGCTCCAGATCGCGTGCTGCGCGAGGGCGTCTTTTCTCGCGACGACCGGCATGCGGCGGTTCGTGGGAACGACGCGCATCGTGACGGCCGGGCCGAAGAACCGCATGCCCATCCAGAGCGGCCGGATCGCGGGATCCATGAGCGTCAGGTCGGCGCGGCCGACCGCGTCCAGGCCGTCGGCGACATCGGTCACCCGCAGGAACTTGTTGAACCGGGCGGCGAGGGCGTACGGATCCGGTCCGGCGCCCGCCGCCGGCGTCTCCGCCCCCGGCTGCGTCTCCGCCGCGCTCATGGCGCCGGTCCCCGCGGCGGCGGCCGCCAGCGCCGTGCTCTTCAAGAAACCGCGACGCGTCGCGGCGCCGTCGAAGCGTGCGTGTGCGTCCATGCGTGCCGTCCTCCCATGGCGATGCGACGGGGGCATCGTAGAAGGACGCGTCGCGCGGCGCAATACCGGGCTCTAGCGATCCTTGATCCAGACGACGGAGCGCCCGCCGCGGTTCAGACGCGCGTAGTTCGGCACCGCGAGCATCGGCTTTCCGTCGCTGAACGCGCCCTTGATGACCATGACGCCGCCGAGAAGCCCGCCGTTCCATTCCGCCGACAAGGACGCGGCCGGCGGGAGCACGGAATCAATGTTCTGATCGACGCTCTCGATGTTGTAGATGAGCGCGCCGTAGCGCAGGGCGACCCTTCCCGCCGTCGCGGCGATCCGATCGCTCGCGTTGATGCGCTGGACCGCCATCGGCAACGCCAGCGCAACCGTGTCGCCGGTCTTCCATTCCCTCGCAATCACGGCGTAGCCGTGCTCGATCGCGGGCGTCACGGGGGCGCCGTTGACGGCGCACGATACGAGGCCGCCGCACTCGGGCGTCGAGGCGTACAGCTCGCTCACGCTGCGGTCGGGCACACGAATCATGAGGCTGAAGCGCGCCGGCGCGGCCGGATTGACCTCGATCGAGACATCGCCCTTCCACGGATAGTCGGTCGTCTGGACGATGCGCACCGCCGTCCCCGCGACGTCCCCGAGCGTGACGTCGCTGCCGGCGAACAGGTTCACGTACAGGCGGCCGGCGCCCTTGGCGTACATCCAGGTGGGAAGCCTGAGCAGCGTGCGGGGAATGTTGCCGACGCAGCAGGGGCACACGTGCCACAGGTAGCGGCGCTCGCTCGAATCGAGCGGGTTCGTGTACGTGAAGTGCGCGCCATCGAGGTCGACGCCGCCGAGGACCGCGTTGTAGAGCGTCTCCTCGATGAGGTCCGCATAGCGGGCCTCCCCGTACGCGAGCTGCATCCTGTGCTGGAAGAACACCTCGCCGCAGCCGGCGCACGACTCGCAGTAGGCGTGGTGCGGCAGCGAGTAGTCCTTGCCGAACCCCTCCGAGGTCTCGCCGCTGCCGACGCCGCCCGTGACGTAGTACTTGCGGTTGACGATGCTGTGCCACAGCGACTTCACGGCGCTGTGGTAGTCCGGATCGCCCGTTTCCATGGCGACGTCGGCCATGCCCGCGTACGAGTACACGGCGCGCACCGCGTGGCCCACGGCCTCGTACTGCCGGCTGACGGGCAGATGGCTCTGATCGTACTCCTCGCCGTTCCCGCGGCTGTCGCACAGGAACTTCGCGAGCGCCGCGTAGGCGCGGCCCTTGCCGGCGCCCTCGCGGGCCTCGACGAAGCGGGCGAGCCCGACGAGCGCCATCTCCAGCTCCTGGTGCCCCTCGTACCACGCGCGCTTGGGCGCCGGGCCGATGTTCGCGCACCAGCAGTCGGCGAGGCGCCGCGCCGCGTCGTAGAGCCGCGTGTCCTTGCCGCCCGTCATCAGGAAGTGCGCCATGGCCGCTTCCATGAAGTAGCCGGCATTGTAGCCCTCGTGGTCGAACTTGTTCGACCAGCGCCTGTTGCCGCTGATCGTGTACATCGTCTGCAGGTAGCCGTCCGGCTCCTGGGCGCCGAGGAGCTTGGGAATCCAGTCCTCGAGGGTCGCGCGCATGGCGGCCTGGGCGTCCGCGATCTCCCGGTCGCCCTGCGGATCGACCATGAGCGCCGCACAGATCGACTCCACGGTGTTGTACACCCAGGCGTTGGCGAACGGCGCGCCCGCGTGCCTGGCATCGGTCGCGCCGGCGAGCTTCCGTCCGGCCTGGACGAAGTTCTCGATGCCGCCCTCGCGCAGGCCCTTGTCCTCGATCTTCCGGATGCAGTGCGGGATCCAGTTCACGATGAGGCTCTTGGCGCGCGGCCGCCAGAACGGGCTCGTGATCGCGTAGGCCGTCGTCCACACGGGATCGAGCGGCCGCGCGGGAGGCGGTCCGTCCACCCGCACGTCGATCGTGTCCGACGCACGCAACTCGCCGTCGTCGGCGGCGAGCTCCAGCACGTAGTCCCCCGTGTCCGTGAACTGCGCCGTGGTGACCGCCGCCGCGGGATCGGCGAACGTGACGGCGCCGGGGCCCGAGCGCTTCGTCCAGCGCACGGAGAGCGCGGCCGCGGGCTTGCCATCGTCCTTCACGGCGCCGTCCAGATACGTACGGCCGGGCCGGACGACGACCCTGTCGGCGCCGGCATCCGCGGTCGGCGCGAAGTTGGGCGATCGGCCGGAGTCGTAGACCCGCCACTCGAGGATGCCCGTCGAGAAGGTGCCCTCGCCGTCGAGCTCCAGGCGCAGCTTCGTCGTCGTCACCTCGGGAAACGTCGCCGTGTTGAAGCGATTCCTCGCGAGTCCCGGACCGGCCGCGCCCGGCACGGGCACGAAAGCGCCGCCGTCCCAATGCAGGAGCCGGCAGGCCTTCGGGAGCCGGACGCCGCGCCCGTCGTCGAACCAGTAGACATCGGCCCTCGCCGTCGAGATCGGCTGGCTCCACTCGTACTGGACCCATTGCGTGCCGCGCCGCGGCCAGTTGCCGTAGGCGCCGCGGCGCTTGTCATCCGAATGCGCCGGCGTCGCGCCATCGTTGAGCGCGGCGATCGTCTCGTGGCCGGACACGAACGACGCCGTCGCCTCGGCGACGACCGCGAGGTTCGCGCCGGGGGGCGCATCGGGATCCTGTGCGCCGGCAGCGCCTCCCGCGCGCGAGAGCACGGCAACGACGACACAGGCGGCAAGGGACGCGCGGCTCATACCATCCTCCTCAAGGGTTGTCGCGGGGCGCTGCGTGCGGCGAATCCGCACGACCGGAATTATAGCGCGCACGTGCGGCGCGCTCAACGCGGGCCGCACACGCCCCCCCCCGATCTCCTTCATGATCTGAAATTACTCGAAAAACACTTGATCCCGGCGCACCCCTCGCGTACAGTGCGGGGAAGCACCTTGCGCCGCACGGGGCCGCGGAGGGCGGGTGCGTGTCGCACATCTGTGGTGAGGAGGCGCATGCCAGCGATGGAACAGCGGGATACGGCATCTTCAGGACCCACGCCGCCCGACACGTATTTCGCGCCGCCGGGCAGGGCCACGCAGGAGATGGTCCGACTGCTGACCGCGCTCACGATCCGCGATCCCATCGTCAAGGCGCTCCTCCAGTCCGTCGGGGGCTACGTGCTCGTCCTGAACACCCAGCGCCAGATTCTCGCCGCGAGCCGCGAGATCATGGAGGCGCTCAACGTCAGGGAGCTCGACCCCATCCTCGGGCGCCGGCCGGGAGAGGCCTTCCACTGCGAGCATGCTCCCGAAGGACCGGACGGCTGCGGCACGGCGCCCGCGTGCCGGCACTGCGGCGCCGTGCTCGCCATCCTGGCCGGCCAGGCCGACGGCGTGCCGGCAGGCGGCGAATGCTGGCTGACGATGCGCAGGAACGGCCGCATCGAGTGCGTCGAGTTCAAGGTCCGCGCCACCCCGCTCGTCATCGGCTCGACGCCGGTCATCGCGCTCGTCCTCCACGACATAAGCGCGTCCAAGCGGCGCGAGCTTCTGGAGCGGATGTTCCTGCACGATGCGAGGCTCGTCGTCGAGAAGATCGCGGACCGGAGCCGTGCGCTCGCGTCGAAGAAGCCCTCGGAGACGGTGCATGCGATTCTCGGCCTCTGCGAGCGCCTCACCGTCGAGTTCACGCAGTACGGCGTGCTGCTCCAGGCCGAGCAGCACGTGCTCGCCCCGCGCCGCGAACGAGTCGTCCCCGCCGACGTATTCGAGCGCATCCGGACGCTGTTCGAATGGCACTCCGACGCCGAGGGGAAAACGCTCGCGCTGCGGCTCCCCGGCGAGCCCTGCGCCATCACCTCCGACGCGGCGCTCCTGACGAACGTCCTCGTCAACATGGCGAAGAACGCGCTGGAGGCGACGCCCGCGGGAGGCAGCGCCGATCTCGTGTTCGAGCTCGTCGACGGCCGGCCGCGCTTCACGGCGCGCAACGAGGGCGTCATGCCGGCCGAGACCGCCCAGCGGGTGTTCACGCGCTGCTTCAGCACGAAGCCGGGCCGCGGCCGCGGCCTGGGCACGTACGCCATGCGGCTCATAGGCGAACGCTTCCTGGGCGGCAAGGTGTGGTTCACGTCGACCGCGGAGGAGGGCACGGAATTCCATTTCGAGCTTCCCGCGTCCGACGCGGTCGCGCCGGCCGCGCCCTGAGACGGAGCCGCAACGCATGGAGAACGAACGGCGCGTCCCGTACGCCTGCCACGCATTCGTCTGCACGAACGACCGGGGCGGACGGCGCAAGTCCTGCGCCGACGGCATGAGCGCCGCGCTGCGCGAGGCGCTCAAGGCCGAGATCGAGAAGCGCGGCCTGCGCGGCAGCGTGCGCGTCTCTCACAGCGGGTGCCTCGGCCTCTGCGCGGACGGACCGAACGTGGTCCTCTACCCGCAGGGCGTGTGGTTTCCGGCCGCCGCCCCGGGCGATGCGGCGGCGATCGCCGCGCGCATCGAGGCCCTGATCGGACGCACGCCCGAGGCGTGAAGCCGCGGGCTGAAGACAGCCGAAACGCGCCCTGAGATTCCCTCGGCGATCTCCAGCCTCCAGCCTCAGGCCTGCACCGGCCCCTTCCATCCTCCCGCTCCAGCCTTCATAATTGCGGCGTTTCGCGGCGCCCGCGCCGCGGCGTTCCCGGGGAGCGCATCTCCGCCGCGCGGGCCTTCCGTCGCAGGGAGGCACATGAAACACATACGACACATCCTCGTCGCGGCGGTCGCGGCCCTGGCCGCGGCCGCAGCCGCCGTGGTCGTCCTCTCGATGCTCGTTCCCGCGGATTTCGGGACGCATCCTCCGGGGTGGTCCTACCGGCAGGGCTCGCTCAAGGAGAACGCCGGCGCGCCGCCCCTCGCCTACGCCGCCGAGGAGAGCTGCGCGCAGAAGAGCTGCCACGGGGGGGAGAATCCCGTCGCGAGGCTCAACACGACGCTTCGCGGCGGCCACAAGAACATCGGCTGCCAGGCATGCCACGGGCCGGGACAGGCCCATGTCGCGAGCGGAGGCGCCAAGGACGGCCCCGTGATCTGGAAGCCGGAGACGCGCGTCGGCGCCGCGGAGTACGACAAGCTCCCGAAGGAGGAGCAGCAGAAGATCGATGACGCCCGCGCCGCATTCCACGTGGGATTCTGCATGGGATGTCACCAGGAGCTCGCCGGAAAGCCGGCATCGCTCCCGCAGGTCGCGAGCTTCGAGAAGCACCGGAAGCAGAACGGCGACGGCAGCGAGGCCGGATGCACCTCCTGCCACAGCGCCCACAAGCCCGCCATGTGAGGAGGCGCGCCATGAACGAACAGAGACTCGGACGGCGTGAGTTCCTGGCCGGCAGCGGCCTTGTCTTCGTGGGCGTGGTGCTCGGGCAGGACGCCGCGCCGCCCGCGGGGCTCGTGCGCTGCGCGGGCTTCCCGGCGCACGCGCGCTGGGCGTACCTGATCGACACGACGAAGTGCATCGGCTGCGGCAACTGCGTGCGCGCCTGCCGCGCCGAGAACAACGTGGCGAAGAAGGTGGAGGAGCCGGCAGGCGCCGCGCCGCCGGCCGCGACGGCGGACGACCGCTCGCGGCTCTCGCGGTACCTCCATACCGAGGGGCACAAGGCCGAGAACAGCGCCGAGCAGCCCACGCGCTTCCGCACGTGGGTCGAGCGCTACGTGCAGGTCGAGACCCCGCAGGGCATCGCGGTGCGCGTGGACTCGCCGGAGGGCGGCGAGCACGGCTATCCGCCCATCGCCGAGAAGGTGCTCCAGGGCTTCTTCGTGCCGAAGCTCTGCAACCACTGCGCGCACCCCTCGTGCGTCAAGGTCTGCCCCACCTCGGCGACCTACACGTCGCCCGAGGGCGTCGTGCTGGTCGATGACAAGCGCTGCGTCGGGTGCTGCTACTGCATCCAGGCCTGCCCCTACGGGATGCGCCACCTTGACCGGCGCGTCGGCCGCGGCGTCGCGGAGAAGTGCACGTGGTGCTACCACCGCATCACGAAGGGTCTCAAGCCCGCCTGCGTCGTCGCGTGTCCCACGGGCGCGCGGCGCTTCGGCGTCCTGGCCGACCCGGACGACCCGGTGACCGCGTACATCCGCACGAACCGCGTCTACACGATCCGGCCCGAGACCGGCAACGATCCCCAGGTCAGCTACACCCAGCTCGCGCGCGAGGTGCTCTGATGGAAACGCAGTTCCTCTTCCCGAACGAGGTCGAGAAATCGGTCGTCTGGGGGCTCATCATCGTCCTCTACCCGTTCATGACCTCGTCGATCTTCGGCGGCATGTTCGTGTCGGCGCTGCCGACGCTCTTCGGCCGCAAGGCGCTCGCGCCCGTCGCGCGGCTGGGGCTCGCCGTCGGCCTGAGCTTCCTGCCGTTCGTGTTCCTGCCGATCCTGCTCGACCTGGGCCAGCCCGCACGCGCCTTCAACATCATGGCGACGCCGCGCTTCAGCTCGCCCATGGCCGTCTTCGGCTTCGTGTTCACGTTCGTCGCGGCCGTGATCGCGCTGCACGCCTGGTTCGTCTTCAGAAAGGACCTGGCGGCGCGCGCCCGCGAGAAGACGGGCGTCATGCGCCTCGTGTACCGCATCCTCGCCCTGGGCATCGTCGAGGTCACGCCGCAGGCCGAGAGGATCGACCGCGGTCTGGCCAAGTTCCTCAAGATCGTCGCCCTGCCCGCGGATGCGGTCCTCACCGGCTACGTGGCCTTCATCTTCGCGACCGTGCCCGGCAACCCGGAGTGGAACTCGACGCTCAGGCCGGTCGTGCTGCTGCTGGCCGGCATCGTCAACGGCATCTCGTTCACGCTGCTCCTGGGCGCGATCTTCAAACCCGCGGTCCTGCGGGACGACACGGTGAAGGCGCTCGGCACGTACCTCATCGCCGCCGTGCTCGCCGTGGCCGCGCTCACCGTTCTCGAGGTCGTCGAGATCGCCTACATCGAGAGCTACTCGGCCACGGTCATCGAGACCCTGCTCACGGGCGGCGGTCCGCTCGCAACCATGTTCTTCACGGTCTTCCTCGGGCTCGGCACGTGCCTGCCGGTCGCCGCGCTCGCCTGCGCCTTCGCGCTCAGGCTCCGCGGCCCCCTGCTCAGGCTGGCGGCGCTGGCCGCCGGCGCCTGCGGCATCGCCCAGAGCTTCGCGCTCCTGTGGAACATAATCGTCGGCGGCCAGCTCGTGAGCAAGAGCTTCCGCGGGGTCGTGGCGTACACGCCCGAGCCCGGCGAGATCGCGCTGACGCTCGGCATCGCGGCGATGCCCGTCGTCGCCTTCGCCATCATCAACTTCCTGGTGCCGCTCGCCGCACCGCACGAGGAGGAGACCGCGCCCGCCCCGCAGGCCTGAGCCGCCGCAGCGGCCGGACCGCGCGGGCGCCCGCGCATCCATGACCGACATCGACTGGACCCGCATCACCGACCTCGACATCGCGGGAGGAACGCTCCTGCCAGGCACGGCGATCGAGGCGATCCGCCCCGTGGCGGCAGGCGGAGCGCGGGCCGCGCTCTTCGACTTCGACGGCACGCTCTCGCTCATCCGCAGCGGCTGGGTCGACGTCATGGTCCCGATGATGGTCGAGATCCTCAAGGAGCTGCGCACGGGCGAGTCCGACGCCGAGCTGACGGCCATCGTGACGCAGTTCGTCTGCCGTCTCACGGGCAAGCAGACGATCTACCAGATGCTCGAGCTGGCCGAGCAGGTGCGGCGGCGCGGCGGCGTCCCGCGCGATCCGCTCCGGTACAAGCACGCCTACCTCGACCGCCTCTGGGAGAAGATCGAGGGCAGGGTGCGGGCGCTCGAGGACGGCCGCGCGCGGCCGGAGGACTACCTGGTGCCGGGAAGCATCGCGCTCCTCGACGCCCTCAAGGCGCGCGGACTGCGCATCTTCGTGGCGAGCGGCACCGACGAGAAGTACGCGGCCCGCGAGGCCGAGCTCCTCGGCCTCCTCCCCTACCTGGACGACAAGGTGTACGGCGCCATCGATGACTACCGCAATTACTCCAAGCGCCTGGTCATCGGGCGTATAATGGCGGAACATGAGCTGCGTCCGGCCGAGCTCGTCGGGTTCGGCGACGGGTACGTCGAGATCGAGAACATCAAGGAGGCGGGCGGCGCCGCGATCGGCGTCGCCACGGACGAGCCCGCGTGCCGGGAGGTCGACCGCTGGAAGCGCGCGCGCCTGATTCTCGCGGGCGCCGACGCCATCGTGCCGAGCTTCGCCGAGCACGAGCGCCTGTGCGCCTGGATGTTCGGCCCGTAGCGCGCGGCGGAGAGAGGTGCCGAGGACATGGATTTCGCAGCCTATCGCCGCTGGTTCGCGGAGGTGCTCGAGCGCATCGACGCCGGCGCCGTCGAGGCCATCGCCGATCTGTTCGCGCGCGCCCGGGCCGAGGGGCGCACCGTCTTCGTGATCGGCAACGGGGGCAGCGCGGCCAACGCCTCGCACTTCTGCGAGGACCTGGTCAAGGGCACGCTGCGCGACTTCGACCGCCAGCGCCGGCTCAAGGTGCTGAGCCTGACCGACAACGCGGCCGCGATCATGGCGTGGGCGAACGACGAGGGGTACGAGCGCGTGTTCGTCGAGCAGCTCCGCACGTACGCCGCCCCGGGCGACCTCCTCCTGGCCATCAGCGGCTCGGGGAACAGCCCCAACGTCACGGAGGCCGCGGCCTGGGCGAACGACCACGGCATGATCACGATCGGCCTGACGGGATTCGACGGCGGCGCGCTCGCGAGGATGGCGCGCCACAACCTCCGCGTGCCCATCGACAACATGGGCGCGGCCGAGGCCGCGCACGACGTGGTGTTCCACTATCTCGTCGAGACGCTGTGCGGGAGGTTCGCGCATGAGGACGGAATTCCGCCGCGGAGCTAGCCTCGCGGCGATCTGCACGGCGCTGGGCGCGTGCCTTGCGGCCCGCGGCGCCGAGGGCCCCGCCCCGTTCGCCGTCCGGCCCAAGGAGATGCAGCCGGGACAGGGCGGCTATTCGTTGCCGGCCGACCTCCAGATCCGGAGCACGGCGAAGGCCAAGGAAAAGCTGTGGGTCCTCGCCGAGAAGCTCGAGGGGACGAGCCTGAGCCTCCGCGTCGTCACGATCGCGCTCGCCGGCGTCGAGGCCGTGGCGATGGGCGACGTCGCCGTCGAGGCGCGCGTCCTGGAGGTGCCGCCGAGGCCCGAGGGATTCGTCCTCGAGGTGTCGCCCAAGGGGTTCCTCGTCCTCGGACGCGACGAGCAGAGCATCCAGTGGGGCCTCCTGTGCCTGCGCGAGGCCATGGATGTCGGCCGGCGGTTCATCCCCTCGTGCTTCGTGCGCGACTGGCCCGATGTCGCCTGGCGCGGCGTGCACTGCCGCCTGCCTTCCCAGGCGCAGTTCAAGGAGTTCGGCCGCTTCGTCGACGAGGTCCTGCTGCCCTGCCGCGTCAACTTCGCGGTCATCGAGGTGAACTACCGCATGCAGTTCCGGAGCCGCCGGGAGATCGAGGATCCCCTGGCGCAGCCCGCCGAGTTCTGCGCGGAGCTCACGTCGCTGCTCGCCTCGCGCGGCATGCGGGCGATCCCGGAGTTCAAGAGCATCGGGCACCAGTCGAGCGCCGCGCGCAACCACGCGCTTCTTGCGGCCCACCCCGAGCTCGACGAGACGCCCGGCCTCAAGTTCGGCGACGCGCGCCTCGAACGCCGTTCGTGGTGCCCGCGGCACCCGTCCCTGCCCGGCCTTCTGTTCCCGCTGTGGTCCGAGATCATCAAGGCCTTCGGCTGCACGCACTTCCACATCGGCATGGACCGCGTCTTCCTGCTCGCCGAGGAGGAGTGCCCGCGCTGCCGGCGCTCCTCGGCCTGGGAGATCCTCGCGGCGGCGATCGTCCAGTACCACGCCTTTCTGCGCGGCAAGGACAACACCGTGCTCATGTGGGGCGACCGGCTGCTCGACGCCTCGGCGCACGGGTACTCCAGGGACGAGGGCAGCGAGATGGGCACGGCAAGCGCGATCGCGTACCTGCCGCGCGACATCATCATCTGCGACTGGCACGCCGCCGTGCGCGCGGAGTACCCCTCGATCGCCCACTTCCAGCGGGAGGGGTTCAAGATCCTGGCATGCCCGGGACCCGATCCGGAGAGCGTGCGCTCCGTCTGGAGCTGCGCGCAGCGCGCGCGCACGCCGCTCTTTCTCGGCTACATGGCGACGACGGGAGTCGAGTTCGCGGCTCTCGCCGAAGCCCTCTTCGGGACGAGGAGCGCGCCGGAGGCGGCGCGCGCCGCCGATGCGCTGAGGCTCGCCGCCCGGCTCGCGTGGCAGGGGAAGGAGTAACCGTCACCGCGTACAGTACATCCCGAACGTGCTCATCTTCCTGATTCTGATTCACCACAGAGAAAACAGAGGCCACAGAGGACGGAACGTGAGACGGTGCGTGGCTCGGTGTCCCTTGCGGTGCTCTCTCCGTGTTCTTCTCTGTGCCCTCTGTGCCTCTGTGGTTTCTTTTCCGTCTGATGACACCTGTCTGTGCACCCGAACACGGCGAGAAAACCGTGAACGGTCACGTGGTTTCTTCCATCGTACTCTTCGTGCCTTCGCGGCTGTTTTCGTCGCTCAGCCGTCAGGCCTTCACGCCTTCGATGATCCGCTCCAGCGTCCT
>DHGK01000137.1:12425-27772 GCA_002402755.1 Planctomycetes bacterium UBA4800
CTCGAGGCGCCGGTTGGCCTCATCCAGCTCGATCAGCTTGTCGTAGGAGACATCGGCCTCGGCGAGCAGCACGTTCATGTGCCCGGGCATGCGGCCGGCGACGGGGTGAATCGCGAACCACACCTCCGCGCCGCGCGCCTCGAGCGCGTTCGCGAGCTGCACCGTCTGGAACTGGGCCTGCGCCAGCGCCATGCCGTACCCGGGCACGATGATCACGCGCGCCGCCGCGCGCGCCAGGGCGACGGCCTCGGCAAGCGGGTCGATCGCGGCGGGAGCCGGGGCCGGCGTCTCCGCCGGCGCCCCCGCGGTTCCCGCGCCGGACGCCGCCTCCGGCCGCGCCGCCTCGGCCCCAGCGCCGCCGCTCGAGTCATCGGGAAGCCATCGCGGGGCCGGCCCCGCGGGCGCGAATCCCAGGAACACCCTGCGCAGATTGCGATGCATGGCCTTGCACATCACGTGCGTGAGGATGGAGCCCGACGCGGCCACCGTCGCGCCGCAGGCGATCAGAAGCTGACTCTTGATGATGACCCCGCAGAAGGCCGCGGCCAGCCCCGCCGCCGCGTTGAGGAACGAGATCAGGACGGGCATGTCCGCGCCGCCGATGCGGATGGCGGCCGCGACGCCGAGCCACATCGAGACGGCGATGAGCGCGATCGAGCCCCACACGACGGCGCCCGGCCCGCTCAGGCCGACGGCCGCGCCCAGAACGACGAGGACGGCCAGCGTCGCCCCCGTGATCGCGCCGTGGCGCGGCAGGACGGTCGGCGTCCCCTTGAGTACGCCCGCGAGCTTGCCGCCGGCGACCAGGCTTCCCGCGAACGTTGCGGCGCCGAGCGCGATCCCCAGCAGGCCCGCAGCCTTGCCCACGCTCAGGCCGCTCGCAGGCTCGCGCGCCAGCTCCGCCGCCGACACCAGGAACGCGGCCACGCCGCCCGCGCCGTGCTGGAATGCGATCATGGCCGGAATCTGCCGCATGGTGATCCCGGCGGCGATCGCCCACCCGAGCCCCCCGCCCGCGATCAGCGCGGCGGCGATGACGGGCCAGCCGTCGATCGATTCGCGCAGCACCACGACCGCGGCGGCCATGATCATGGCCGCCGCGGCGGTCAGATTACCGCACCGGGCCCCCGCCGGCGTGCGGAACTGGGCGAAGCCCGCCATGAAGATGACGATGACCACGAACTCCAGGGCGCGGTGCAGGATGTCGTCCATACGCGGCTCTTCCGCCGGCGGGCGGACCCGAGTCAACGCTTCTTGAAAAGCCTGAGCATGCGGTCGGTGATGACGAACCCGCCCAGCACGTTGAACATCGCCATGGCGACCGCGACTCCGCCCATGAGGGCGAGCCCCGCGCCGGCGGGCTCCTGCCCGTCAGCGCGCGAGAAGATCAGCAGCGCTCCCAGGATGGTCACCGCCGAGACGGCGTTCGTCAGGGACATGAGCGGCGTGTGGAGGAGCGGCGGGACCCTGGAAATGAGCACGTAGCCGATTGCGAGCGCGCCGGCGAACACCCCCAAGAGCAGCAGCAACTCTCCCATGCGCGTTCCTCCCGCCGTCCGGCGTCACTCCGCCCGACCCTGCATCGCCTTGAGCGTTCCCTTGTGGATGATCGCGCCATCGCGCGTCACCAGCGTCGCCTTGACGATCTCGTCTTCCCAGTTGATGCGGTCCGAGCCGCCATCGAGCAGATTGCCGAGGAAGTTCAGCATGTTGTTGGCGTACAGGTACGTCGCGTGCACGGGCACGCTGCCGGGAATGTTCTGGACCCCGCTCACCGTCACGTTGTGCAGCGCGATCTCCTCGCCGGGCGCGGTGGCCGTGCAGTTCCCGCCCTGGTCGATGGCCACGTCGACGATGACCGAGCCCGCGCGCATGCGCAGCACCATGTCCTCGGTGACAAGGACCGGGGCGCGCTCGCCGGGAACCAGGGCGCTCAGGATGACGGCGTCCGCATCCTCGATGAGGGGCGCCAGGGCGGCGCGCTCCTTCTCGATCCATTCCGCGGGAAGGGCCCGCGCGTAGCCGCCCTCGCCGTGCACGAGCGCCTCCGGCACCTCGAAGCCGCCGATCTTGGCGCCCAGGCTCCTTCCTTCCTCGCGGGCCTCGGGCCGGATGTCGACGCAGGCCGTGACGGCGCCGAGGCGCCTGGCCGTCGCCACCGCCTGCAGGCCCACGACCCCGCAGCCGACGACGAGGAACTTGGCCGGCTTGAGCATCCCGATGGCCGTTCCCATCATGGGCACGAAAACCGGCAGGCGGCAGGCCGCCTCCAGGACGGCCCTGTACCCCGTGATGGTGCTCATCGAAGTCAGGGCATCCATGCGCTGGGCCTTCGAGGTGCGCGGGATGCTGTCCATCGTGAAGGCCGTGATGCGGTGCTCGGCCAGCATCTTGACGATGGGCAGGCTGGTCGGCGAGGCCGGGTGCAGGAACGTGACGAGCACGGCGCCCTCGCGCATCATCGCGACCTCGTGCCGCCCGAGCGTCTCGTTGAATCCCGGCTGCTTGACCTTGAGGACCAGGTCGGCCCGCTCGAAGACCTGCGCGGCGTCCGCCGTCACCGCGGCCCCGGCCTTGCGGTACTGCTCGTCGCCCTCGTAGATGCCGGCCCCCGCGCCGGCCTCGACGAGCACCTCGTACCCCAGGCGCACGAGCTTCTCCACGGTTTCCGGGGTGGCCGCCACCCGCCGCTCGTTGTGCATGATCTCCGCGGGAATACCGATCAGCATGCTGACCTCTCTCCGATGCGGGCAGTCTCGATCGCACCCGTACGGGCGCGCATCGTAGCAAAGAGGCCGGGCGCGGTCAACGCGCGGAAATCCGGGGACAGTCACCGATTGTTACAGACGGAATCTGGCTGTGGCCTATCCCCACATTGCCCACTCGTCTGTAACAATCGGTGACTGTCCCCGGATCAAGGTTGTCCCCGGATCAAGGCCCCCACCCCCCGCCGAGGGCCTTGACGAGCAGCACGCCGGTCGAAAGGCGCCGGGCGTTGAGCCGGATGTGCACGCGTTCGTGGCGGAGCCTCGACCGCTCGGCGTCCGTGAATTCCAGGTACGTCCCGGCGCCGGCCTCGTGGCGCGCGCGGGCGAGCCCGGCGATTCTCGCCGCCGCAGCGAGGGCTTCGGTCTGCGCGGCAACCTCCTGTCCTCGAAGCGCGATCCCCGCCAGGGCGTCCTCGACCTCCTTGAAGGCGGCGAGCACCGTCTGTCGATAGCCGGCGAGCGCTTCCCGGTAGCCTGCCTCCGCCTGCTCGACCTCGGCGGCCGTCCTTCCGGCATCGAAGAGCGGCATGCTCACGCTCGGCGCAATCGACCAGACGTGGCTGTCGGCATCGAACAGGCTCTTGGCCTCGGCGCTCAGGTACCCGGCCTGGCCCGTCAAGCGAACCGCGGGATAGTAGGCGGCCTTCGCGACGCCGATGCGGGCATTCCACGCGGCGAGGTTTCTCTCGGCGGCCGCGATGTCCGGACGACGTTCCAGGAGCGAGGAGGGCAGGCCGGCGGGAACCGCGACGGCGGCGGCCGCCATGGGCCCGCCGGGAACCTGGAAAGAACCGGGCGCGCTGCCGCACAGGAGCGCCAGCGCGTTGAACGCCTCCTCCCGCTGCCGGACGATCTCGGCCAGTTCCGCCTCGGCGCTCCCGAGCTCCGCCTTCGCGCGGGCCGCCTCGATCTCCGAGACGGCGCCCGCGGCGCGCTGCGCCTCGAGGACGCGAACGGAGTCGGCGTGCAGCTCGACCGCGCGGCGGCACAGCGCGGCCTCGGCGTCCAGCGAGCGCAGCAGAATGTAGTTGACGGCCACATCCGCGGTCAGCGTGAGGAGGACGTTCCGGTAGTCCGCGACGCCGGCGTCCGCCTCGGCCAGCGCGGCCTCGCGGGACCGGCGGACCCGCCCCCACAGATCGATCTCGTACTGAAGATCCAGCGGGAAACTGAAGGTATCGATTCGCTCCGACGGAATATCGAACGGGATCGGGGTCGGCGGATTCCCCGACGTACGCTCCCGCCTGTACGCGGGGTCGAGCGAGATCGACGGAAAGAGACGGCTGCGGGCGAGCCCGGCCGCGGCCCGGGCGGCATCGACGCGCGCCGCCGCCGCGCGGAGCGTCTGATTCGAGGCGACGGCCGCCGCCTCCAGCCGATCGAGCGCCGGGTCGTTGAAGACCGTCCACCATTCGCCCTTGGGCGCCGCGTCGCAGGGCTCGGCGACCTTCCAGCGCCACTGGCGCGGCGTCAGATCGGCCGCGTCCGGCTTCTCGTAGTCGGGGCCCACGGCGCACGACCCGAGCAGGAGCACGAGCGCCCGGCGCCACGCGTTCCTGAGCTTCGCCTGTTTCGTTTCCATGCGGTCAGTCCAACGTCTTGCGGTAGCGTTTCAGGGCGATGGCCAGGACAACCACGCCGAAGAGCGCGATCTGCCAGAGCTCGCCGGCGACCTCGGCGAATCCGCTTCCCTTGAGCAGGATGCCGCGGACGATGCGCAGGAAGTGCGTGATCGGCAGCACCTCGCCGAGCGCCTGCGCCCACACCGGCATGCCGCGGAAGGGGAACATGAAGCCCGAGAGCAGGATGGACGGCAGGAACACGAAGAACGCCATCTCCATGGCCTGGAGCTGGTTGCGGGCCACGGTCGAGAAGGTGATGCCCATCGCGAGGTTGGCGACGATGAACACGAGCGACACGGCCAGAAGCAGCGTCAGGCTCCCCAGCATGGGCACCTCGAAGAGCAGCCTGGCCGCGAGCAGGATGACGGCGACCTGCACGTACCCCACGAGGATGTAGGGAATGATCTTGCCCGCCAGCACCTCGAACGGCCGCGTCGGCATGGAGAGGAGATTCTCCATCGTGCCGCGCTCGCGCTCGCGCGTGATGGCGAGCGCCGTGATCATGATCATCGTCATGGTGAGCACGACGCCCATGAGGCCGGGGACGATGTTGTACTGCGTGACGGCGTCGGGGTTGTAGCGGGCGTGCACGCGGATCTCGTATGCGTCGTCGCTCCCGGCGAGCGGCGCGAGCGGCCCCTTCAGGTCGTGCTGGAGCGCGCTCCGAACCAGCACGCGCAGGGCGCCGAGGGCGTTCCCGGTCGCGGCGGGATCGGTCGCGTCGGCCTCGACGAGAATGGAAGGCTTGTCGCCGCGCAGGACATCGCGGCTGAAATCGACCGGAATGTTGACAACGAACTGCACGGCGCCGCGCGCCAGCAGCTCCTCGGCCTCGGCCTCGTTCGCCGCCTCCCTGACGAAATCGAAGTAGCCGCTGTTCCTGATGGCGTTCGCCGCCGAGCGCGCCAGGGGGCCGTGATCCGACTGGAGGAGCGCCGCCGGGAGGTGCTTCGGGTCGGCGTTGATGACGTAGCCGAAGATGACGAGCTGCATCAGCGGGATGCCGAGCATCATGCCGAAGGTGACCGTGTCGCGGCGCATCTGGGTGAATTCCTTGACGAGGATCGCCGCGAGCCGGGACGGTGAGAAGCGACGGTGCATGGTCATGCGCGCGCGTTGTCCTTGAGCCGGTCCATCAGGTGGATGAAAACGTCCTCGAGGCTGGACTCGGTCCGGCGCCACGCGTACGGCGCCCCGCGGAACGGCCGCGTCGCATCATCGAGCGCCGCCGCGTCCTCGCCGCTCACGTGGATGGCGTTGCCGAAGGCGACGGCCTGCTGCACGCCCGGAGACGCCCGCAGCGACGCGGCCAGTTCGGCCAGGCGCGGTCCCGTGACCTCCCACGTGGTCAGGCGCGCGTCCGCGACGACCTCCTCGACGGTGCCCTGCGCGAGCAGCTTTCCGTACCCGATGTACGCCAGGCGATGGCAGCGTTCGGCCTCGTCCATGTAGTGCGTGGCGATGAGGCAGGTCAGCCCGGCGGCGGCAAGCCGGTGGATCTCCTCCCAGAATTCCCGGCGCGCCTTGGGGTCCACGCCCGCGGTCGGCTCGTCCAGGAGGAGCAGCCTGGGCTCGTGAATCATGCACGCCGCCAGCGCCAGGCGCTGCTTCCAGCCGCCCGAGAGCTCCCCGGCGAGCTGCGTCCGGCGCTCCTGCAGGCCCAGCCGTTCCAGCGTCGCGCGCACGGCGTCGCGCCGATTCCGGACGCCGTACATGCGCGCGACGAAGTCGAGGTTCTCGGCGATGCTCAGGTCCTCCCAGAAGCTGAACCGCTGGGTCATGTAGCCGACCTGGCGCTTGATCGCCTCGCTCTCGCGGATGACGTCGTATCCCAGGCAGGTGCCGCTCCCCTCGTCGGCCCGGAGCAGGCCGCAGAGCATGCGGATGAACGTCGTCTTCCCGCTGCCGTTCGGCCCGAGAAACCCGCAGATCTCGCCCGCGCGGACCTGCAGCGCAACGCCGTCGACCGCCGTCAGGCGGCCGAACCGCTTGGTCATTCCGCGCACATCGATGGCGATATCGCTGCTCATGGCCGGCGCGCCGGTTGGAACCGGACATCCACGGGCTGGCCGGGATGGAGCCGCGCCGCCGCCGCGGGCTCGAACTCGGCCTCGACCAGGAAGACGAGCTTGCTGCGATTCTCACGGCTGTAGATCACGGGCGGGGAGTACTCGACGCTGGGAGAGATGAAGCTCAGCCTGCCGGCAACGGGCTCCTCGACGCCGTCGATGAGCACCTGCACGGGGTCGCCGAGCGCGAGGGCGCCGAGCATCGGCTCCGGCACGAAGACCCGCAGCTTGACGTTCGCGGGCGGCAGGAGCACCACGACCGGGCGCCCGGCGGCGACCCACTCTCCCTCGCGATACAGCGTGTCGAAGACGAGGCCCGCCTGCGGCGCGCGCGGGCTCTTCTGCGCGAGGGCCCACTCCGCCTCGGCCAGCGCGGCCTCCAGCGCCTGCACGTTCGCCGCCGCCGCCGCCACCTGGTCATCGCGCGCCCCGAGCCGGGCGGTCGCGAGCTCCGCCTCGAGCTGCGCCGCGCGCTGCCGGTCCTGATCGCGCGCGGCGCGCGCCCGCTCGATCGCCTGCTCGGTGGTTGCGCCGGGCGTGGCCGCGAGCTTTTCCTGGCGGGCGAGCTCTTTCTCCGAGAGATCGAGCGCGGCCTGCGCCTGCTTGAGCGCGGCGCTCAAGGCTTCGATCTCCGAGGGACGCAGCCCTTTCCGGGCGTCCTCCAGCGCGGCGCGCGCCTGCCCGAGCCGCTTCTCCGCCTCGTCCCGCGCCGACTGCTCCGGCATGCGCGCGAGCGTGAAGAGCGGATCCCCGGCCTTCACCTCCGCCCCGCGCCGCACGGTCAACTCCTCGAGAGCTCCGGCGAACGGAGACGCGACGTACACGTAGTCTCCCTCGATGTAGCCGTGCAACCGGTCCGTTGCGGAAGGGCTGCAGCCGGCGAGCGCGGCGGCAAGCAGCGCCGCGCCGCTCGCACGGAGCGCCGAAATGCGGCTCGCGCGGCCGCCCGCCGCGATCTCCGCCCGCCCGCAATCAATGTCGATGCGACGGCGGTTCCCCGAAACACGCCCGCGGAAGAACATGACCTCAATCTCCGAGACCTTGCATTCGATCTTACCGGCGGGGCCGGATGCGGTCAACGCACGAACCGCGGCGCGGCTCCTCCGCCCCGGCACTGCTTGATAGCCCCGCCGCCGCATTGTAGTCTGTACGGCCATGGAATGGCTGAACTACCACCATCTGCACTACTTCTGGACCGTCGCCCGGGAAGGGAGCGTCTCCCGCGCCGGCAAGCTCCTGTACGTGACGCAACCGACGGTGAGCGCGCAGCTCCGGGCGCTCGAATCGGCGCTGGGCGAGAAGCTCTTCGTCAAGGCCGGCCGCGGCCTGGTCCTGAGCGATGTCGGACAGGTCGTCTATCGGTATGCCGATGAGATCTTCTCCCTCGGCAAGGAGCTGATCGACACCGTGCGCGGACACCCCGCCGGCCGGCCCCGGAAGCTCGTGGTCGGCGTCGCCGACGTTCTGCCGAAGCTCGTCGTCCATCGCCTTCTCGAACCCGCGCTGCGGATGCCCGAGCCGATTCAGATCGTGTGTCACGAGGAGACGCCCGAGAACTTGCTCGCGGAGCTGTCAATCCGCGGTCTTGACGTGGTGCTCTCCGACGCGCCGGTTCCTCCCGATGTCCGCATCCGCGCGTTCAGCCACCTCCTCGGCGAGAGCAGCGTCTCGGTCTTCGGGCCGGCGGCGCGCGCGATCGCATACCGGCGCTCGTTTCCTCGTTCGCTCGACGGGGCGCCGTTCCTGCTGCCGACGGCCAACACGGCGCTTCGACGTTCCATCGACCAGTGGTTCGACGCGCACGGCATCCGCCCCCTCGTCCGGGGGGAATTCGAGGACAGCGCGCTCCTCGAGGTGTTCGGCCGGGAAGGCTGCGGCCTGTTCGCGGCGCCGACGATCCTCGATGCGCAGGTCCGCCGGAGGTACGGCGTGCGCATGCTCGGCAGGATACCATCGATCAGGATGCGGTTCTACGCGATCTCCATCGAGAAGAAGCTGAAGCACCCCGCCGTCGTCGCCATCACCGCCACCGCGCGCAGGGAACTGTTCGCCTGATCGGCGGCGCGCGCCGCGCGCAGGCAGGCACCGGCAATACATAGGATTATTCTATTGGTATCATAGCGATTATCGAATTGTATTTATGCGTTCGTCGGCGATAATGGTACTGACAGGAGGAGTGCATGCCGGCAACGACGTCCAATCATTGCATCGAGCTGCAGCGCCCTCCGCCCCGCGCGGCATAGAGACACGCCCCTTCTCTCCGCCGCCGGCGGAGATGCCGCCCGGACGACACTCACGCTCCATCTTTAAAGGAGGTTACCATGAACGACCTTATCACCATCACGAGGGACAACAGGGAGGCTTTGCTCCGGCTCCTGGACGGACTTGCGGCATCGGATGCCGCCGAGCGGGAGCGCCTGCAAGAGCTCCAGGGCGAGATCGAACGCGCAACCGTGGTGGACGCGCATGTGATCGACGCCGATATCGTGACCATGAACTCGCGCGTGTCCCTCCGGGACCTGGACTCGGGCGAGCGCTTCGTCTACACCCTGGTGTACCCGCGCGATGCCAGTCTCGCCGAAGGCCGGATCTCGATTCTGGCCCCCGTGGGGACGGCGATCCTGGGCTATCGCGCCGGCGACGTGGTCAACTGGAGGGTCCCGGCGGGCATGCGAAAGCTCCGCATCGACAAGATCCTCTTCCAGCCGGAGGCCGCTTCCGGCCGGCGAAGCGCATCGGGAGCCCTGACAGGCTAGGCGCCGCACGGGCGCCCCGCACGTCGCGCGTCGCGATCCCCGGCGGCGGCCGGGCGGGGCGCCCGCGGAGCTTGTTCGGATGCCGGGCGTCTGGTACCATCGCATGATGAGCCGCCGTTGCGGCTTTTCCATGCGAGGTCGAGCCCGTGCAGAACGTGCGTTGTCTCCCGGCCATCATCGTTGCAGTCGCGGCTGCCGTCCCCGCCGCCCGCGGCGAGGAAACCTACTACGTGAGCCGCGGGGCCGACTGGAGCTACTTCAAGGGCACGCAGGAAGCTTCGAATCCCATCGATGCATGGCGAATGCCGGCGTTCGAGGCCTCGTCCTGGCTGCACGGCCCGGCGCCGATCGGTTACGGCGAGCCCGTCTTCGATACGGCGGGGACCCGGCTCGCCGACATGCTGAACAACTACACGACCGTTTTCCTGCGGCGCACGTTCCAGGTGGGCGACGCGGCGGCCGTCGCGGCCCTGCATCTTGACTGCAACTACGACGATGGGTTCGTGGCGTGGATCAACGGCACCGAGGTGCTGCGCCTCAACGTGTACGGCGCGCCGGGCGACCCGGTGACGTACGACATGCCCGGCACGCCGGAGGCGCGCGAGTACGGCACGCCGTTCACGGCCGAGCTCCCCGATCCCGCCTCGTACGTCGTTCAGGGGACGAACGTCCTGGCAGTCTTCATGTGCAACCGCAGCCTGTCGAGCTCGGACCTGTACTTCGACTGCGCGCTCTTCGATCCCTTCGGCCCCGACACGAACCCGCCCGCGATCGCGGCGCGCGTGCCCGCGTCCGGCGCCGTCGTTCGGCTGCTCTCGCAGGTGACGGTCACCTTCGACGAGCCCGTCGCCGGCGTCGATGCCGGCGATCTCCTCATCGGCGGCTCGCCGGCGGCGTCGGCATCCGGCCAGGGTCCCGGGCCGTACGTGTTCGCCTGCGCGCCGCAGCCCGATGGCCTCGTCGAGGTGCGCTTCGCCGACGGGCACGGGATCACGGACCTCGCCGTTCCCCCCAACCCCTTCGCGGGCGCCTCGTGGACGTGCACGGTCGATTCGACCCTGCCGCCCGTCGATGTCGAGATCAGCGAGTTCCTGGCCGCAAACCGTACGGGGCTCACCGATCAAGACGGCGATTACGAGGACTGGATCGAGATCCACAACCGCGGCGCGGACGCCGTCAGCCTCGCCGGCTGGGCGCTCACGGATGAACCCGACGAGCCCGGCAAGTGGGTGTTCCCCGCCGTGACGCTTCCCGCCGATGCGTACCTCGTCGTCTTCGCGTCCGGCAAGGACCGGCGGCCCGACGCGGGCGAGCTCCACACGAGCTTCAAGCTCGACTCCTCCGGCGAGTACCTCGGTCTCTTCACGGCGGACTCGCCGCGGCAGGCGGCCGGGGAGTACGCGCCGCAGTTCCCGCCGCAGCGCTCCGACTACTCCTACGGCCTGAACGCCGCGGGCGAGACGGGCTACTTCGATCCGCCGACGCCGCGCGCGCCGAACGACGCCCTGGCGCTCTTCAACGGTTTCTGCGCGGACCCCGCGGCCTCGATTCCCGCCGGGCTCAAGGAGGGGACGCAGCACCTCGCCGTCGAACTCGCCTGCCCGACGCCGGGCGCGGAGATCTTCTACACGCTCGATGCGAGCGAACCGAGCCGGACGAACGGCCTGCGCTACGCGGGACCGCTCGATTTGTACGGCGCGACGCGCAGCCCGTCGCGTATCGTGCGCGCGGTCGCCTACGCGCCGGGGCTCCTGCCCTCCAACCACGTGACGTTCTCGTACGTGTTCGTCGCATACGTCCCCACCCAGGCGGCCGACCCGCTGGGCTTCCCGTCGACATGGCCGAACGCACCGGCCGCGGACTACGCCATGGATCCGGAGATCGCCGGCAATGCGGCCTACGCGAGCCTCATCGCCGAGGGGCTCCGGAGCCTGGCCACGGTGTCGATCGTCTGCGATTTCGACGATCTGTTCAACGCCGTGTCGGGCATCTACGCGAACCCGACCCAGGAAGGCATCGCCTGGGAGCGCGCCGCCTCGGCCGAGCTCTTCCAGCCCGACGGCCGCACGGGATTCCGGCAGAACTGCGGCCTCAGGATCCAGGGCGGCGCCAGCCGCACGCCCGAGAAATCCCCGAAGCACTCCTTCCGCCTGATCTTCAGGGGCGATTACGGCGCGACGCGGCTCAGGTGCGCGCTCTTTCCCGACAGCCGCGTCTCGAGCTTCGACACCATCGTGCTGCGCGCCGGCTTCAACAACTCCTGGATCCACTGGGACAGCGCGCAGCGGCTCAGGTCGCAGTACCTGCGCGATCAGTGGGCGCGCGACGCCGTGCGCGACATGGGCCGGCCGTCATCGCACGGGTTCTTCGTCAACCTGTACCTGAACGGCGTGTACTGGGGGCTCTACAACATCTGCGAGCGGCCGAGCGCGCCCTTCGCGGCCGCGTACCTCGGCGGCGACAGCGAGGACTACGACGCGCTCAACGCGGGAGTCCCGGTCGACGGCGACAAGACCGCCTGGAACCAGATGATGGCCGTCGCGAACGCGGGGCTCTCCAGCCTGGCGCAGTACGAGGCGCTGCAAGGCTACCTCGATGTGCCGGGCTTCATCGACTACATGCTGGTCAACATCTACGGCGCGAACCAGGACTGGCCCCACCAGAACTACTACGCCGCGCGGCGGCGCGAGCCCGGCGCCCAGTACCGGCTGTTCGCGTGGGACTCGGAGCGCACGCTGGAGAGCGCCACGACCGACGGCCTCGCCCGCCTCGTGCCGGCGAACGGCGACCTCGGGACGCTCTTCACGCGGCTCAAGGAGAACGCCGAGTACCGGCTGCTCTTCGCCGACCGCGCCCACCGCCACCTCATGAACGGCGGCGTGCTGACGCCCCAGGCCTGCGACGCGCGCTGGACGGCGCTCGCCGGGAAGACCGACGCGGCCGCGGCGGCCGAGTCGGCGCGCTGGGGCGACTACCGGCGCGATGTGCATCCGTACAGCGTCGCGCCGTATCTCCTCTACACCCGCAACGACCACTGGCTGCCCGAGCAGACGCGCCTGCGCACGCAGTACTTCCCGCAGCGCACGGCGACTGTCCTCGCGCAGCTCCGGGGCGCGGGGCTATACCCCGCCATCGGCGCGCCCATCTTCAGCCGGCATGGCGGCGTCATCGCGGCAGGATATCCGCTCGTGATCACGCTGCCCGCCGGAACGACCGGCACGATCTACTTCACCACCGACGGCGCCGATCCGCGCGTCTACGGCACGGGCGCCGCGGCGCCCTCGGCATCGCCGTACTCCTCGCCGATCGTGCTCGACGACCCGACGCACGTCAAGGCCCGGACGCTCTACAACGGCGCGTGGAGCGCGCTGACGGAGGCCGTGTTCACCATCCCGCGGCCGCTCGACGCCGTGCGCATCACCGAGATCATGTACCATCCCCCCGAGGGCGGCGCGTGGGACGCCGATGCGTACGAGTTTCTCGAGCTCCGGAACACGGGCGCCGCGGTGCTCGACGTGAGCGGCGTGCGCATCGGCGACGGCATCGACTACGTGTTCCCCGAGGGCACGATCCTGGAGCCCGGGGCGTTCGTCGTCCTGGCGGTCGACGCGGGAGCGTTCGCCGCGCGCTACCCCGGCGTCCCGCTCCTGGGCGTGTACCGCCGCAACCTCTCCAACGGCGGCGACACGCTCGTCCTGTACGGGCCGGAGGGCGAGGTCCTCGAATCGGTGACGTATCTGGACGCGAGCCCGTGGCCCGTCGAGGCCGATGGCGCCGGCTACTCGCTCGTGCCGTCGGGCGACGCGGAGGATCCCAACGATCCCCTGTACTGGCGCCCGAGCACCTTCTGGGGCGGCTCGCCGGGCGAGGCCGACCCGTCGCCTTCCGGCGACGCGCCCCGCATCACCGCCGGCCCCGAGGACGCGAGCGTGCTCGAAGGCGAGCCCGCGGCGTTCGCGGTCGCCGTCGCGGGTACGCCGCCGTTCCTGTACCAGTGGCAGCGCAACGGAAGCAACGTGGCCGGCGCGACGGCGGCGGACTACGTCATTCCGCACGCGGCGCCGGCCGATGACGGCGCGCGCTTCCGGTGCGTGGTGCGCAACGCGGGCGGCACGGCGGTCAGCGTCGAGGCGATCCTCCTCGTCACGGCGCTGCGCGCGCCCGTGTTCCTCGCGCATCCCCTCGACGCCCTGGTCGCGGCGGGCGACCGCGTCGAGTTCACGGTGTTCGTCGACGCGTCACCCGCGCCGTCCTATCAGTGGCAGCGCAACGGCGCCGATATTCCCGGCGCCAACGGCTCCTCGTACGTGATCCCGGCCGCGGGGCCGGCCGACAACGGCGCGACGTTCCGCTGCGTGTGTGCAAACGCCGCGGGGACGGCAACGAGCGACACCGCGATGCTGGTGGTGCTCGCGGACGAGACGCAGTTCTCGCGCGGCGATGCCAACGGCAGCGGGACGCTGGACATAAGCGATGCCGTGACGATGCTCGGGTATCTCTTCTCCGGAAAGGCCGCCGGCTGCGTGAAGGCGTGCGACACGAACGACGACGGGAAGATCGACATCGCGGACCCCGTGGCGCTCCTCGCGTATCTCTTCGCCTCCGGCAGGTCTCCCGCCGCCCCCTTCGGCGCCTGCGGCAGCGACCCGACGAGCGACGGCCTCACCTGCGAGCGCTTCCCGCCCTGCGAGTGAGCCGCGCGGTCACATCTCGACCGTCATCCCCGGAATCGGCGCCGGGTAGCGGCCGTCGGCATCGGCCTGGACGGGCGCGGGGCTCGATGCCTAATGCCTCGGCCGAAATCTGATCGCATCCATTCCCGTAAGAGCCTGCAAGCGTCGCACTTCGGGGTCGGCTGAATTTGTTTACCACATGCGCGAAGGGAGATCCCGCAGCGCGTCCCTTGACGAAGAACGAGCTTTCGCGCATGACGCGCGCGCCGTTCGTGATGCAGGTGCGCCGGAGTCTCGGCGTTACGCAGGAGCAGTTCGCGCAGCGCGCAACGTCAAGACACTTTCGATGCGGCGAATGCCGGCGAGTACGCCTCGATCTTGGCAACCGCCTCGGGGCTGAAAACCGTCTCCCCGCACTTCAGGCATTCATGGAATTCGACCCCGGGAACCTTGTAGCGCTTTCCGCGGAAGTTGCGTGTGATCGTCTTGCGTACTCGTTTGATGCGGGTGCTGCCGCAGGCAGGACAGATCTTGTGCTGTACCATGATATTCACTCCGGCCTTTTGGCCGAGACGAGGAAATAGTACGTTTCTACGCCGCCCTCCGCAATGAGCTTCCCCTTGGTGTAGATGGGGCAGCCGGTGAGGGTCGTGCTCTGGATAATATACAGGTACTCTCGCTCCCGCCGCCGGTATGGACTTGTCGAACGGATCGTCTTGTAGATTGCGACCGCATTGAGAATCGACTCCGCCACGTCAAGCGGAGTGAGCCCGTCGGCCTCCATCTCATCGATCGCCTTCGCACTGAACTCATATCGTCCAGCCAGTACGGATCGTTTGATTCTGACGAGTACCGGACTCACGGACTCCATTCTACCATGCTCATACCGCCGCAACAGTCCGGAACGTGTCGGCCGGCGCGACGACGCCGTCATCACGCGCGAACGGCTCGGCGGGCTACTGCCGCACTACTACCGCTCCGCTGCATAGAACACCAGGATACCACCGCCATTGCTCCGTCACCGGGCGCCACCGGTATGTCCTGACTCCCCGATTCGCGCTCCTTGATGGCCGCCGCATCGGATCAGCACGCCCTTGCACGCCCAATGCCTCGGCCGAAATCTGATCGCATCCGTTCCCCTAAGAGCCTGCAAGCGTCGCTCTTCGGGGGCGGCTGAATTTGTTTACCACACGGCGTGGCGGGCTCTTCCGGGAGGATCGTCGTGCCATCGGGAGCACACCGGATGACCGGATCTCGCGCGTAGGGGCTGAAGCCGTGAGGATAGAGCGTGAAGTACGCGCGATGTGTCTCGCACTTGGCGATCCTCAGCGGAAACGCCGGTCCGGTTTTGCGATGCCGCCAGGCATGGACGCGAATCGTGCATGCGGTGTCCGCGTCGATATGCGCCGGACAGCGAGCAGGCAGGGCGGCATGGAGTCCATCCCGCGTATGAAAATAC
>DHGK01000371.1 GCA_002402755.1 Planctomycetes bacterium UBA4800
TCTACGATTCGGGCGAGAACCTCATTGAGACCACGCTGGCCGAGCTCAACGGCCTGCCCTCTCCCCCGCCCCTCGAGGAAAGCGCCCCGCTCCGCGGCTACGACCGCCGCATCCCGTTCCTGGTCCTCCCCGGCCTGGTCCGCCACGGCTGCATCAGGCTGGGGCGGAAGATCGGGCAGGCATTCAGGCGCGCGTCGGCTGTGTGAGCCGCGCCGGGCCGACACGAGACGGGAATCCGCTGTGCGCGCGACGGCGGCTCACCCGCCGACCGCCTCGGCCAGCCCGTGCATGAAGCGATTCCAGACCTCGTCAACATTGGGCGGCGTGTTGGTCGAGCCGTCTTTCTTGCCGCCGTTCGTCCGGGCGATCACCATGCTCCATTCGGGGATCACGATGCACATGTTGTTGTGCAGCCCGCAGGCGTAGTACGCCCTCGGCGGCGCATCGGGCCAGAGACGCTTTCCGTCCGGCGTGACGCCGTTCACCCACCAGTTGTAGCCGTAAACGCCCGCGCCGCGCGAGCGAGGCGGATCGTCGTTGGGGATCGACGCCGGGACCTGTACCGTCGTGGCCTGATCGACCCACGACGCGCTGACGAGCTGCCGGCCGTTCCAGTTCCCGCGATTCAGGAAGAGGTGGCCGAAGCGGGCAAGCTCGCGGGACGAGGTGTGAATCCCGCCCGTCCACGCCAGGACGCGGCCGGCCGGCGTGTTCGTCTCCGCCCAGGTCCACCTGGTCATGCCGATGGGATCCGCGATCCGCGCCTTGAAGATCCGGTCGAGAGGCTGCCCGGCCGCCTTGGTCAGAAGATGCCCGAACTGCATCATGGCGTCGTCCCAGTACCGGAACTTCGTTCCCGGCGGGAAGATCGGGGCGGCCGGAGGGCCGGGATTCCACGAGTCGCCCCGCCCCTGCCGGTCGAACTCGTAGCTGCCGCCCGCGGAATCGTAGCCCGAGGTCATGGTGGCGAAGTGACGCAACGTGACTGCGGGATAGAGCTCGGCCAGAGCCGGGTCGAGATCCTTGCCGAGCGTGCTCAGCGACGCCTTGCCGTCCTCGATCAGCAGGCCGAATACGGCGCTCGTGAACGACTTGGTTGCCGAAGCGAGCGGGTTCTGCCGGTCCCTTTCCGTTCCCTCCCAGATGACGCGGCCGCCGCGAACGATGAAGACGGTCGCCACGCCGCCGTAGTCGGCCAGGCGAACGGCCAGGTCGTCCATCGCGCGCTTCAGCTTCGCGGAATCGACGCCCTGCGATTCGGGGCTCGCCTTTTCCCACTCCTTCCCGGGGAACGCCATCCGTTGTCCCGGCGGCGCCGGAGCAGCGGCGAGCGCGACGGCTGCGAGGAGCACGGCGGGGTTCATGGATGCCTCCTATCGCGTCGCGCCGGCCTTGGCCTGCGCCCTGCGCCACGCGTAGTAGCCGTCGAGCGCCTTCAGCTTTTCGAGGTTCGGAAGCGGCCTCGCGCGTCTCCGCACGGCTCCAGTATGTCCGCGCGACGCCCGCCGATCAAGGCGCAACGAGCACCGCGCAGATTTCGCCGGCCGCGCCTTCCGATTACAATCTAGGCGCGAAGCCGCGCGCGGACGCGCGGCGCGCGAAGGAAGGAGCGCAGCGCACATGCGCCGGAAGAACCATCGATGCGGCCGCCGCGCCGGCAGCGTCATTCGCGCGTCGGCGTTGGTGCTCGTCGCGGCAGCCTGCCCCCTTGCCGCCGATCCCGATGCGAGGCTGCGCGTCCTCATCGAGACCGACGCGGGCGGAGATCCCGATGACGAGCAGTCGCTCGTCCGGTTTCTCCTCTACGCCAACGAGTGGGACGTCGAGGGTATCATCGCCAACCGGCCGGCGACGCGCCGCCCCGAGAACAAGAACCCGGAGGACACGGGCCTTGGCGTCGTCCGCCGGCTGCTCGATGCGTACGGCGAATGCCAGCCGAGCCTCGCCGGGCACGATGCGCGCTATCCCGCGAAAGAGCTCTTGTGGCAGCGCACCGTCGCCGGTTACGACGACACCGGCGACGCGGTCAAGCTCATCATCGCCGCCGCCGACAAGGACGACCCGCGCCCGCTCTGGTACTCGGACTGGGGCACCGACAACGGCGCCGCGGTCAACAACCTGAAGCGCGCCCTCGATCGCGTGCTGCGCGAGCGCGGGCCCGAAGGGTACGCGCGGTTCAAGTCGAGGCTCAGGCTCTCCTCGTATGACAAGTTCGGGGAGCACACGACGGCAGTTGCGCCGCCCTTCCCCCTGTGGGTGAACACGTTCCAGCCGCCCGTCGAGGGCAAGCGCTGGTACCACCGCTTCTCCGTGCTCACCTCCAAGGCCGGCGGGTTCGACCTCGCGCGCGATGTGCTGGCGGGCGGCGGCCCGCTCGGCGCCCTCTACCCGACGAACACCACCCACTGGGCGAAAGAGGGCGACACGATGACGTTCCTCTACCTGATCCCGACCGGGATGAACGATCCCGAAGAGCCGGGCTGGGGCTCGTGGGCCGGCCGCTACGGGCCGAACGAGAGCTTCTCCGGCAAACCTTACTACTGGGCGAATCAGGCCGATGCGTGGAACGGCGCAACCAACCGCGACAACACGCTCGCCCGCTGGGCGGCCGACCTCCAGAACGATTTCCGCGCACGGCTTCTCTGGTCCGTGAAGCCGCCGCAGGAGGCGAATCATCCGCCGCGCGCCGTCCTGAACGGCGTCGAGGGGAAGGAGATCCTGCGCATCGACGCCCGGCCCGGCCGGGAGGTGGCGCTGGACGCCGGCCGCTCGCACGACCCCGACGGCGATGCGCTCGCCTTCGAGTGGCTCGTGTACCGCGAAGCGGGAACGTACGAGGGCGAGGCGACCCTGGCGAATCCGTCGCCCGCGGCCACGCTCCTTCGCGTCCCGGCCGACGCGGCCGGCAAGACCATCCACGTCGTGCTTGCGGTGCGCGACGACGGCGCGCCGCCGCTTGCGGCCTACAGGCGCGCGATCGTCGAGGTCTCTTCCGAGTACTTCCCGCCGCCCGAATCGAAAGGCGGCTGGAGGAAGCTCGACAA
>DHGK01000298.1:0-10794 GCA_002402755.1 Planctomycetes bacterium UBA4800
TCGAGCACCACGTGTTCCGGGAGCGCTCGTGCGCCATGGGCGAGCTTCTCGGCGCGATGCATGCGGACTTCGCGGGCCGCGAGCGCCTGCACGGGCTGCTCCTCAACCGAACGCCCAAGTACGGCAACGACGACGATCGCGCGGACGCGATCGCGCGCCGCGTGTTCGAAACGTACTTCCGCGCCATCGACGGCCGGAAGAACACGCGCGGCGGCACGTACCACATCGACCTCCTCCCGACGACGTGCCACGTGTACTTCGGGTCGGTCATGGGAGCGATGCCGGACGGCAGAAAGGCCGGAGAGCCGCTGTCCGAAGGCATCTCGCCGGTCCAAGGCGCCGACCGGCACGGGCCGACCGCGGTCCTGAAGTCGGCGTCCAAGCTCGACCACGTGCGCACGGGCGGGACGCTGCTGAACCAGAAGCTCGCGCCGAAGCTCATGGACACGGACCAGGGCCTTGACCGCTTCGTCCAGCTCGTGCGCTCGTACTTCCGCCTGGACGGCCACCACATCCAGTTCAACGTGGTGGACGCGGCGACGCTGCGGGCCGCGCAGCAGGAGCCGGCCAAGCACCGCGACCTCATCGTGCGCGTTGCGGGCTACAGCGACTACTTCTGCGACCTGAGCCGCGCCCTCCAGGACGAGATCATCGCGCGCACCGAGCACCAGAGCTGCTGAGACGGGGCGCGGGCGCGTTACGGGCGAGCCGCGCGCTCGGCCAAGATCCTCTCGGCCGTGCGCCAGCGGCGGTGGCACCACAGCCATTCCTCGGGCCGGGCGAGGATGCGGGCGTCCAGGAGCTTCATGAGCCGCGTCAGATCGGCGGCGATCTCCTCATCGCCGGGCTCGCCGGGCGGCAGGCGGATCGGCTCGCAGATGTCGAACTCGTACCTTGCCGGACCGATGCGGCGCACGAATGCGGGAACGATCGGGAGATCCAGGCGCCGCGCGAGCCTGACCGGGCCCGCGAACGCCGTCGCAGGGCGGCCGAGCGCCTCGACGAGGACGCCCGTGCGCGCGTTCTGATCGAGCGAGAACCACGTGATCCCGCCCGAGGAGAGATGGCGGACGAGCGCCAGGGCGCTCCGGCCCTGGTCGAACGTGCGGACGCCGGATTCGGCGCGCAGGTCCGTGATGACCTGCTCGGCGGGCCGGATCGCGAGCGGCCGCACGAGGACCGCGATCTTGTAGCCGAGCCGGCCCAGGAATCCGACCATGACCATGAAGTTGCTGAGATGCCCGCTCACGATGATCGCGCCCTTGCCGCCCGCGGTCGCCTGCCTGAGGAAATCCTCGTTGCGCACGACGCAGATGCGGTGCCCGAGCCGCGTCGGCATCTGCGCCGCCGTGAGGAGCACGAGGGCGTCCTCGAAGATCCGCACGAACGAGCGGCAGGCGATGCGGCGCTTGGCCGCGGGCGAGAGGCGCTCGCCGTAGACCTTGTCGAGGTTGGCGCGGGCGATGGCGCGCCGGCTCGCGGCGAACGGCCAGAGGCAGCGCCCGATCCAGGACCCGAGCCGCTGCGAGCAGGCCGGCGGGACGGCGCCCATGAAGCGCGCGACCCACGTGAGCACGCCGTAGAGAATCCTCTCGCCGCGCGACCAGTCGGGGAAGTTGCCGGGCGCCATGCGTCTCGCCGCTCACGCCGTCGCGCGCGGCGAGGCCACGCGCAGGAGAAGCTTCTCCAGGACCAGCTCGGGGTCGGAATTGCCGCGCCTGCCCTTGAGCGCGCGGTCGGCCTCCAGCAGCGCCGTGAAGGCCGCGTCGAGGGCCGCGCCGTGCGTGCGCCTGAGCTGCGCGATGACTCCCGGCGCCTGGAACCGCGGCGCGATGCCCGCCGCCGCGATTGCATCGGCCGAGAGCTTCCCCTCGCCGCGCAGCCGGTCGGCGCGCCTGAGAACCCGCAGGCGCTTCGTGAAGGCGCCGAGCGCCACCTGCGCGATCGACGCGCCGTCGAGAATCAGCTTGCCCTCCATCACGTGCCCGAGCTTGAGGAGCCGCCCGAGCGCCGCGTGCGCCTCCCGGGCCTGGCCGTTGAGCGCGTGGTCGACGAGCGCGAACACCGAATCGCGGCGGGTGTCGGGGACGAGGGCGCGGATCTGCTCGGCCGTGGGCTTTCCGCTCCCGCCGAGCCGGTCCAGAAGCTTGCGGAGCTCCTGGTCGATGACGCCGGGCGCGTTGCCCGTGCAGGCGACAAGCTCGCCGGCAAGCGGCGGGGAGAGCGTCAGGCCGAGCCGCGCCGCGTGCCTGAGGACCCACTGGTGGAGCTCGGTGTCGTACGGCGCCGCGCCCGCCTTCCAGGGCGGCGGCGTGTCCCAGAGGCGCCGGCACTCGATGGCCGCGTTCGCCGCCGCGGCGGCCTTGGCGAGCTTCGTGCGCGCGGCGAGACGGTCGAGGTCGATGACCAGGTACCCGCAGGGGAGGCCCTTCTCGAGGGCTTCGAGCAGCGCGTCCTGGGTTTCCGCGAGGTGCTTGGCGGGGTTCCGGAGCCACACGACCTGGCAGGGGGCCAGGAAGCTCGGCGTCCTGAGCTCGATGAGGGCGGCGTGGACGTCGGCCGCGCTCGCGGGCACGATCTCGGTGAAGCTTCCCGCCGGCCGCGAGGCGCCGAGAACCCGGCCGAGGAGGTGCTCGAGAACCTGGCGCTTGAAGAACTCCTCCTGGCCGACGAGGACGGTGAGGGGGGCGGGCTTCCAGCGCGCGTCCCCGATCACGTCTCCGTGGCTTCGGAGCTCTTGTCGTTCTTGTACCATCGGTTGAGGGCTTCGATGATCTTCCGGGCCTGCTCCGGACCGCTCACGTTGAACTTGCTGCGCAGGACGTAGTTGCCGCCGCTCTTCTGGAAGCGGCGGATCGTCACGCGCGGCGGGTCGTAGGTGCCCAGGCGGCGGTTGTAGTTCTGGAACAGGAACATGATCGTGGCCCAGGAGCCCCGCGAGAGGATCTCCTTCTGGATCTCGCGGACGAGCTCCTGGCCGTCCTCCTCGTACCTGATCGATATCTCGTCGACGGTCGATGCCATGCTGTCCTCCTGCCCGGCGCCCCGGGCGCGGCCGTCACGCGGCCTGCGATGTTATCGGCAGACGACCTCGCACAGGCGCAGCACTTCGTGCACATCGCGCGCGGCGAGGAGTTCGTTTTTCCAGTCCGGATCCATGAGCAAGGGCGCCAAGGTCCGATAAATCCGCAGGTAGAGGCGGTCGTCGTAGGGCGGCGCCACCAGCCCCACGAAGATCTGCGAAGCCTCCCCGTCGGGCGCCCCCAGGGGCACGCCCGGCGTCGAGCGCGCGAGCGCGATGACGAACGACCTGGCCTGCATGGTGCGCACGTGGGGGATGACGACGCCTCCCTCGAAGGCCATGCTCGCCTTTTTCTCACGGTTCAGGAGATCGGTCAAGAGCTTGCGCTCGTTGCAGACCTGGCCGGTCGCCGTGAAGAGTTCGACGATCTCCGCGAAGACGTTCTCTCTGAGCCGGCGCACGGCGCCCGAAGTAAGCTCTTCATCCGGATCCGGAGGGCGCGTCTTGAGCTCCAGGCGCACCGATTCCGGACGCAGGTAGCGTCTCAGATTCATAGGACTAGTAATCGGCGAAGATGCGTGCGTCGCACAGGCCGCGCCGAGGGGAAACCGCATGAAAAACCGGGCGCCGGGAACTCGAGCCCGCATGCGTGCGGGGCCGCGAGCGGCCGACTGTCCCCCGAAGAGGGCTTCCACGACGGACACGGAAGCGGGCAATGGTAGCACGCGGGGGGACGGCGACAAGGGAGCGGCCTCCATATTAATGAAGAAACTGTCATTTAGAGGGTGCCGGGCAACCCGCGCCGCAGCGGCGGACAAGCTCCGGCCGCGAGCGTCACCCCAGGCGTTTCACGAAGAGCGGCCTCAGCTTGTCGTAGGTGACGGCGAGGTGCTCGGGGATCGATTTGACCTCGCAGATCAGGGCCAGGGCGTTCACGTCGCCCGGCCAGCGCGGGAGGATGTGCCAGTGGAGATGGTCGACTATGCCGGCGCCGCCCACCTGCCCGAGGTTCATGCCCAGGTTGAAGCCCTGCGGGTACATGGCCTCCGAGAGGACTTCCGTGCAGGCGCGCAGGAGGTCCGACAGCTCTGCCTGCTCCTCGCGGGCGAGGCCGGCGAAGTCGGCCGTGTGGCGCCGCGGCAGCACCATCAGGTGCCCGTGGCCGTAGGGGAAGCGGTTCATGACGACCGCCCCGAGCGGGCCGACGTGGAGAACGAAGTCCTCCCGGTTCGCGCCGCGCTCGATGGCCGCGCACAGGACGCAGCCCTCGGTCTTGGGGTGGACGATGTACTCCATTCGCCAGGGAGCCCAAAGTACGTCCATGCGAGTCTCCGTGTCGGCTATTCCAGAATCCGCACGCCGCCGAGGAGCGAGGTCCCATCGGACCCGGCCTCGATGGCGATCGTCGCGCCGGCCGCGATCCGGTAGCCCTCCGGATCGAGCTCGATGACATGCCAGCCGCGGCGCCCCGGCAAGGACGCGGAGAGCGCGACCGGGCGGCGCGGCGGCAGGCCGGCGATCGTGGCCTTCGCGGCGGCATCGGGCCGGCCGTCGGCGAAGATCTCGAGGATGAGCGCCCGCGGCGCGGGCACGGTCCTGAGCGCGCGCACCGTCACGGGCCCGAGCTTGTAGCCGATGCGCGTCTCCTGCCGCACGAGCGCCGGCGCGCCCTCGGGCCGGAACGTGTCGAGGTCCCAGGGCGCGATCAGAATCGCGCCTTGCCAGAGCGCGCCCGCCGCGGTCGCGAGCGTCACGGGCAGCGCCGCCGGGAACTCCCTGCGCTCGGGGAGCGCCAGGGTGAACGCAAGCGTGAACGCATCGCCCCGGCGCAGCGCAAGCGGCATCTCGGGCGGCGCGAGGCGGGCGCCTTCGCCGGCGCGCGCGAACAGGGTGCCGGCGAGGTCCTCCTCGGCCGTCACGCGGAACTGGAGGGCGAACCCGCGCCGCGGCGATGTCCAGTCGGCAAGGGGCGCAGCGGCGCTCGGCGCCGGCGGGCCGGCGAGCGCGACGCGCACGAGGCCGCTCACGGCCTCGGCTCCCCGCGCGGTGAAGGCGCGGGCGATGAGAACGCCGGGGGACGCGAGCGCCGTCTCGCCGTCGAGGCGGAGCACGGGCTTGGGCGCCGCGGCTTCGGACGACAGGATGACACGCGCGCCGTGGAGCAGATCGAGGCGCGTCACGCCTGCCGGATCCCAGGCGGCTGCGCGCACGCGGACGGGCGTGACGCCGTCGATGGCGATCGTCTGGCCGGCCGCGGGCTCGCGCCCGACCGTGAGAACGAGCGACGGTCCGTCGGAGAAGCCGGCGCTCCCGGGTGCAACGGCGGGAAGCTCGCCGGCGCGGCCGGCGACGACCGTGCGGCGGCCGGCGGGGGGCGCGTTCCAGCCGTCCGGCCCTGCGCGCGCGGCGGGCTCGAGCAGGACGAGCGGCGTCAGGCCGCGCGCGAGCGCCGCGAGGTAGAGCGGCGCGATCGCGGCTACGGCGGCGCCGGGCGGCGCGACCCACGTGCCGTCGCCGTCGAACCCGAGCGCCGGCGGATCGAATGCGCGCGCACCCTCGGGAACTCGGTCGAGCTCACACTGCTCGGCGCGGGCGACGAAGATCGGCGGGAGCTCGCCGCGGCAGAAGATGATCTCGCGGGGCTCGGCGGGGAGCGGGGGAGGAATCAGGGCGAGCGCGAGCGTTCGCTCCTCGCCGGGCGCGAGCGTCACGCGCTCGGGCGGCGAGCGCCATCGCCCGTAACGGGCGGTCACAACGAGCTCGCCGGCGGGAACGGCCAGGCGCTGCTCGGCCTGAACGTAGCATTCCCCGCCCGGGAGCCTCCGCTCGGGGGCAAGGTCGCTCGGGAGGCACGGCGCGCCGCCGGCCTCGATCGCGAGCGCGAACCAGGCGCACGGCTCGGCGCCCCATCGAACCTGGGGTGCGAGGCGGGCCTGGTCGGGCGCCGCGGCGAGGGGCAGGGCGGCGAGGAGGGTGCTAAGCCACGTGCGCCGCGCGGGCCTCGATTTCCTCCCGCGCGGCCGCGGCGATGCGATGCGCCAGGTCGCGGATCCGGTGCTCGTTCTCACCTTCCACCATCACGCGGAGCATGCGCTGCGTGCCGGAGTAGCGCACGTAGACGCGGCCTCGGCCGGCGAGGCTCTGCTCGGCCTCGATAATAGTGTGCGAGGTCCGCGCGAGTTCCGCAAGGGGAACCTTCTCCCTGACATCGACGTTGAGAAGGACCTGGGGCAGGGGCTGCATCACGGCGGCCAGCTCGCGCAGGGAGGCGCCCCGGCGCCTGAGCGCGTCGAGGAGCCCGAGCGCGGTGAGAATGCCGTCGCCCGTCGCGGCGAGCTCGGCGAGGATCACGTGCCCGGACTGCTCGCCGCCGAGGGCGCAGCCGCGCGCGCGCATCACGGCCGCGACATCGCGGTCGCCGACGCCGCCGCGGACGACCGCGATGCCGTGGGGCGCGAGCGCGATGTCCAGGCCCTTGTTGCTGTAGTCGGTGCAGACGATCGCCATGCCGGGCAGATGTCCGCGGGCTGCCATGTCGATGGCGAGGATCGCCATGACGCGGTCGCCGTCGACCGGCGCACCGCGCTCGTCGATGCAGATCACGCGGTCGCCGTCGCCGTCGAAGACGATGCCGAGGTCCGCGCCGCGCGCGCGCACCTCGGCGCACGCGGCCTCCGTGTGCTCGGAGCCGCAGCCGGCGTTGATGTTCGTTCCGTCGGGCGCGTCGTTGATGACGGTTTGCTCGGCTCCCAGGCGGCGGAAAAGCTCAGGCGCCGCGGCCGAGGTCGCGCCGTTGGCGCAATCGACCACGATCCTGAGGCCGTCGAGACGCAGGCCGGGCGCCGCCTGCGCCAGGAGGTCGAGGTAGTCGGCGCGCGCGTGGGGAACGGGCACGACGGTGCCCGGGGCGCCGCGTCCGGGAGGCGCGTCGCTGAACGCGTCGCGTTCGAGCTGCGTCTCCTCATCGGCCGACAGTTTCCCGCCCTCGGCGTTGAAGACCTTGATGCCGTTATCGGACGCGGGGTTGTGGGATGCGGAGATCACGATGCCCGCCGCGGCGCCGTAGCGGCGCGTCAGCGCGGCACAGCCCGGCGTGGGCAGGACCCCCAGGTCGAGGACCTTCAGGCCTTCCCCGAGAAGCCCGGCCGCGAGCGCCGAGGCCAGGAAGGGGCCGCTCCGGCGGGTGTCCCTGGCCAGGCAGACCGTCCCGCCGCCGGGCGCGCGCACGCGGGCGATGGCGCGCCCGAGGCGCACGACCGTGTCGACATCGAGCGGCGGGGTGTTGGGAATGCCGCGTACCCCGTCGGTTCCGAAAAGCTGCATGCAGCCTCCGCGNNGCCGCGCCGTCAAGCGGCGCTCCGGCCATGACCTGGACGGTCCTGAAGACCGGCCGGCGGCGCTATTCCCGGCACGTCTCACGCGATCTCGCGGCTCGGCCATCACCTGCACGGCGTTGTCCGAACCGCCGCGTGCTCCTCCGTGCATCGGCGGCACACACGCTCTGCGCAATGGTTCGGCCCTCGTCGTCGAGACGATTCCAGAGGGAGAAACCGGCGATCATCTCCGGGAGAATCATCGTTGACCTGCGCACCGCAATGAAATAGCATCACAACATGGAGCGAACAATGGACAAGGCACTTCTTGCGAGCGTGATGCAGTTGAGGCCCGCCGAACGTATGCGGCTGCTCAACGCCATCTACGGAAGCCTCGAACGCCCCGACTCTACGATCGACGGGATCTGGTATGACGAAGCGGAGCGGCGGCTGGCTGCATACGAGGCCGGCAAAGTCCAAGGTGTTCCGGCAGCGCAGGTGCTTGGCAAGCGGCCATGACACCGTTATTTGATCCCCTTGCGAAGAGGGAGTACCAGGACGCCTTTGAGTACTACGAAGCCCAGGAGGAAGGGCTCGGTGAGAAGTTCCGGAGCGCGGTGTGGGCGGCCCTCGTGGTTGTCGAGCGCTATCCCGAGATCGGCGAGGAGGTCCGGCCCGGAATCCGCAAGATCCTCCTCCGGCATTTTCCCTACAAACTGATCTACTCGCTCACGGGCGAGATCGTGTACATCATTGCGGTGGCTCACGGTCATCGTGAACCGGATTACTGGCTGGGTCGAGAATCGTCGTAGGCGCGGACATCAACCTCGAACGAGGGCAGAAGCCGCGCCGTCGAGCCGGGCTCCCGGTCCGCCGCGCGGGCTGCATCTTGCCCGCCGCTCCGGATGCATGTACAGTTGCGGCGGTGAGAGGGCATGACCGAACGGACCGTCGCGGACCATGATCGCGGGGCGATGCCCGCCGTCATCCTGGCGGGCAGCGACCGCCGGCCAGGCCCGGTGCCGCCCGGCGCGCGCGCGCACGATTTCCTGGTCGGCTACAAGGGCGCCGAGATCGAGATCGGCGGGCGGCCGCTCGTCCAGCTCGTGCGCGAGCGCCTGATCGAGAGCGGCTGCTTCTCGGCCGTGCTCGTCGCCGGGCCGATGCGGCTCTACGAGCCCATCGCGCCCGGCGCGGTGATCGACACCGACCGCGATCTCGGCCACAACCTACGGTGCGTTTTTGCCGCATGCAAGCGGTCCGAGCGGCTGTGCATCGCCTCCTGCGACATCGTGCCGGAGGCCGCGGATGTGCGGGCCGCCATCGATCTCTGGAGGACGACGGGCGGCGCGGATTTCTGGGTGCCGCTCATCGAGGTCCCGCCCGATCTGGGCGCCTCCGCGTGGAAGCCGAAGTACGGGATCAAGCCGGGGCCCGGCGAGCCGGCGCAACAGTATCTTCCCGGGCACCTGGGCGTCCTCGGCCTGCGCGCCGTGCGGACGGGGTTCCTCTGCAAGATGATCGCGCTCATCTACCGCCTGAGGAACCGGGAGCTGGAGCACCGGCGCAAGGTCATCTTCGGGCTGGTGGTCGGCGACCTGCTCGGCCAGGACCTGCTGAACCTCTTCAGGCTCAGGCTGCCGACGATGACCTGGACGGTGCTCAAGACCGGCTGGCGGCTCTACTCGCGGCTCAGGAAAGGGCAGCTCAGCCTCGCCGACATGGAGAACGCGCTCACCGAGCTTCTCATCCGCGGGCGGAGCCGGCGCCGCGGCGCGGTGAGGTTCACGCCGTGCAGCCTCGCGTCCCTTGCCCGCGATCTCGACACGGTGGGGGAGGTCGCGGAGCACGGCGGCCGGTGGCAGGGCAGGCTCGCCGCGTGGGAATGACGGCACTCGCGGGCCTGGGGGGGCGACGATCGCCCGCCGGATTCGTGCGGCTCTCGGTCGCCCGGAGTCGCGAGCCCGGCGAAACGGGTCGGTCGCCGATCCGGAGCACGAACTCCGGCGGCGGCGAATTTCTCACGAGGATCTGCGTCTTCCACATCGTGCGCGCGGCGTAGCAGCCCACATTGAGCCGGCGTCCGGATGATGAGACACCCGTTTTCCGAAAAAGGGGTGACGCTCCATCCTGCCAGATGCGGTGGGGTGGTGACAGAGGGTAAGCGCGGCGGTTCTAAAGGGTTCATGTGGGACGCAGCGTCAGGGCAACGGCAGAAGCCGGCGCCGGGGAATCTTGAAGGGGCCGGTATGCTTCCCCGCCGCCGCGAGTTACAATGCGGCCGACATGGAACGTCGAGGTTTCCCGCGGGTGGCGGCGGAACCCGCCCGGGGCAGTCTTGTGGTGCAGGATGCAGATGCGTGGAGGTTTTATGCGCCGGAATCTTGTGGACATCCTTTGTGCCGTGGTGATCGTCGCGACCGTCATCTTCCTCGGTCTCATGGGGGAGAAGTCGAAATCGGACACCGAAGTCCGCCACGGACGGGAAGTGACCGATTTCGAGGTGTTCAAGACCACAGGGGCTTTCGGGGTCCTCCAGCTCTTCTGCCTGGTCCTCGGCACCGTGAAGCTGGTCCGTTGCGTCGTCGCGACGAGGGAATCGAAGCTGGCCCGCCCCGCGCTCTTGTCCGGGATCAGGAAGCAGCTTGACGAGGGGCAGGTCGACCAGGCCTTGTCGCAGGCGAGATCCGATTCCGGGTATGCGGGCCGGGTGTTGGCGGCCGCTTTGAGCCGGAAATCAGTCGGGGGTGATGTACGCGGGGGGTTCGAGGACGCCGCAGCGCTTGAATCCTCGCGCCTCCGCGGGAGAGCCGACACCCTGCTGGGGATCGGCATCGTCGGCTTTCTTGCAGGCCCGTCCGGCGTCGTCTTTGAGTGGTGGTGCACCCTGCAAATCCTCGAGACGCTCGAAGACCCCACCTTTGCCGATGTGACCTGGAGTGCCCCCGCACGCCTGGCGTTGTTGTGGTACGGTCTCGCCATCGCCCTCGTCTTCGTGCCGGCATTTCTGGTCATGCAGCGCAGAGTCTCGACGAAGGTCGCAAAGGTCAACGGAGAACTCGGCGCGTTGCTCGATCGGGCGGCGCTCCGGACGTAGAGCGTGCTGACGTCCAGATGCTGAGACAACCGGTAACCGCGCGAGGCACGATGACGTGGCGGAGCCGCGGGGGGATGGCACGTTCAGCGCGACGCCCGAAAGTGGATTCCGCGAGGCCGAAACCCGGTCGTTTCGCCCGCACGGGATGGAAGAAGCCGCGCCTCGTGGTTCCCGAGCGTCTTCAGGCGGGGCGCCGGACCCTAATTGACCGCAGGGAGCCGGCCAGGTAGACTGACGGTAATCGTTCACGGTTTCTCGCCGTGCTCGGATGCATAGACATGCGGCATCTGACGGAAAGGAAACCACAGAGGCGCAGAGAGCACAGAGAAGAAAACGGAGGAAGACCGCCGCACTTGACACGG
>DHGK01000298.1:10818-12680 GCA_002402755.1 Planctomycetes bacterium UBA4800
AATGTGATGTACTGAAGGCGGAGATTCGTGCGTTCGGGATGCCCTGTGAACGGTTACGACTGACGATCAATGGCTGCTCCGTCGAGGAATCCTATGCGCCTGTTCGCATTCCGGCAGAGGTCTCTCGCCTCCGAGGCCTTCCGCTACGCGCGCTGGCAGTCGGCCGACGCGCGGCTCAACCGGGATCCGTCGCTGGTGGTGTATATGGACTTCCAGGATCTCAGCGGCGCGCTCGCTGAATTCGAGCTGTTCAGCCGCGCCTTGAACGACGCGGAACGCCGCGACCTCTGCGTCAAAGGCAAACCCGACGCGAGAATCCACTCCGATTCCAATGACGAAGGACTCGCTGGCGATGAAGCCGGACAATCCTCAAATAAGCCAAACCGACAGCGACCCCGCTCGAAGAGATCTCGGTTTCGCTCGCCGACCTCGGTTTCTCCGGCGCGGCGAAGTTCGTGACCGCCGGAATCGCCAGGACGCCGGCGTTGTCGCCGACGCGTTCACGCAGCGTATTCACGCTCTCGGGGCGAGCCTTTGCCGGCTCGAGCCGCATGGTTGAACCACGACCACCGAAAGGACCCACTCTATGAGAATGCCACTCGTAGTGCTCGCGCTTGCCTTTATGTTGACGGGCCAGCCTTCGCCGGCCCAAACCGACCAGCCCGTGCTGGAGGATTTCCAGCCGTCTTCGCTGAACCAGCCCGGCAAGCAGTTTCCGCAGGTCAACTCGGAGCGCCGCGTCCGCGCCCGCATCGTTGCGCCGCAGGCCGCCAACGTCGCGCTCCAGTTCCTGGGCGGCGCAACGTACCCCCTGACCAAGGGTGACGATGGCGCGTGGGTTGGCATCACTCGCCCCCAGGACGAGGGTTTCCATTACTACCAGCTCGTGATTGATGGAGCCGGCGTCCCGGATCCCGGCAGCCTGTACTTTTACGGCGGCAGCCGGTGGGGCAGCGGGGTCGAGGTGCCGGCCAAGGACCGGGACTTCTATTCCGTCAAGAACGTGCCGCACGGGCAGTTGCGGCAGACGCTCTATCCTTCGCGAAGCGCCAATGCGGTTCTCCGGTGCTTCGTTTATACGCCGCCGGATTACGAGAAGGACCTCGCCAAGCGTTATCCGGTGCTGTATCTGCAACACGGCGGCGGCGAGGATGACACCGGCTGGGGCAGCCAGGGGCACGCCGGTTTGATCATGGACAACCTGATCGCGGAGGGCAAAACCAAGCCTTTCATCATCGTAATGGCCAACAGCTACGTCTCCGGCGCTGCCGGCCCGGGCCGCAGTGCGGCGGCCGCCGGCACAACGAATACCGCGCCGGCGGATGCCACAAACGCTCCGGCGGGCGGACGAGGTCCCGGCGGACGCATGTTCGATTTCAGCGCTTTCGCGAAGGTCCTGATGGACGACCTGATTCCCTTCATTGACGCCAATTTCCGCACCCTCCCGGATCAGCCGAATCGCGCCATGGCCGGTCTCTCGATGGGCGGGATGCAGACCCGAACGATCGCGTTGGCCAACCCGGACACGTTCTCGCATATCGGCGTGTTCAGCGGCGGCAGCATTGCTGTTTCCAGCATCACCGACCCGGCCGCCTTTAAAGAGAAGGTCAAGGTGGTGTTCGTCAGCTACGGCAGCCGTGAACTCGGAGGCAATCGTGGGGGCGGCCTTGGAGGCTTCGGCGGCGACCCGAAGGCGAATACCGAGGCGCTCAAGGCGGCGGGAGTCAACAGCTACTTCTACGTGTCTCCCGATACAGGGCATGAGTGGCTATCCTGGCGGCGCAGCCTGTATCAGTTCGCGCCGCTGCTGTTCCAGGACCGTCCCGTTCCGATGGCGGCCGCCCAGGTCGCGGCCGAGCCGC
>DHGK01000297.1:0-266 GCA_002402755.1 Planctomycetes bacterium UBA4800
CGCACGCACCCTCTCCGCCGCCGGCTCTGCCCTCCCGCATGGCCGGTCTGCGCGCTCGTTCGCGCCCCGCCTCGCCGCTCTCACGCGCCCAAGTCCCACTCCCGCTCGACGCGCTCGGCCCCGCCCCATCCGTCTCTCGCGCCACCGGGATCGGGGTCGCACGGGAACTCCTGCGCGTACTCGTCCACGACGACCCGCCGCGACGGATGTGCGCTCGGAGGGCCGCGGCCGCACCCGCGTTGACGGCCGGCCGCCGGCGTTTCTGC
>DHGK01000297.1:298-22500 GCA_002402755.1 Planctomycetes bacterium UBA4800
TTCGCTCTCGTCTGCACGCTCTCGCTCGCCGTGCACGGCGCGGGGCGGCTCGACGTGACGATCGATGGCGCCCCGGCAGCGCTCTCGCTCGCCGTCCACCGGGTGTCCGTCGACATCCGCGATCGGATCGCGCAGACGGTGGTCGAGGAGACCTTCCGCAATCACACCGGGCGGACGCTCGAGGGCACCCTGTACTTCCCCGTCCCCGCCGGCGCGACGATCTCGGGCTTCACCCTGTGGGTGGACGGCGCCCCGATCGAGGCCGACATCGTCGAGAAGGAACGCGGCCGCGAGATCTTCGAGACCATCGTGTGGCAGCAGCGCGATCCCGCGCTGCTCGAATGGACCGGCGGGAGCGTGTTCAAGGCGCGCATCTTCCCGATCCTCGGGTTCGAGGAGCGCCGCATTCGCGTCTCCTACGTGGAGGTCCTGCGAAAGAGCGGCGGCTTCCAGCGCTACGCCTGCCTCGCCGGGAATGGGGAGCGCGCGCGGCAGCCCGTGGAGGAGTTCGCGTTCGAGGCCCGCGTGACATCGACGCCGGCGCTGCGCGAGGTGACGTGCTCCCACCCCGCGATGCGGATCGAGAAGAGCGATCGCTCGGCGTTGCTCAGGCTCCCGCCGGGAACCGCGCCGCCCGACGGCGACATCGAGATCCGGATCGCCGCCGCTTCACCGGAGGCCGGCGGCTTCGCCGTGACGCACGTTGCCGGAGACGAGGGATACTTCATGGTGCTGGCCGACCCTCTGATTCCGGCCCCCGCGGCGCCGCGCCTCCCGAGCCCGATCGATCTCCTGTGCGTGGCCGACACATCGGCCTCCCTCGATGGGGAGCGCGCCCGGGCGCTGCGCGAGGTGCTCGCGCGGCTCCTGGATCGGTGCACCGACGCGGACTTGTTCAACGTCCTGGCCTTCGATGCCGCGCGGGGCTGGGCGTTTCCGGAAGCCGTCCCGGCGACGCCCGGCAACCGCGCGCAGGCGCTCGCCTTTCTCGAGGGGCGCGGAGCGCTCGGGTGGACCGATCTTCCCGCCGCGTTCAGGGAGGCGGCAGGGACGCTGAAGGAGGCCACGCAGGTGGTCTTCCTCGGCGACGGCGTTCCCACGGCGGGCGAGGCGCAGAGCGCCGCGGCCGCGGCGGCCGTACGCGCCGCCTGGCCCGGAAAGGGCCGCGTCCACGCCGTCGCCATCGGCGCTGCGTGCGACATGATCGTGCTCGAGGCCCTGGCCTCCCTGGGAGGCGGATCGCTGCATCGAGTGCGCTCCGGGACCGATGCGGCGGCGGTTGCGGAAGCCGTGCATGCGGCCATGGCCGGTCCCGCGGCCCCCGACATGCATCTTGCGTGGAAGGGAGTGGAGGTGGCGGACGTGCATCCCGCGCACCTCCATGCCTTCCCGCCCGGCGAGGAACTCGTCATCACCGGGCGCTACCGGCCCGGCCGCGGAACCCGGGAAGGGTTCCTCGAGATCGCCGCGACCGTGGACGGCGTCCCCGTGACCAGGCGGATACCGCTTTCCCTCGCCGAGAGGAGCCCCGGCAACGACTATCTTCCTTGCGTGTGGGCCGGAAGGCGCCTGGAGGATCTCCGCGGCCGGGAGGACCGGGACGGCGTCAGGGACGACATCATCGCACTGTCCGAGAAGTACCACGTGATCACGCCGTACACCTCGTTCCTGGTTCTCGAGAGCGCGGACGACCGCCGGCATTTCAACGTGACGCGCCGCGCCCCGCCGGCGCGCGCCGGCGATCACGAGGCGCGCGTGCGGGCGGCGATGCGAGACGCCGTGCAATGGCGGGACGATCTGCGCGCGGGGATCCTCCGGCTCTACGGCTCCATCGAGGATGTCGTCGAACCCTACGCGATCGCCAATGCCGTCGACATGCAATCGGGCGCCGCGGTGGCCGCCCTGGCGAATGCGTCCTTCGTGTTCAGCGGCGGGCGGCATGAAGGCGAGCCGGCCGCATTCACGACCTGGAGGGGGGCTCGCCGGGACGACACGGAATCTTCGCCTCTTCTCGGACGCTATTCAATCGAGCCCTGCTACTCCTCATTCGAGCCCGGCTACGTCTATCGCGACCCCTCCTCCGATCCGGACCATGATCCGGATGCGCGTCTCGACGATTCGCAGGCGGCCGGGCTCGACACTCCCGGCACGCTCGAGAGCCGCGATGAGGGCGCGGATGCCGGGAGTCCGATGGACTATCCCACACCCGCCATGTCGGTTAGATCGGGCGTCATCTCGGATCCGCTGGGGCCCTGCGGGCGGTCGCTGAGGAACCCGGCCCCCTTCGCGCTCCCCACGCCCCTGGATTTCGTGTACCCCTGCGCGTCGGCCGAGCTGCTGTACTACGATCATTCCGGGGTGCGCTACGGAGCCTACCTGCGAACGAACGACGTGTGGTGGCCGAGCTACCGCCTTCACGGCCTGTTCCCGAGAATCCTCGCGCCCTCCCCCAGCCTTCCGGCGATGTGGCCGCCGGAGATAACCGGGGTCATCGCGGCGCTCGACCATCGCTCGGCGATCGCCCGTCTCGAGGGAGGCCTCAGGCTGCGTCTCTCCCGGGAGATCTTCGATCGCGGCGGCGCTTCCTGCCCCGCCGGCAGCAGCTCGTTCCTGCTCTCGCGCGAATCGTGGCACGCGACCGAGCTTCCGGCAGCGGGGGAGCTCCGCACCGACGCCTGGTGCGATGCCGAAGAACGCGGCGCGTGCTTCGCGCGCCTTCTCGGAACCCGCAGGAAGAGCGAGCGCGGCGAGGCGCACGCCTTCCCATCGCCCTTCCAGCACTACTTCGATCCCCTTCACGGCGAGGAGGACTTCCGCGAGGGGGTTCCCTCCCTCGCGATCGAGGGATCCCGCGCCGTGCTCTCGCTTTCCTTCCTTCCGCGGTACGACCGGTGCACCTCGGCCGCCATCGCCTTCGACCTGGAGCGCTCGTGCGTCACCGGCATCGCATGGTTCTCCGGCAACGAAGAGGTCCGGACGGAATCGTTCTCCGGCTTCGTCCGCGCGGGAGGAGCGTACTGGCCGGCGGTGATCGAACGCCGCGAGCGCGGAGCGCTCACGGAAAGGGTGCGTATCGCCTGCGAGGAGCTGACGCAGGATGCTCACGTGGCGGCGGCCGGCGAATTCCGCGCGGCGCTTGACGACGCCGTGCTCTTCGCGTTCCCCTTGCCGCCCGTGGCCGAAGCGGCGGAACGCTGCCGCGCCGGCAAGGGATCCTGGGACGATCACTGGGCGCTCATCGACCGCTTCGTGGGCCGGAACGCCGGCGATGCCGTGTGGTCGCAGTTCACGGAGGCGGAGAAGCTCGTCCAGGGCAAATGGGGACTCCGGTGGCTGCGCCTCTTCGTCCTCGCGCTTCTCGGGCGCGACGAGGAAGTGCGGCGCTGCGAGCTGGGCCTCGCGCACGAGCTCGCGGCCCGCGCTCCTCCCGAGGGGCCCGCGCTTGCGCAGGCCTTGTGCGCGCAACAGCTTTTCGAGCCGGATTCCGAGGATTCGAGGCTCTCGACCGGCATGCACGTTTCCTGGGGGAGAGCATCCTGGGACGGAGGCGACCATGATCCCCACGAGGCGGCGCTCCGGACGATCCTCGCGCCGCTCATGGCGCAGATCGGCGAATCTCCCCGCCGCGCCTTCGCCGAGAACCGCCTGGACGCCGGTTCGGTTCGTGAAGTCATCGGGCGCGACGGCATCGACGCGGCGGTCACGCACATCGAACGCGCGGCGGAAACGCGGACGTCCGACTCCCGCGCCCGGGAAGACATCCTGAGCCGGGGCGCACAGGCCCTCCTGGAGAGCGGCCACGAGCGCGCGTTCCTGGCGCTCGTCGAGAAGTGGAATCTCAACGCCTCCGAGCATGCCGGCGCGGAGCTCCTCGCCGGCTATCTCGGCGCGCTCGCATGGTTCGGCCGGGAGGACGAGGCCGACAGGATTGCCCGGAGCTGGATCGCGATCGACGCCGCGCAAGATTCCTCCGAGCGCCGGCGGGCGCGGACGGACGCCGCCCTGCGCTACACCCTCGCCTTCGGGGAATCGCCTTCTCCGATGGGGCGCTATGTCGCCCACCGCTTCGTCGCCCCGCTGTACGATCTCGCCCGCGCCGCAAGTCTCCAGGCGGGCGGCGGCTGGATTGCCCAGCGCGTGCTCGGGCACGATCGCGACGAGCGCATGCCGGAAACGCGCGCCCTCAAAGCCTGGGTGTACGAACGCCTGCAGGAGGGCATCGAGAGCCTGCCGCCGGCGGTCCTCGCCAATCTCTTCGTCCTGACCGCGGACTGCCGCCCCTCGCCCCGGCAGCCTTCCCGCTCCCGGCTTCACGCGCGGCTCCTCGCGCGGTGGAACGGCGAAACCGATCCCGTCGCGTGCGGGCTTCTCGAGCGGCTCATCATCTCTCTGGGCGATGCGGACACCGTGCTTTCCCTGCGCCGCCGGCAACTGGCGGCGGCGGAAGACCCGCAGGTCCGAATGCGCCTGCGCGGCGAGATATGCCACCTTCTCCTCTCGAGCCCCTGGAGCAGGGACGTGCAGGAGGAGCTTCTCGCGCTCATCCCGCAGCTCGGCGCGGGCCTCGACAGGTTCGCCATCCAGGCCGACGCCGTGCATTCCCTGGCCTGGTATCTCACGAAGGGGCGCGCGCTCGACGCGCTCATGGAGCGCCCCGACCGCTTCTCGAAGCCGCGCGCCGAGCTCGCGGCCCTTGTCCGCGCCGCGCGCGCCGAGAAGCGCAAGGAAGCCATCGACACCCTCGCGGCGCTGGAGGAGGGCGACATCGGCGCGGCCCTCGCGCCCTTCGTGCGCATCGAGCGGCTCACCCTCGAGGCGATCGCTCGCACGGATGTTCGGAAGACCGCCGCCGACCTGCATGCGCTTCTCGAGATGCTGCCGGAGACGCCGGAACGGCCGGACCTCGCCCTCCGCTACCGCCTTGCCGCGGACCGCTGTCTGCTCGCCCTGGGCTGTCTCGCGACGGGACCGCGCGCGGACGCGCAGGTGGCCGCGCGGTTGCGCGCGCTCCTGCAGGAACGCGCCGCGCGGGACCACGGACTCATCGACGCGAAGTTGCATCTTTTCCGGTTCCTGCTTGCGGCCGGTCGCATCGAGGAGCTGCGGGCGCAGCTCGCCGCATGGTGCCGCGATCTGCCGCCCCCGGAGGGAGACCGGTGGCGGCCGGCGCTCGCCGACTTTCACGCGGCACAGGGAGCGTTTGGGGAAGCGATTCGGGTTCTCTCGCCGCTCGCGGAACGTCACGGCATGCAGAGCCATCACTACGAGGCGCTCGCCGCATGGCATGGGATACTGGGAGACGAAGCCGCGTCGCGCGCCGCGCGCATGCGCTCCCTCGGCGCGTCCTCGGACTTCGCCCTCGAATGTCTGTTGGAGTGGAATCTGCGAAACCTCGAAAGGACCGGCCGGATCGATGTCGAGGCGGCGCGCGACGTCTTCGTCGTGCTTGCCGGCAACAGGATTCGGGATCCGGAACCCTGGTCTGACGTCGTCTTGGACATGCCTGTTTCCCAGACAGAGTACTTCAGGGAAACGGGCGACCTCCGGTTCCTGGAACTGGCCATCGCGCAGCACCGCCCACGAAGCTGGCAGGCGCTCGAGGGCTGCGGCGGGCTGCTGTGGCACGTTCTGGAGCCGGTGGAGGACTTGGCGACCCTGCGGGAGGTGTCCGCCGCCGCCGATCGGGCCCGCGCCTCCGCCGCGGGGGCCCTGGATCTCTGCGCCGCGGATATCCTGGACATCGTCCTCGCCCGGAAGGCGGCTTCTCTCGAAGGCGATACGGATTCGTTCGTCGCTCGAGGGGCGGCGGCCCTGCGCGGACTCGGCCGCGTGAAGGGAAACCCGGAGGGCGTCCCGGCGGTGGCGGGCTTCCTGGCCTCTCTCGGCGGCAAAGCGCGGCTCCAAGGGCCGCTGGAGCAGGAGCGGCTTGCCTTCCTCGGCGAGCTCCACGAACGCGCGCCGGCCGGCAGCGAAGCCCGCCTCGCGCTTGCCGAGCAGTATGCCGGCGCGCTGTGGGACGCCGGGAGGCACATCGATGCGATCGATGTCCTCCAGGAGCTCCCGATCGTGCCCGAGGACTTCCCGGCGCGGATGGCCTCCTCGCACGACGCGGCCGCGGTCAGGCGCGCCGAGGCGCTCTTGCGCGACAAGCTGGAGCGCGCGAAGACGGTTGCAGATCGTCGCTCGTGCACTGCGCGGCTTGCCCGGTTCCATGCCGCCGCCATCGGCCCGGAGAATCGCGTCCGGCTCGCGGCGGCGGCCGAAGTGTATGCTCGCGCGTATCGTCACTCCGTGGAGACGCTGAGGATGACCGCGGACACGAGGTGGGAGAGCTTCTCGAGAGATCGCGACTTCGGCCCGAAGGCGGTTTTCGATTTGCTCGAGCGGGCGCAGGTCCTGCAGTTGCCCGCGGTCCGGGAGGACGCGCGCGATTTCTATCTGAACGTCCTTCCATCGTTCCTCGGCGGGGACTCGTATCGCTTCTCGGACGCGTACGCGCTCAGGTCGTACGGAGAGAAGGCCGTGTCCATTCTCGGCCTGAAACGCTTCGTCGAGACGCTGGCCGACGGCGCGGTCCGGCCGCCCGCTGAAGGCGGAGGAAGGTTCCGATCCGCGCTTTCCGCATTCGCCGCGAGACGACCCTCGGAGATGCGGCGCGTCCTCCAGGAAGATGCGGCGCTCAACGCACGGATTCTCGCGCTGGCGCTCGCCGGCATGCGCTCGGATCTGGAGACGAGATTCGGCGACAGTCGAGAGCTTCTGGAACGATACGAGCAGAATCCGACTCTGTGGATGTACAAGTTCCCGTGGCTCAATGTCTTCGACGCCGGCCATGCGGCCGCGTTTCACGAGGTCGTCACGCGGTTCCGGGAGGAACACGCCGATTCCCCCGGCGCCGTCATCGATGCCGCTCGTGTTCTCGCGGAGAGCCTGGGACGCGAGAAAGAAGCCGTGTCGCTCCTTCTCTCCCTCGAGGAGAAGGGCGGGCTCGATGCCGAGGGACGGGAATTTCTCGCCCGCGTTCTCCTGCAACAGAATGAGCCCGAGCGAGCCATTCCGCCCCTGGAAGCCTGCATACGGGACGACCCCGGCGCGCTCGCCTTCCACCTGCTCTTGATCGAGGCGTGCCGCAAGGCGCGAGAGGACGCGCGCGCCGCGGCCGCGGCGCAGGCAGCCGGGGCCGATCTGCGGAACGCCGGCAACTGGGACGGCGAAGTTGCGCACAAGCTGGCGGCCGCGTGCCTCGACAACGAGCTGCCTGCTCCGGCCGCCGCGTATGCTCGCGATGCGGTGTCGATGCTGCGCGGCGTCGACGGGAAGAAAGCATCGTACCTCCTCGTGTCCGCGTACGAGACGCTCATCAAGGCCCATGCCGCGCAGGGCGATCTCATGCAAGCGGCGGAAGCCGCCGGCGAGGGCTTCACGGTGCTCCGCCGTTCGCCGCGCGATCGAGAGGATCTCGCCCGTCTTCTCGAGATGATCCTCGTCGCCCGCCGGAGGGAAGCCGCCTCGCCGGAGGAGGGAGGAAGGGCGCCTCTCGCCCCGCCTCGCGCTGGCGACCGCGACCTCGAGTCGTACGTGCACATGGGTGAGCGTTTCGCGGAAGCCGGCGACGAGGACGCCGCAGAGCGGGCCTACACCACCCTGGTGGAGCTCTCCGCCCTCGAGTCGGAGGGCCACGCGCTCCTCGCGAAGGTCCGCGAGGATCGGGGCCGCTGGGACGAGGCCCGCCGGCACTGGCGGCGCGTCGCGGAGATCCGGCCCTACGAGCCCGCGGGCCCCCTCGGCGAGGCGCGATGCCTGATCCGGATGGGAAGCGCGGGCGAGGCGCGCGCGCTGCTCGAGCGCGTGAAGGGGCGGAGCTGGCCCGATCGATTCGACTATGCGAAGGACGAGGCCCGTGAGCTCCTCGAGCAGATCACGGCGCAGAAGGGCGCCGAGGCTTCCGGCGGAAAGGACCTCTGATGCGTGTCGTAAGACTCGCTCGTGACAACCGCCGAGCCCCCTGGAGCCCCTTCATGCCGTTCCTCGCGATCCTCGCCGCAGCCGTCGTGTGCGGCGCCGCCGGGTGCACGATCGCGGGCCTTCCGCCCCCTCCTCCGCGCGGCGGAGGGCCCGTCGTTCCTGGCGCGCATAGCCGTCGTGAGGTCGGCGGGCCCGCGCCTGGGGGATGCGCGCTTCGCAATGAGCGTTCCGCCGCCCGGGGCTCGATCACCTCGCGCACGGCGCGTACGCCGCGCAGTCCAGGCTGTCGGCCGGCTCGGCCGGATCCAGGCCGCACGCCGTGAACGGCTCGGGCAGGGGACCCGTCGTCGCCGATGTGAACAGGTAGCCGAGGATCTTGATCGCGTCGGCGATGTCGATCTTGCCGTCGTTGTTCGCATCGGCCGTGTCGCGGCAGCGCGGGATGCCCTGCTTGCACGGATCGTCCTCGCTGCCGAACAGGAAGCCGAGCAGGCAGATCGCGTCCGCGATGTTGTGCCTGCCGTCGGCGTTCGTGTCGCCGCGCAGGAAGCGGGTCCCGGCCGCGCCGCCGCAGGACGGCAGCTCGTCGACGCCGAGGAGCACGTTGTCGAAGCGGACGTGGTTCGCCTCCCAGACCCAGAGCCCGAACAGGCCGTCGCGGTAGGTCTCGTCCTCGGCCTCGATGGCGAGGGCGCCGTCGGCGAAGACGCGGATCGCCGGGCCTTCGACCTCGATCCGGAGCGTGGACGGCGGTTCGGCGATGGCCGGAGTCCCGCCGGGCGGATTCAGGGGCGTGAGCGCGCCGTGGTCCCACCGGTCGAGGGTGAGCCCGCGGTCGTCCGCGCGGTCGATGTAGAAGACCGTGTACCCGCGGGCGTCCGGGGCGTAGCGGTGGGTCGGCGTGCGTGCGCAGAAGACGGCGCCGGCGTGGCGCCCCACCAGCGGGTCCGTGCCGGGGGCGAGGAAGGACATGTCGAACGTAAGGACCATGCGCTCGGGGAGAAACACCGGCGGGTCTCCGGCCCAGATCCACCGCTCCTCGGCGCTCGGGCCGGTCGCCAGCGTGCCCCCGCTCAGGTTCCAGGCGCCGGGGATGGCGTAGGCGGTCCACCCATCGATGGGGCCGTCCGCGCGCTCGAAGTCGTCGGCGAAGCTCTCGGCGACGTCGAAGACCGTGACCGTCCTCTGCGTCGCGGCGGTCGCGCCACCCGAGTCCTCGATCGTCAGCGTGACCGGGTACGAGCCCGCGGCCGAGAACACGTGCCCGACGGCGGCGCCGCTTCCGTTCGTGCCGTCGCCGAAGTCCCAGGCATAGCTCAGGGGCGCGTTCTCGAAGGTGGAGCAGTTCGCATCGAAGTCCACGGTCAGAGGAGGGAGACCGGAGAGGGCGCTCGCGCTGAAGCAAGCCTCGGTCGCGTCGCCCGGCCCTCCGCGGGGGCTGGAAGTTTTTTTTGCCGCAGCGGGCGCCGGCTGTAGACTTACCGGGACGAAAAGGCGTTAATAAGGTTGCGGTGCCCCAACGCCGGAAGACGGCGCCCGTCATCCCGGGCCGTCCGGTCTGCGGGGCGTGGGCTGATCGAGAATGCGGCGTTCTCGCGTGCGCGCGCCAGTGGATTGGTCTGATGCAACGATACGATTGCGTCGTTCTGTACAATACCGTCGATGCGCGGGAAAAGGACGATTGCGACGAGAGGGTCTACCCGTCGAACATCGTTCGCGACGAGGTGCCGGCCATCGAGAGGAGCCTCGTCGATGGCGGCTTCCAGCCCTGCGTGCTGCCGGTGGCGAACTTCTCCAAGGATCTGGTCGAGACGCTGCTCGACATCGCGCCGAAGTTCGTCTTCAATCTCTGCGAGGCGATGAACGGGAGCTGCGAGCTGGAGATGTGCGTCGCGGGGCTCCTGGAGCTCATGGGGATTCCGTACACGGGGTCGCCGCCGCTGGCCCTCGGGCTGGCGCTGAACAAGTTCCATGTGAAGCAGATCCTGAATTCGGCGGGAGTGCCGACGCCGCGAGGATATGTGTGCCGGCCGGGGCAGACGCCCGCGGTTCCCAGGAGCATGCGCTTTCCCTTGATAGTCAAACCCGAGCACGAGGATGCCAGCCTGGGGATCAACAGCAATTCCGTGTGTCGCACGATCGAGGAGATCGAGCGGCAGATCGGTTACATCCACGAGGCCTATCGGCAGGACGCGCTCGTCGAGGAGTACCTTGACGGGAGAGAGTTCAACGTCTCGGTTCTGGGGGATCGAGAGCCGCAGGTGCTCGCGGTGCAGGAGATCGATTTTCAGGGGCTGCCGGAGGGCGAGCCGCGAATAGTGAGCTTCCGGGCCAAGTGGGACGAGGGGAGCCTGCTGTTCGATTCCACCGTGCCGGTCTGCCCCGCGCGGCTGTCGAAGCGGCTCGAGCAGAGAATCAGGGATCTCGCGCTCCGGAGTCATCTCGCGGTGGGATGCCGCGACTACTCGCGCGTCGACATGCGCACCGACGCCCGCGGCAGCCTGTACGTGCTGGAGGTGAACCCGAATCCCGACATCTCGCCGGATGCCGGATTCGCCCGCGCGGCGTGCGCCGCGGGCTACTCGTACGGGGAGATGATCGTGCGGATCAGCGAAGCCGCAATGGAACGCAGCGCCGGGGCCGCCGTCCCCGTTCGCGCACGCTGACGGCCGCTCGGCCGCGACGCGTCGACCGGCGTCGCCGGCCCGGCCGCATGCCGGGCTACTGCGCCTTGTCCGCCGTCCCCGCCGCGGTCTGCGGCACGGCGGCCGTCACGGACCGGGCCTTCTTCGCGGCGTCCGATCGGGTGACGATCTTCCTGAGCTCCACGTGACAGTTGAGGTTCATGAAGGCGAAGGGGATGCTTCCCGAGATCTGGACAGGGAGGCGCGTTTCCTTGTCGAGCCACACGTTGATCGTGCCGTTCAGGCCGAAGATGCCCTGGAACTGCTCCTGGGTGCGGCGTTCCGGGTCGCCCACGTTCTCGGGCTGGAGCGTGACCTTGACGCAGGTGAACTTGCCGGCCTTGACCTCGATGCGCTCCTCCTTCTGCGATGTGACCGTTATGGCCCAGCGGTCCCGGTCGATGACGAGGGGCACGACGATGGACGTGCCCACCTTCAGCTCGGCGCTGCGCGCGGCGAAGAGCGCCGTGAGCATGTCGAGAAAGGCGGTGTCGACCTCGTGGGTGTAGCGCGGAAGCCACACGTAGTGGGAACGGTCCTGGCAATGGCTGCAGTGAACGGTCTTCGAGCCCGTGGGAATGGGGCCCCAGAACGTGGTCTCCTTGACCATGTGGGCGGGGTTCTTGCACTGCGGGTCGCGGCAGTGCTTCTTCTTGACGTAGAGCACCCGCCCGTTCTCGAAGAGCAGCCGCTTGTCCTGCTGCTCCGATCCCGATTGGGTGAAGGTATGGGTCCTGGGCACGCAGGTCGCCGGATCGAGCCTCGACTCCATGAGCGCTTTGAGGCTGTAGCCGAACTTCCCGCCCTTGGCCGAGGCCCTGAGGACGATCTCCTTGTCGCTCGCGCCCTCCTCGACGACGGAGAACGTGGATGTGCCCACCTGCACCCAGATGCCGGCCTTGTTGACATAGCCGTCGTACTCGACCTTCTCCCCCACGAGATTCTTGATCGTGCTCACGTTCTCGAGAATCCGTTGCGGGGGAAGGTCGACCTTCTCCTGGGCGGGCGCCGCCTGGAGACACAGGACAAGACAGCACGTAAGCATGGCAAGGACTCCTCTTCATTCTTCTCTTACGGCGTCAACCATTATAGGTGCGCGCCGCCGCACGTAAAGTTAATCCGAATAAATGTGCGGCCGTTGCCCGCGTGCGCCGCGCGCGGAACTTGCCGCTCGGGCCTGTTGGCGGTACGATTCCGGGATGCGCGGCCCGCCGCCATGGCGGCGCAAGGTGAAGAGACTTCCCGCGGCGTCCGCGAAGCCCTCGGCAAGAGGAGGCAGGATTCCTGCACAAAGGGACCACGCATGACGGAGCGATTGCGCTTCGACAATCTTGATCAGCACCTGCTGCTCAAGAACGGGAATTACCTCTACAAGGTCCCGTTCCGGGGCGGGTGGGCCGTCCTGAAGGTGTACTACGGCAGCCGGAGCGGCCTGAGCCACGCGATCAAGACGCTGGAGAACTTCCTCGCGAACCAGACGTCGTACATGCCCAGGGCGCGGCTTCGCACCGAGCTCGGGTGTCTCGCGCTCTGGCGGCAGATCGGCGTGCGCGTGTTCGATACGTACGACGACGTGGTCGTGGAAGGCCTTCCCGAGGGAGGGTATGCCCTCTACGAGTACGTTCCCGGCCTGCGTTTCGTGGACTACTTCGGCGACCCCGCGGTGCCGCTGGAGGAACGTCTGGCCATGTGGCGCCGTTTCCTAACGATATGGCACCACCGGCACGACGAGGCCGTGCGGCGCCGGGAACCCCGCCTGATCCACGAGAACGGCGATCTGAAGCATGTCATGATCTGGAAGGATGAGCTCCTCTTCTTCGATTTCGAGATGGTGTTCCGGTCGCGGCGCCGCGTACCCGAGTTCGTGGGGCGCGAGATATCGGCCTATCTGAAGTCGCTGGGCAAGACCGTGGGACCGGAGCTTTTCGAGCGGTTTCTGGAGGAGACGGTGCGGCACTATCCCTCCAGGGACTACCTGGAGCAGGCGTATATTTTTGCCTTCAGGAATCCGAACAGGGTGGTGAGGGCCTTCCGGTGGCTGGACAGGACGATCAAGGCGCGCGCCGGGAAGCCCTTCTCGAAGTACAATGTCGCGCGCCGTTTACGGGAAGCCATGGATCGCACATGACCGTGTCTGCAGGCGCCACAATCCGGTACGCCGGCCTCGACGCCCAGGTGCTGGCCGCGAGCCACAGGGGGGACGGCAGGAATATCACGCTCAAGACCGTCCTGAACGGCAGGGCTGTGGTCGTCAAGGTCTACGGCCGGCGGCGCGGGTTTTTCACCACGGTCATGCGGTGGTTCGACAGCCGTGTGATTGCAGGGAAGTCCTCGGATCTGGCCCGTGCCCGCTGCGAGACGGAACGGAGCGTTCTGGAGCTATGGCGCCGCACGGGCTTCGATGTGCCGGCGATACTGGAAGATGCGCTTCCCGAGGCGGCGGACCGGCACTCGCTCGTCATCGAGTGCGTGCCGGGTGTTTCGTTGCGGGATCTCATCAGGGGACGCCGCGCGGAAGCCCGGGAGCTCACGGTCATCCTGGAGCGGTTCGCCCGGGACTGCCGCCGGCGCCACGATACGGCGCTGGCGCTCAAGGAGCCGCGGCTGATTCACGAGCACCCCAGCCTGAGACACGTCATGGTGGCGGGCGACCGACTCGTCAACCTTGACTTCGAGGTCGTGTTCATGGGACGGCACGATATCGAGCGGATTGTGAGCCTCGAGATCGCCGGCTTCCTGCGCGTTCTGGCGAAGGAGACGAAGAAAGCCTTCCCACGGTACCTGGAGGCATTTGCCAGGGCCTACGGCAACAAGGAACGTCTTGCCCGCGTGTGCAGGGATGTACGGCGGGGAACGCTTCCCATCTTCGGCTGGCTGATCACGCTGGACCTGAGACTGCGGCGCCGGGTGTACTACAACAAGCTCACGGTGTCGGAGGCGCTTGCCGCCGCGCTGGAAAGGATGTGACCCGGCGCAGCGTACCCACAGGAGGGTGGGATGGGACGGTCATGGTGTGAACGGAGCCTGGCCGGCAGCGCGCTCGCGGTCGCGTGCGGCATCGCCGCGATCCGCGCCGCCGAAGGGGAGTTCGAGGGTGGCGGCGCCTGGTCCGCCCTGTGGTCGTACGACGAAGACGCACGGCTGTCGTTCTTCGGCATCAAGGCCGCAGGCGACGACTGGCGCCTTCACGGGGGGGGGCGCCTGGTCGTCGACGCGATCAAGTACGGTTATGCCAACGCGCGCAGAAGCGGCGTCGAGGTGGACGAGGCGCAGTTGCTCCTGGAAGGCGGATACGGGGAGGACCTCGCGTTCCGCGTGCAGCCGGATCTCCTCGGCATCGACACGCGCCACAATCTCTACGATGCTTGGGCGTCGCTGCGGGTCTGTCCGGGGGCGACGCTCACCGCGGGACAGATCCGAGTTGCGCTCGGCACCGAGTACGCCACGCGGCCCGAGGACCTGCCCCTGATCGGTTACGGCTTCACCTCGTTCCTCGATGGCCGGTACGACTGGGGCGCCCGTCTCGACGGCGAACTGCTCGCCCGATCGCTCTGGTACGATCTGGCGGCCGGCGCGGGGCACGGCTTCGGCGTCGACGGCCAGGACCTGAACAGCCCGCAGTTCTCCCTGCGCTGCGTGGCGATCCCTTTCGCGGCGACGGACCTGCCCGTCCTGAAGGGGCTCTTCGGCGGGGTGGGGCTCGCCTACAGCCCCCGCTACGATGACCCGCTGAGGCTCACGACGCCGCTCGACTCGACGGTCTTCACCACGCACGACCTGCGCGGCGATGACGCCTTCTGGCGCCATTTCGAGCTGGGGTACTTCTGGGGGCCCTTCCGGTGCGGCTTCGAGAGCAGCGTCGGGGCCGTCAACGATGTTCCCACCGGCGGCGGGCGGACCGAGGACATGGACCAGCTCACCGCGTGGACCGCCTATGCCGCCTGGAACCTGACCGGGGAAGAGGTTGCGTGGCGGCGCGGCTGCTGGGTTCCCGCGCCCGCGGCGTCATCGCGGTTCGGCCGCGTGGAGATCGCCGCCCGGTACTCCAACGCCGACGTGGATCGCCGGCTCTTCTACACTGGATTCACGGACTATGACCCGTCGACGCAGGAGGTGCGCACGTTCACGCTGAACCTGAACTGGTATCCGGCGGGCGGGGTGCGCGTGAGCGCCGGCTGGGTGACGACGCTCGCCGACCACGAGCTGACCGCGTTCGGAGGAACCAACCGCGACTCGGCGCTGCTCCTGAGGCTGGCGCTGGACCTGTAGCGACTCCGGCCCGTCGGGCGCGTACATATTCGGTGAACCCGTNNGTTGTGTAGGGGTGAGCAGGGACGCGGAGCGATTGCCGCCGCGAAGACCTCCGGTCCCCGCTCCCATCGCCTCGGCAGAGCCGCAATTGCGCAACGGACGTGTTCATTGCGCGTTTCGACGCACGAGGGGTGAGCAGGGACGCCGAGCGGTTGCCGCCGCGGAGACCTCGGGTCCCCGCCTCCATAGCGTCGGCAGAGCCGCAATTGCGCAACGGACGCGTTCATTGCGCGTTTCGACGCACGGGTTCACCGAGTATGTACTCGGCCGTGCATGTCAGCGCCACGTCCGCGCGAAGACGCGCCGCCAGTTGCGGCTCGCGATCTTCGCGAGGTCGTCCGCGCCGAACCCGCGGCCTCGGAGCGCGTCGAGGAGGAGCGGCAGGCCCGCCGCGGAGCCGAGCGCGCTCGGAATCGTGGCCCCATCGAAATCGGAACCGAAGCCCACGTGGTCGGCGCCGATGCGCGCGGCGATGTACTCGACGTGACGGACGATCTCCGCGATCGGCGTATCGGGCGTCGACTTGCCGTCGGCGCGGAGGAAGGCCGTGCAGAAGGTGACGCCGACGACGCCGTCCGAGGCGGCGACCGCGTCGAGCTGCGCATCGGTGAGGTTGCGCGGCGATGGGCACAAGGCATGCGCGGCCGTGTGGCTGGCAACGAGCGGCGCGGTCGAGAGCGAAGCGACGTCGAAGAACCCGCGCTCGTTGAGATGCGCGCAGTCGATGGCGATGCCGAGCTCGTTGCACGCGCGGACGAGCGCCGTGCCCGCGGCGGTGAGCCCGGGCCCCGTGTCGGGCGAGTGGGGGAACGTGAAGGGCACGCCGTGGCCGAAGACGTTCGGCCGGCTCCAGGTGATGCCGAGCGAGCGCAGGCCGAGGCGGTGGAAGACCCACAGCGCATCCAGCTCGGCGTCGATGGCCTCGGCGCCCTCGAGGTGCAGCACGGCGGCGAAGACGTCGTCAGCGAGACACTGGTCGAGCTCCACGGTGCTGCGGACGACCTTGAAGCTGCCGCGCGCGGCGGCTTCGAGCTTGCAGAGCCGGGCGAGGACGGTCGTGACGAACCGGTGCGCGTACGCCGGATCGATGGCCAGAGGCGCATCGGACGCGACGGGAGCCCCTCCGGCGCCATCCGGCGGCCGCGGCACGTAGATCCCGCACACGCCTCCGACGAGCCCGCCGCGGCGCGCGCGCGGCAGATCGACATGCCCCTCGCCGCTCTCGACGAAGAAGCAGCGCTCGCCTTCGGACTCCGTCGGCCGCACGCGCAGGAGGGTGTCGTTGTGTCCGTCGAAGACGGGTATGCGGTCGGTCATGGCGCTGCTCCTCGCGCAGCGGCTCGGTCGCCGGGCGCAGCGTGAATCGTACCGGCGGCGGCCGGCGGCGGCAAGGCGGGCGGTCGCGGCGGCGCGATCGCTGTCCGGGCTTCGGTCTTGATCCTGCCGCCCGAGGCGACTACCATTCGCTCGGCAAGGCCGTCCGGCTTTTCCGCCCTCGTGGGCGTGCCGCGCGGCCGGGTCGTCAGGATCATCAAGTCCCGCGGAGCTTTGGCATGCCGTTTCTCGCGAGCCTCGCCGCAGCCTTCGTGTGCAGCGCCGCCGGCGCCGGCTGGCAGGACCACGTCGCCCCGAACGCGGCCTACGTGCGCGCGAAGCAGCGGCCGGCCTTCAGCATGGATGCCCCCGTCGGGCTCGTCGCCTCCGAGGAAACCAGGCAGGCGCAGCGCGACGCCGCGGAGAAGCTGCGGGCGGCGTTCTCCCGGGCGCAGTCGGGCGGCGATGGGGTCTTCACGATCGCCCCCGGCGAGTACCGCTTCGCCGGCAATCGGGGGTTCACGATCGACGGCGCCGCCGGGTGCACGATCGTCGCCCGGGGCGTGACCTTCTGGTTCGAGCGGCCGGCCTCGATGCTGGCGGCGGATCCCAAGGGCCTCGTTCTCAGCAACTGCCGGAACGTGACGATCAGGGGCCTGAAGATCGACTTCGATCCGCCGGTCTACGTGCAGGCCGAGATCCTGGCGCTGGACGAGGCGCCGCCGGGCTTGCGGGTGGCGATCGATCCCGCCTTCCCCGATGCCGAGATGGGTCCGGGCTCCTTCTTCCTCTACCGGCGCGACGGCGGCTGGATCCGGCACGGCTACCTGTCCCACCGCGGGACGCGGAGGCTGGAGGGCCGGACGCACCGCGTGGAGCTTGCCGACGCGCGGGTCTTCCAGGCTCTGCGCGAGGGCGGAAGCCCGGTCGGCCCCGGCGACTACATCGCACTCCCCTGGCGCCGCGGCAAGGGGATCCACGTGTATCGCTGCGAGCAGTGCACGCTGGAGGATGTCGACGAGTACGCGTCGCCGGGAATGGGCATTCTCGAGCAGCAGGGGAAGGGAGGGAACGTCTACCGGCGCGTTCGGATCATCCCTCCGCCCGGAACCCGCCGCCTGCATGCCTGCGCCGCCGATGGGTTCCACAACGCGCAGACCGACCGCGGCCCGCAGCTCATCGAGTGCGAGATCACGGGCACGAGCGACGACTTCTTCAACCTGCACGGGCATTTCGGCGTGGTGTGGCGGCGGCTCGATGCCCGGCGGTTCGTCATCGGCCAGGCGAACCTCGGCGAGCTCGACGCGGGCGAGACGCTGACGTTCTACGACGACGAGACCGTCGCGCTCCTGGGAAAAGCGCGGGCGGTCGCTATCGAGCGGCTGAGCGACAAGGCTCTCGCCGCGGCGTGCGACGCGGTCGTCCTGCCGAACCACGCCGACAGGAACTACCACATCGTCACGCTGGACAAGGAGCCGGCGCTCGCCGCCGGGGACCTCGCGGCCCTCGACCGCTTCCGGAGCGCGGGCTTCCTCATCCGGGACTGCTACTTCCACGACGCCATGGCCCGGTGCCTGATCAACGGCGCGGGCGGCGGGAGGATCGCCGGCAACGTGATCGAGCGGTCCGCGTGGGGGCTCGTCGTGCACTTCGAGACCTGGCAGTACTTCGAGGGGCCGATGCCCGCGAATCTCGAGATCGCGGGCAATGTGTTCGCGGGGATCCGGGACCCGCTGCTCCCGCACCACGGGACGGCCATCACCGTGACCATGGTGCCGGCGAACGGCGGGTATCTGCGCACGGCGCGCCCGATCGAGAACATCAGGATCACGGGCAACCGCATCGAGGGGACGGGCGGCTTCGGGATCGTGGTGACGAACACCGACGGCGCCCTGATCGCCGGCAACACGATCGCGGGCGCCATGTACCGGCCGGCCGAGACGGGCGGCGATCTCGGGACGATCCAGTTCCTCATCGGGCACCCGAACTACTTCCAGGGGAAGGCGCGGCGGGCGGCTATCAGCCTGTGGTCATCGAGCGACGTCGCGGTGCGTGGCAACCGCATCGTCGATCCCGGCGGGTTCCTGGCGGACGGGCCGCTCCAGATCGGCGAGGGCTGCGAGAGGATCTCCGTCGCGGACCGAGAGTGACCTTCCGGGGCCGTGCGCTCCGCTTGGCAGGCTTCCTTCACGCTTCTATAATCGACCTCTTCGCGGCGGCACGCGGCGTGCCGCGCGGCAATGCCTGTCCCCGAACCCGCAGGAGCCCATGCAGCACACACGTCTCTTCCTCGGCGACGAAGCCATAGCCCAGGCGGCCCTCGACGCGGGCATACGCGGCGCGTACGCGTACCCCGGGACGCCCTCGACGGAGATCCTGGAGTACATTCAGAGGGCGCCGGAGGCCGCGGCGCGCAACGTGCACCGCGCGTGGAGCGCGAACGAGAAGACGGCCATGGAGGAGGCGCTCGGCGTCTCCTGGGCCGGGAAGCGCGCCATGGCGTGCATGAAGCACGTCGGACTCAACGTCGCCGCCGACCCCTTCGTCAACGCGGCGATCACGGGCGCGAACGGCGGCCTGCTGGTCGTCGCCGCCGACGACCCCTCCATGCACTCCAGCCAGAACGAGCAGGATTCGCGCTTCTACGCGAAGTTCGCGATGGTGCCGCTGCTGGAGCCCTCCTCCCAGCAGGAGGCCTACGACATGGTGTGGGCGGGCCTGGAGCTTTCCGAGAAGCTCCGCGTCCCCGTCGTCCTGCGGGTGACGACGCGCCTCGCGCACTCGCGGGCCGACGTGCGCGTCCGGGCGCCGCGCCCGGAGAACCCGCTCTCCTTGCCGCCCGACTCGCGGCAGTACACGCTGCTTCCCGCAAACGCCAGGCGCAACTACGCGGCGCTGCTCCGCAAGCAGCGCGACATGATCGAGGCGGCCGAGGCGTCGGAGTTCAACGCGGCGCTGGACGGCGCCGACACGTCGCTCGGCATCATCGCGGCCGGCATCGCGATCAACTACCTGCGCGAGAACTACCCGGGCGGCGCGTGCCCGTACCCCGTCGTCAAGGTCTGCCAGTACCCGGTCCCCGAGGCGCCCATCGCGCGCCTCATCGAGCGCTGCCGGCGGATACTGGTGCTGGAGGAAGGCGCCCCGTACATCGAGGAGATGGTGCGCGGCCATTTCCGGAAGAGCCCCGAGGTGCGCGGCAGGCTCGACGGCGCGCTCCCGCGCGCGGGCGAGCTCACGCCCGACGACGTGGCGACGGCGCTCGGGCTCAAGGAGCCGCCGGCGCTGAAGCTCGCCGAGGTCGTCAAGGCGCGGCCGCCGCAGCTCTGCCGCGGCTGCCCGCACGCCGACACGTACAGGTTTCTGAACGAGGCGCTGCGCGCGTACCCGGGCAGCCGCCCGCTCTCGGACATCGGCTGCTACACGCTCGGCGCGCTGCCGCCCTACGATGCGATCCACAGTTGCGTCGACATGGGCGCGTCGATCACGATGGCCAAGGGCGCGGCCGACGCGGGCGTGCGGCCCGCGGTCGCGGTCATCGGCGACTCGACGTTCACGCACTCGGGCATCACCGGGCTCCTGGACGCCGCGCACGAGAACACCCCCATGACGGTGCTTGTTCTCGACAACGACACGGTCGGCATGACGGGCGGCCAGGAGTCGCTGAGCTCGGGGCGCCTCGAGGGCATCGTGGCCGGCCTCGGCGTCGACCCCGCGCACATGCGAGTCCTGACGCCGCTTCCCAAGAACCACGATGAGAACGTGAAGGCGCTCGCCGAAGAGCTCGCGTACGAGGGCCTGTCGGTGGTGATCTGCCGCCGCGCGTGCATCCAGATTCGAAAGCGACAGTGAGCATGAAGCACGACATTCTGATCGCGGGCGTCGGCGGGCAGGGGATTCTCACGATCGCGACCATCCTCGGCCGCGCCGCGGTCCGGGAGGGGCTGCACCTCAAGCAGTGCGAGGTGCACGGCATGGCGCAGCGCGGCGGCGCCGTCTACTCGCACATGCGGCTCTCGTCGGGCGCGATCTGGTCCGACATGATCCCCTGCGGCGGGGCGGACATGCTGATCGCCATGGAGCCCATGGAGGCGCTGCGCTACGCCGCGTGGCTCGCGCCCGAGGGCTGGCTCATCGCCAACGAGGAGCCGGTCGTCAACATTCCCGACTACCCCGAGCCCGAGCGCGTCCACGCCGAGATCCGCGCGCGGCCGCGCCACGTGCTCTTCAACGCGACGGAGCTGGCGACGAAGGCGGGCGCCTCGCGCGCGGCCAACGTGGCGCTCCTCGGCGCGGCCTCGTACTTCATGCAGATGCCCGCGGCCGCGTTCGAGCAGGCGATCGCCGACCAGTTCGCCTCCAAGGGCGACAAGGTCGTCGGCGCGAACCTGGCGGTCTTCAAGGCGGCGCGGGAGCTGGCCGAATCCCGCGCGGCGAAGTGAACGACGGCGGAAGGCCGTCTCCGTGCAGCTCGCCGGCCGGCGTTCGACGCCTTCAGGGCGTCTCGATGGTGTAGAGAACATAGGTGGACTTCCACCGTTCCTGCGCGCCCGGCGCGATGCGCAGCAGAACGTAGTTCTCCGGGCAGACGGTCGTACGGATGCTCCAGAAGTTGAGCCGGAAGAGCGGACGGTCGACGGAGATTCTCACGCCTGCGCCGGCCCTGCGATTCTCGATGACGATTTCGTGATCGCTCGCCGCGGAGCCGAACCCTTCCAGTCCCGTGAAGATGTCCTGGTCACGCAGCTCAACCTGATAGCCGAGCTGCGTGCCCTCGATTCGGAGGAGATTCTTGAGGTCGTGCGTCGCCTTCGGCGGGAAGGGAAAACGCACCGTGACGTCGGGGCCGCTCGGCAGGCGGTCGATCGTGAAGAAGTTGTGGTTGTACTGGCTGGTCTCGATGCTCCTGGCGCCCGTGTTCTCAAGGACGTGATCGATCGTGAAACCGGGGGGCTCGCCGGTCAGCCGGATCGTCTTCGTGTAGCGGTAGGCCATGCCGCGCGGGCCCGCCAGCTCGTGCCGGAACTCGATTGCATCGTCCGTGCGGCGGACCTTCCAGGTTCCGGGATCGAGGAGCGTGTACGTGCCGTTCCAGCGGTATGCGGGCTCTGCGGGTTTTTCCAGGACGCCGATCCCGATCTTGACGAACCCCTTCCCCGGCGCCGCCTCCTCGTAGCCCCACGGCAGATCGCCGGTCTGGAACGACTCGACGGGGCCGCAGATGCGGTCGTGCAGCAGAGGGTCATCGGACTCCTGCCATTCCCCGAAGTACTCGTGTCCCTTGTACGTCAGGCGCGACACGACGCCCGACCAATCGAAGCGCGAGCCGCGGTAGTATCCCTTCACCGGATCGGGGAGATACAGCGACATCGTCACCACGCCGTTCGAAATGGTGACCTGCGGGTGCGGACTCTCCGGGGTGGACGCCGCGAGGGCCTGACCTGCACACAGGAAAACCGCGACCGCAATCGGTAGCATGCGTCGTGTCGACACCGCGCGCTCCTTTTCCTTCCCAGCCGTTGTCGCCGCAAGGCGCGGCCCGACCCCGCGGGGCCGTGCCTTCAGTATACATCAGGGCCGGCGGATCGTCCTTCCGGATCCGGCGCCGTTCCGAGGCGCGGGGCCGGCTCCCGCGACCGTCGATTGACCGCCGAGAGGCGCGCGATTACGATCGTGGATGATGAAAACGCGAACGAGATGTCTTGTGCGTTCTTGTATGCTCCTCGTGGGGATGCTGATGGCCGCCGGCGCCGCCGGCGCGGCGGCGGCCGGAACCTATCGCAACCCCATCATCGACCGACTGGGGCCGGCGGATCCGCACGTGATCAGGCACGAGGGCACGTACTACCTGTACCCCACGACCGATTCGCGGGGCTACGACGTGTTCGTCTCCAAGGACCTGGTTCACTGGGAGCAGAAGCCCAAGGT
>DHGK01000251.1 GCA_002402755.1 Planctomycetes bacterium UBA4800
TGCGGCTGCTGGCCGAGCCGCAGCTCCGGCGCGCGGTGCTCGACTCCCTCGTCGCGAGCTGGGAGCTGCGCGGCATCGCCGACGGCGCGTGCGCTGAGAGCCTCCGGCGGAGCCGCGCGCGCACGGTCGCGTTTCTGTGCGCGGGCTTCGCGCCGCTGCTCGCGGTTGCGGGCGGCATCGCGGCGGGGATCGGCATGTGGGCGGCGGGCGTCGCGTGGCCCGCGGCGGCCGGCGCGGGCGTCGCGATCGCGGCTGCGGGCGGCATCGGCGGCGCGCTCATCAGGAAGATCTGGGGCCGCGCCGATCTCAGGCATCACTACGCGTGCATGCTCTCGAGCCCCCAATACCTGGGGAGGGCGATCCGCGCGTACGCGGCCGAGAAGCTCGTGCGCTGGCTGCGCGCGGGCCGCGTCGGCGACGCGCGGGCCNNTGGCGCTTGCCGCGAGGCCGGCGCGCATGCTCGGGCACCTCGCCTGCGCATGGCTGCCCGCGTCCATCCACCGCGTTCTGACCGACGGCGCCTACGCCGCCGACCGACTCCGCTACTTCTTCGTGCGCCCCGTCCGCCTGTACTTCAACGCGGAGGCGCGCGAGGCGTGGCTCTTCCAGATGATCGATGAGGGCCGCCGGAAGCACATGCTGACCGAGGCCGATGCCGCCGAGATCCGCGCCGTGGCGGGCGAGCCCTTCATCCAGAAGTATCTGAAGAGCCTGGCCGTCCACCTGTGCACCCTGCCCGTGACGCAGGTGGTCGCGATCCTCATCGCGGTCGGCTGGGGCATCTGGCAGGGGTGGTCGTGGGGGAAGATCATGCTGTCGGCGGGCGCGCTGGTCTTCCTCTTCCAGCTCACGCCGATATCGCCGGGCTCGCTCGCGCGGGGCGCGTACGTGGTGTACCTCGTCGTCAGGGAGCGGAACTTCAGGGACTACACCATCGCGCTGTTCCTGAGCTTCTTCAAGTACGTGGGCTACCTTGCGTTTCCGATCCAGATGGCGAGCCGCTACCCCGCGCTCGCGCGGTTCATGGCGGCGCACTGGGCCACCGATGCCGTCCACATGATCCCGGTGTTCGGCGAGCGCGGCGCGCTGCTCGAACACGCGGTCTTCGGCCTGTGCTACAACTACCCGCTCACGGTCAGGCGGCGCATGCGCGAGCGGGCGGCGCGCCGCGCCGGCCGTCCGGCCAGGATGTGGCCCGCGTTTGCCGCGGGCGCGGTCGCGGCCGCGCTGCTCTGCGGCGCCGAGGTCCTGTGGTGGCGCGGCAAGGGCGCGGCGCCCGGCGAGCTTGCGCTGTGGCCGCTCATGATGGGGCTGCCGCTGCTCGCGGGGAGCATCGCGACCCTATGGGCCGGCGGCGCGGCGCTCTCGCGGCGGGTCATCGCGGCGCTCGCGGGGGGCGCGGCGATGGCGGCGCTCTTCAGCGTTGGGCACACCGTGCTCCACGCCGTCGCGCCTGCGGCGGACGAAACGCTCGGCGGCGCGCTCGTCAAGTCGTTTCTGTGGGGCGTGTTCCTGCACCCGCTCTTCTGCACGCTCGGCGTCCTGGCGACGGAGGTCTTCATGCCCGAGCGCCGCGCGCGGCGCTGAACAGCGCGAGGGGACCGCGCGCGAACGCGGCCCCCTCGCCGGCCTGCCGGATCCGTCGTCGGGCTATGCCGTGCCCTCGGGCGCATCTTCGGCCTTCGCCGCGCCCTCGGGCTTGCCGTTGCCGTACTCCATGGCGGCCCACTGCTCGTAGAGGCGCCAGCGCTGCGCGATGTCCTTCTTGGCCAGCGCGAGCAGCTCCTTGGCGCGCTCGGGCATCATCTTGGTGAGCATCTTGAAGCGCGTCTGCTGGTACACGAAGTCCTCCAGCGCGATCTTCGGCGGCTTGGAGTCGAGCTTGAGCGGGTTCTTGCCCTCGGCCGCGAGGGCCGGGTTGAACCTGAAGAGCGGGTAGTGGCCGCTGTCGACCGCCGCCTTCTGGGTCAGGAGCCCCTCGGCCATGTCGATGCCGTGGGCGATGCAGTGCGCGTAGGCGATGATGATGCTCGGGCCGTCGTAGGCGTCGGCTTCGACCATGGCGCGGATCACCTGGAGATCGTTGTAGCCCATGGCGACACGCGCGATGTAGATGTTCCCGTAGATCATGAAGAGCATGCCCATGTCCTTCTTGGGCAGGGGCTTGCCGGCGGCCGCGAACTTCGCCACGGCGCCGATGGGCGTCGACTTGGACATCTGGCCGCCTGTGTTGGAGTAGACCTCGGTGTCCAGGACGAGCACGTTGACGTTGCGCCCGGAGGCGAGCACGTGGTCCAGGCCGCCGTACCCGATGTCGTACGCCCAACCGTCGCCGCCCAGGATCCACACGCTCTTCTTGACGAGGAAGTCGGCGAGCGCGCGCAGGCGGGCGGCCTCGGGCGACTCGATCGCCTGGAGCTTCGTCTTGAGCGCGGCGATGCGGTCGCGCTGGGCGGCGATGCCGGCCTCGGTGCGCTGGTCGGCCTCGAGGATGCCCTTGACGAGCTGCTCGCCGACCTTGCCGGCCAGGCCCGTGAGGAGCTCGCGCGCGAACTCCGCCTGCTTGTCGATCGTCAGGCGGTAGCCGAAGCCGAACTCGGCGTTGTCCTCGAAGAGCGAGTTGCACCACGCCGGGCCGCGGCCGTTCTTGTCCTTGGTGTAGGGGAAGGTCGGCAGGTTCCCGCCGTAGATCGAGGAGCAGCCGGTCGCGTTGGAGATCAGCAGGCGGTCGCCGAAGAGCTGCGTCAGGAGCTTCACGTACGGCGTCTCGCCGCAGCCCGCGCAGGCGCCCGAGTACTCGAAGAGCGGCGCGAGGAGCTGCGAGCCCTTCACCGAGTCGACCTTGACCGTGCCGCGGTCGGCGTTGGGAAGACTCAGGAAGAACGCGTAGTTCTCGCGCTCCCGCTCGCGGATGGGCGGCTGCGGCTCCATGTTGATCGCCTTGCGGCCCTCGACCTTCTTGTTCTTGCCGGGGCAGTTCATGACGCACAGCGTGCAGCCCGTGCAGTCCTCGGGCGCCGTCTGGACCGTGAAGAGCCAGCCCGCGGGGAAGTCCTTGCCCTTGACGGGCGCCGTGCGGAACGACGCCGGCGCGCCCGCGGCGAGGGCCGGATCGAACGCCTTGATGCGGATCGCGGCGTGGGGGCAGACCAGCGAGCACTTGCCGCACTGGATGCAGCAGGACGGATCCCAGATCGGGATCTCGAGCGCCACGTTGCGCTTCTCGAACTGCGTCGTGCCCGAGTCGAACGTGCCGTCGTTGGGGAGCTGGGCGACCGTGACGTCGTCGCCGCGGCCGACGATCATCGAGCCGACCACGTTGCGGACGAAGTCGGGGGCCTCGGCGGGCACGGGCGGCCTGAGCTCGATCGCGCTCGTCACCGTCGCGGGCACCGTGACCTCGTGCAGGTTGGCGAGGGTCTGGTCGACCGCGTTGAAGTTCATCTTCACGATCTGCTCGCCCTTGGCGCCGTAGGTCTTCTTGATGGTCTTCTTGATGTACTCGATGGCTTCCTCGCGCGGCAGGACGCCCGAGATCGCGAAGAAGCAGGTCTGCATGATCGTGTTGATCCTGACGCCCATGCCGGTCTCCTTGGCCACCCGGTAGGCGTCGATCACGTAGAACTTCATCTTCCTGGCGATGATGTCCTCCTGCGTGACGCGCGGCAGCGTGTCCCAGACCTCGCCGGGGGCGGTCTGCGAGTTGAGGAGGAACGTCGCGCCGGGCGCGGCCTTCTCAAGCACGTTGAAGCGCTCCAGGAAGAACTGCTGGTGGCAGGCCACGAAGTTGGCCTTGCTGATGAGGTAGGTCGAGCGGATCGGGTTGGGGCCGAACCTGAGGTGCGACACCGTCACCGAGCCGGCCTTCTTGGAATCGTAGACGAAGTAGCCCTGGGCGTAGTTGGGCGTCTCCTCGCCGATGATCTTGATCGAGTTCTTGTTGGCGCCGACCGTGCCGTCCGATCCCAGGCCGTAGAAGATCGCGCGCACGACGCCCTTGCCCTCGGTCGAGAAGTCGGGGTCGAACTCGAGGCTCGTCCCGGACAGGTCGTCCGTGATGCCGACCGTGAAGTGGTTCTTCGGGGAGGGCTTGGCGAGCTCGTCGTAGACGGCCTTCACCATGCCGGGCGAGAACTCCTTGGAGGACAGGCCGTAGCGGCCGCCGATGATGCGCGGCATCGCCGCGCAGGGGAACGTGCCGGCCGCCCGGGCCTCGTTGACGGCCGTGTGCACGGTCATGTACAGGGGTTCGCCCACGGCGCCCGGCTCCTTCGTGCGGTCGAGGACCGCGATCGACTTCACGGTCTTCGGGAGCGCCGCGACGAAGCGGTCGACCGAGAAGGGCTGCAGGAGGCGGACCTTGATGATGCCGACCTTCTCGCCGCGGGCATTGAGGTGCTCGGCCGTCTCCTGCGCGGTCTCGGCGCCGGAGCCCATGAGCACGATGACGCGCTCGGCATCGGGCGCGCCGACGTAGTCGAAGAGGTTGTACTTCCGGCCCGTGAGGGCCGCGAACCTGTCCATTGCCTTCTGGACGATGCCGGCGCACGCGGCATAGAACGGGTTGCAGCTCTCGCGCGCCTGGAAGAAGACGTCGGGGTTCTGGGCGGTGCCCTTGATGGTGGGGCGGTCGGGCGTCAGCGCGCGGGCCCGGTGGGCCTCGACGAGCTTCTCGTCGATCATGGCGCGCATGTCATCCTGCGTGAGCTGTTCGATCTTCTGCACCTCGTGGGACGAGCGAAAGCCGTCGAAGAAGTGCACGAAGGGGACGCGCGACTCGAGCGCCGCGGCCTGGGCGATCAGGACGAAGTCGTGGATCTCCTGGATCGAGTTGGACGCGAGCAGGGCCCAGCCGGTCGAGCGGACGGCGCCGATGTCGCTGTGGTCCCCGAAGATCGAGAGCGCGTGGGTGGCGACGGTGCGCGCCGACACGTGGAAGCAGGTCGGGAGCAGCTCGCCCGCGATCTTGAACATCGTGGGGATCATCAGGAGCAGCCCCTGGGAGGCGGTGAAGGTCGTGCAGAGGGCGCCCGTCATGAGCGCGCCGTGGACGGCGGCCGCGGCGCCGCCCTCGCTCTGCATCTCGGTGACCTGCGGCACGGTGTTCCAGATGTTCTTCTGGCCCTTGGCCGAGTACTCGTCGGCCCACTCGCCCATCGGCGATGAGGGCGTGATCGGATAGATGACGATCACTTCGTTGAGCTTGTGCGCCACATACGCAGCGGCCTCGTTGCCGTCGACCGTGACCGTTTTCCGTGCCATGTGCACCTCCTGCGGACCTGCCTCGCCCGGCGCAGGGACGGCGTTGCGATCAGCGTGCGCCGCGCGTCGCGCCGGGAAAAAACAAAGGTAACCCGCCGACTATAGCGAATCGCCCGGGCCGATGCAAGGAGACGGAGAGGCGGGCGCGCGTGCCCCCTGGCGCGTGCCGCGGCGCGCGAGTTCGGCCTCGATCAGCCCGAGGAAGCGCTGCTTGTCGCGCGTCCAGGACGGGGCGATGAGGGCGGGCCCCAGGACATCGGCCGTGAGGCGCTGGATGACGATGCCGGGCGGCGTGCGCTCGAGAAAATCGGCGGCGCGGGCGGCGAACTCGTCCTCCGAGATCGGTGCGACGGCCCCGCGCGCGTGCTCCTCGGCGAGTCTCGTGCCCGCGAGGATCTGCAGGGGGTGGAGCTTCAGGCCGTGGATGGGAAGCGCCGCGAGCTCCTCCGCCGTGCGGTTGCCCAGGGCGCGCGTCTCGCCCGGCAGGCCGAGGATCACGTGCACGCAGAGCTTGAGCGGGAAGCGGCGGCAGCGCGCCACCGCGTCCAGGAACTGCGCGTACGTGTGGCCGCGGTTCAGGCGCGCGAGCGTCTCGTCGTGCGCCGACTGGAGCCCGAGCTCGAGCCACACCTCGAGCCGATCGCAGTACGAGGCGAGCAATTCCAGGATGTCGTCGCCGGCGCAGTCCGGGCGGGTGCCGACGGCGAGCGCGACGACGCCCGGCCGCCGGGCGGCGCAATCGTAGGCGGCCTTGAGCGCATCGAGGGGGGCGTACGTGTTCGTGAAGGCCTGGAAATACGCCATGAAGGCGCGCGCGCCGCGCCGCGCCGCGCGCGCGATGCCCTCGTCGAGCTGGGCGTCGAGGGGCGCGGGCTTCCCGCCGGGCCGGGCGGCGAAGGGGCTGAAGGCCGCGTTGTCGCAGAAGGCGCACCCCGTGCCGCCGCGCTCGCGATTCGGGCAGGAGAACCCGGCGTCGAGCGGGAGCTTGCGCACCTTGGCGCCGAATCGTTCGCGAAGATACGCGTCGAAGGAGCGCCAGTAGGGGCCGGGGGCGGGCGGTGAGGAATCCATGCTGTCCTATCTTACCGGACCTTCGCGTTCCCGGGATACACGGCTGTTGCCGCGGGATGAAGGAGAATTGCCACGAAGGCACGAAGGCACGAAGAGCCTCGGGTGCATTCCGAGTGCGCGGTGATGCGCCGCTTGTCCTTCGTGTCTTTGAGTCTTTGTGGCATCGTCCTTCCGTTCTCCCCGGACGCGGGGGGCAGCCGCGCGAAGGAAGACGAGATAG
>DHGK01000388.1:0-5715 GCA_002402755.1 Planctomycetes bacterium UBA4800
CGAGAAAACCGTGAACGGTTACCTCGTTCCGTCCTTCGTGGTCTCTGTCTTCTCCGTGGTGAATCGGAAAGAGCCCGCCTACGGCCGGTAGCCCCGCAGGAAGCGCAGGTACTGCGCCATCGCCATGAGCGGCCAGTAGTGCCGGTAGAAGTGATAGCGGAGATAGAACACGCGGGGAAAGCCCGTGCCGGTCCACTCCGCCTCGTCCCAGGTGCCGTCCCGGCGCTGCGTGTCGAGCAGGTATCGCAGGCCGTGCCGCGCGGCCTGGCTGTGCCCCTCGCCGCCGGCGAGAAGCCCCATGAGGGCCCACGCGGTCTGGGAGGCCGTCGACGGGCCCTTGCCCTTGCGGCTCGGGAAATCGTACGAATCGGCCCGCTCCCCCCAGCCGCCGTCGTCGTGCTGGACGCTCATGAGCCACTCGACCGCCGCGCGGACGTAATCCTTGCGCATGTCCTCGCCGATGAGCCTGAGGCCGCGCAGCACCTGCCAGGTGCCGTAGAGGTAGTTGACGCCCCAGCGCCCGTACCACGAACCGTCCTCGCACTGGTCCTTGCGGATGAACTCCAGCGCGCGCCGCACGGCCGGGTGCCACGGGCTGAACCGTTCCGGCGCCACGATGCCGAACATCTCCAGCACGCGCGCCGTGATGTCGGCCGTGCTGGGGTCGATCATGGCGTTGAAGTCGGCGAACGGAATGTTGGTGAGGAAGCTCTTGTCGTTGTCGCGATCGAAGCTCGCCCAGCCGCCGTTCGCGCTCTGCATGCCGAGGACCCACTGCAGCCCGCGCTCGATCGCGGCGTCGACCGCAGGCGATGCGCCCGGCGCGTGGAGCGTCCGCAGGCCCATCATCACCATGACCGTGTCGTCGACATCGGGATAGAACTCGTTCTCGAACTCGAAGTACCAGCCGCTCGGCGGCGCGGGGTTCTTGACCTTCCAGTCGCCCTTGGTCCGGACCTCCTTGGACAGGAGCCATGCGGCCGATGACCGCAGGCGCGGCTCCTCGTCGACCGCTGCGCCCGACACGCCGAGCGCGTAGGTCGAGATCGCGGTGTCCCACACGGGCGAGTGGCAGGGCTGCACGCGGATCGTGTCATCCTCCGGATCGTGGATCTCGAGCGCGTCCAGGTCGTGCAGGCCCTTGGCGATGGCCGGATGGTCGTCCGGGTAGCCGAGACAGCGGAGCGCCATGATGCTGTTGACCATGCCGGGGAGGATGGCGCCCAGGCCGCCCGAGCGCTCGAAGCGCCGCAGCATCCAGCGCTCCGCGCGCCTGATCGCCATCGTGCGCGCGAGCGCGATCGGGAACTTCTCGGCCATCTTCAGCGCCTTGTCGGTGAGCAGGAAGAGCGTGCCCCACGAGAGGACCTTCGGCGGCCGCGGCAGCGACAGGTCGGCGTTCTCCCGTCCGCCGGCGAAGAGCTCGTCGACGCCGCACTCCGGCGGGATCGCGCAGACGGGCTTGAGCGCGTAGAGGATCGACATCGGCACGAAGATCGCGCGCGCCCACGACGAGATCGAGTAGATGTTGATCGGGATCTTCGAGGGCAGGAGGATCATCTCGGGCGGCACCGCCGGCACGTGCGACCACGCGTACTGGCCGAAGAACGCCAGGTAGAACTTCGTGTACGTGCTGGCGTTGGCGGCGCCGCCGAGGTCGAGAATGACCGCCCTGGCGCGGCGCATGTCCTCCTCGTCCGCGGAGACGCCCGCGACCTTGAGCGCGAAGTAGCTCAGGACGGACACGGAGAGCTCGGGCGGGCCGTTCTCGTAGGTCGCCCAGCCGCCCTGCGGGAGCATGCAGCGCCGGATCGTCCTGGCGTACCCGGGGATGCGCGGGTCGTCGTGCCGCCCCATGAAGGTGCGGAAGAGAATGAAGTAGCTCTCGACGGTGGTGTCGGCCTCGAGCTCCGCGACCCAGTACCCCGCATCGTTCTGGCGGGCGAGCAGCCAGTCGCGCGCCCGCGCCACGCCCTCCGCCACGGACGGCTCGGCCGGGGAGGGCAGGTGCGGGAGCGCCGGGCTCTTGCGTCGGCGCGCCGGACGCGCGGGCGCGGCGGGCGCACGCTGCTTGATCAGCTTCAGGAGGTCCAGCGGTCCGGTCTTCTGTTCCACGCGATACGCCTCCACGGCGGGCCGAGGCGCCTTCCAGTCGCGCCGTAGAAACCCGGGGAAAGAAGATACTCGATGTCGCCCGCCCGCGCAAGACCGCGCGGCGGCCGCTGCGCGCGTTCGCGCGCGGCGAGCGTCCGGATCGCGGGAACGCCGTAGCCTGTCTACATCTGACAGAGCGTACACGGTATAATCGAAAAAGAGCGCGGGTCTGAAGAAGAGCGCGAGTAAGAAGAGCGCGGATCGGTGTCGCGCGGGTTTCGCGCGAAAAGGAGCTCGGATGATTCTCGGCGGCGCGTGCGCCCTTGTTCTCGGCCTGTCGGCGGCGGGGCTGGACGGGAAAACCGTCTTCCTGAGCCCGGGCCACGGATTCTACTACCACGCCACGTACGGTTGGCTCACGCAGCGCCCGGCGATCGAGCTCATCTGCGAGGACGTCGAGACCGCGGATACCTGTTTCGCCTTTCTCACCGAGTACCTGCGCCGCGCGGGCGCGGATGTCTGGCCGTGCCGCGCGGAATGCCCCTCGCCGGTCGAGATCATCATCGACGATACGGACCCGCGCTACGAAGAGGAGGGCGCGTGGCTGCCGATCGCGCCGGACGGCTACAACGGCGGCGCGCGGTACGCGAGCGTGGCGCCCGGCTCGAGCGCCGTCGCGCGCTTCCGCCCGTCGTTTCCCGCATCGGGCCGCTATCCGCTGTACCTGTGGTACCCGGCGGGGACGGACCGGACTGCGGCCGCGCTCGTCAGGGTGCGGCACGCGGCGGGCGTCGAGACCGTCCGCATCAACCAGCAGCGCCACGGGAGCACGTGGCGCTTCGCCGGCTGGTACTTCTTCTTCGCGGGCGAGGGGCAGACCATCGAGATCTCGGCCGACGGCGCCGACACGACGAAGATCGTCGTCGCCGACGCGATCCGCATTGGCGGCGGCATGGGCTCGGTCGAGCCCAACGACGGCGTGGGCGGGATCTCGGGCCAGCTTCGCTACCACGAGTGCTCGGTCTACTGGGCGCGCTACCAGGGAGCGCCCGACGCCGTCTACAACCCCTTGTCCGACGGCGATGGCTCCGACGATGTGACGTGCCGGCCGCGGTACTCCGAGTGGGAGCGCGAGGGCGGCGAGGACGCGCTCTATCTCTCGTACCACACGAACGCGGGCGGCGGCACGGGCACCGAGACCTACAGCATGACGGGCGGGGCTCCCCCCGGCAGCAGGCTTCTTCGCGACCTCCTGCAGGAGGAGATCGTGCGCGACCTGCGGGAAGCCTGGGATCCCGCCTGGGTCGACCGCGGCACCAAGGAGGCGAACTTCGGCGAGCTCAGGCTGCTCTCGACCATGCCCGGCGCGCTCATCGAGAGCGCGTTTCACGACAATCCGGCCGACCTGGCCGCCGAGCGCTCGCCCCTGTGGCGCCGGATCGTGACGCGGGCCATCTACCACGCCGTCGTGCGCTACTGGCACGGCGACGCCGCGGTCATGCTCCCCGAGCCGCCCGAGGGGCTCGCCGCGCGCGCGATCGATGCGGGCAGCGTGCGCCTCTCGTGGCGCGCGGGGCCCGCCGGCGCGGGCGCGTGCGGCGCGGGCGCGGCCGAGTACTACCGCGTCGCCGTGAGCCGCGACGGGCTCGCGTTCGCGCTCGACGGCGAGACGGCGGCGACGAGCGCGACGCTGGAGAACCTCCCCGCCGGCGTGCCGCTCTTCTTCCGCGTCACGGCCGTGAACGGGGGCGGCGAGTCGCTGCCGTCGGCGACGGCCGGCGTTGTCCTGCCCGGCGACCCGGAGCGCGCGCGGCTACTGCTCGTGCATGCCTTCCCGGGCGATGAGGGCGTTGTCCGGAGCGTCACCTGGCTGACCGACCGGCTCGGCGACGTGCTCAGGCTGGAGCCGGGCAGGACGCCGGGCGGCCGCGACGGCGCGCTGGAGCACGCGGCGGCGCTGCACGCGGCGCGGCCCGATGCGGCGCTCGATTTCGCCGAGAAGGAGGCGCTCGGCGACTTCGCCCTCGATGCCTACGACGCGATCGCGCTCGATTTCGGCGAGCAGGCCGACAACGTGCTACCCGAGGCCGCGGCGGAGCTTCTCGTGCGCTTTCTGGACGGCGGGGGCAGGGCCGTCGTCACCGGAGGCGCGGCCGCGTCGTGGATCGCCGCGCGCGGCGGCGCGCAGGCGCGCGCGTTGCTCGCGCGCATGGGAGTCGAGTTCGGTGCGAACCTGACGGCGCCGGCGACGATCGCGTCGTACGGCGCATTCGCCGGCCTGGGCATGTTCAGCCTCGGCGAGACGACGGACTGGCGGCGTTCGGGTGCGACCGTGCTCACACAGATCAGGCCGGTCGCGGGAGTCTCGGCCGCCGTCATGAACGCGGCCGCCGGCATCGTCGGCGTGCACAGGCCCGGCAAGGGCGTGTGGTGCGGTTTCGCGCTCGAGGCCGTGCCGCTCGGCGCGATGCGGGCGGCGTTCTGCGCGCGGGCCCTGGAGGCGGCGCTCGGCGCGCCGGCGCTCGACACCCCGGAGATCGAGCTTCGCGAGGGAAGGGCGCTGATGCTGCTTGCGAACGGCGAGGCGCGGGCGGCGCTCGGCACGATGGCGCAGGGCGAGGTGCGCTGCGCGTGGTCCGTCGAGGGAGGCCCCGCGGGCGGCGCGACGATCGAGAGCACGGCCTGGGCGCTCGCGCGGGAGGGCTTCGGTTTCGGAGACTACGACGACGTCTCCGTGATCCCGATCGCGGCGCGCGCGTGCCCGTCGGTCCTCATGCGGCACGCGTTCTCGGTGGACGATCCCGCCGCGCTCGCGAGCCTCCTCCTCGATGTGCGCTACGACGACGGCTTCTCCGCCTACGTGAACGGCCGCGAGGTCGCGCGGCGGAATCTCGCCGCGGACGCGGGCCTCGGCGCGTGGGCGCTGAGCTCGATCGAGCCGACGCGCGAGGAGATCGAGATCGGCGCGGCGGCGGCGCCCGCGCTTCTCCCGGGCGAGAACGTGCTCGCCCTCTCGTTCCACAACGCGAGTGCGACGAGCTCGGACTTCACGGCGAGCGCGGCGTTGCGGGCGTGCGCGCCGGGCGGGGGCTGCGTGTTTCCGATTCCTCCCGGCGCGGCCTGGCACTACATGACGTGCGGGCAGACGGCCGGCGAGGCCTGGAACGCGGCGTCCCTCGATGCTCTCGGCCTGACGGCGCGCCTGCGCTTCACGGAGGCGGGGACGTACGTCGTCGCCGTGCGCATCGAGGGCGCGGAAGGCGCGTCGCTTCCCGCGACTTTTGCGTTCGACATCTTTCCCGAGGACGCGCAGCCGTTTCTGCGCGGCGATGGCAACAGCGACGGCGCCGTGGACCTTGCCGACGCCGTCGCGGTGCTGGCCTATCTCTTCGCGCGCGGCGAGGCGCCGTGCTTCACGAGCATGGATGCGAACGGGAGCCGCGTGGTCGACCTCTCCGACGCCGTGTACCTCCTCAGGTACCTCTTCGCGCACACGGCGCCGCCGCCCGCCCCGGGCCCCGTCGAATGCGGCCTCGGGACGGCCGCCGGTTACCTCGGGTGCGACCTCCCGGCGCCGCGCTGCCGGTAGCGGGCGAATCGTACATATTCGGTGAACCCGTG
>DHGK01000388.1:5743-6916 GCA_002402755.1 Planctomycetes bacterium UBA4800
CCCCCTTCTCCCGAAGGGGGCTGGGGGGTTGTTGCAGGGTGAGCAGGGACGCCGAACGATTGCCGCCGTGGAGACCTCGGGTCCCCGCTTCCATCGCGCCGGCGGAGTCGCAATTGCGCAACGGACGTGTTCATTGCGCGTTTCGACGTACGCAGGGACGCCGAGCGATTGCCGCCGTGGAGACCTTCGGTCCCCACCTCCATAGCGCCGGCAGAGCCGCAANNTTGCACGTTTCGACGCACGGGTTCACCGAATATGTACGGCGAATCAGGCCGGCGCGCGGTTCGACCGATAAGTAGGCTGTAGGCTGTAGGCTGTAGGCTGTAGGCTGTAGCCTACTTCCGGAGGCTTCGCCGTGGAACGCGCTGCCGACTACATTGCCCTCGAGGACCGTTACGGCGCCCGCAACTACCATCCGCTCGACGTCGTTCTTACGCGTGGCGAGGGTATCTGGGTGTACGACGTCGAGGGCAACCGGTACATGGACTGCCTGAGCGCCTACTCGGCCGTGAATCACGGCCACTGCCATCCGCGGCTCGCCGCCGTCCTGGCGGCGCAGGCCCGGCAGCTCACGCTCACCTCGCGCGCGTTCCGGAACGACAAGCTGGGCGCCTTCTACAAGACGCTGTGCGAGCTTGCCGGCTACGAGATGGCGCTCCCGATGAACACGGGCGCCGAGGCCGTCGAGACCGCCATCAAGGCCGCCCGCAAGTGGGGCTGCCTCGTCAAGAAGATCGAGCGCGACAAGGCCGAGATCATCGTGTGCGCGGGCAACTTCCACGGCCGGACGACGACGATCGTGGGATTCTCCTCCGAGCCGCGCTACCGCGAGGGCTTCGGCCCCTTCGCGCCGGGGTTCGTCACCGTGCCCTTCGGCGACGCGGCGGCGCTCGAGGCGGCCGTGACGCCGCGGACCGCCGCCTTTCTCTTCGAGCCGATCCAGGGCGAGGCCGGCGTAATCGTGCCGCCCGAGGGCTACCTGCGGGCGGCGCGCGCGCTGTGCAGCGCGCGCAACGTTCTTCTCATGGCCGACGAGATCCAGACCGGCCTGGGGCGCACGGGCAGGCTCTTCGCCTGCGATCACGAGGGCGTCAAGCCCGACGTCTGCATCGTGGGCAAGGCCCTTGCGGGCGGCTTCTACCCGGTCTCGGCGGTGCTCGCCTCGAAGGCGGT
>DHGK01000033.1 GCA_002402755.1 Planctomycetes bacterium UBA4800
CGCTCATCCTGATGAGACACAGGTCGGCAAGATCGGGGCGGCGGTCGGCGTAACGCGCGGCGAGCGCGGCAATGTGCTCCATGTTGGCGCGGCAGTCGAAGGCCAGCGCGATGAGCCCCTCCCGGAGCATGGCGATCACGAGGGAGACGTTCTGCAGGCGGTATGCGGTCTCCGCCAGGACGGCTTCACACGTCAGGAGCGGTTCCGCGACCTGTGCCGCGATTTCCACCGCCCAGTCGTGGAAGTCGTCGTTGCGGTTCGCGAACGCAACCAGGAAACCGGTATCGGCGATCCCCTTCATGCGCGCGAGAATCCTTTGCGCGCGGACAGATCCTTGGGCCCTCGAACCGTCCCTGCCAGGCGCATGAAAGACCTCATCGACCGGCTCTTCTTCGCTTTCTCGAGCTGATCACGGACGATCTGACCTTGCGAGAGGCCGGTCGTCGCCGCCACATCTTCGAGCCAGGCTGCCAGCTCCTTTGTCAGTCGTATCGTTATTGTGTGACTCATACGCCAGAATTGTAACACATCTCGTCCGGCGCGCAATCGATGCGCGCGGTCCCTGCGCAGCCGGCGCGCGGAACAGGGCGGCGGCGCGGCGTGTCGCGTGCAGGCTCGCGTGATGGATTGCAGTCGCCGGTCGCATCGCGGAAGATGAGGGTTCGGACCCCGGCTCGCGTTCGAAAGGCGGTGGCCATGAGAAGGACAATGCGGGTTTCGTGCTCTCTTGCCGTCCTGCTTGTTGCGCTCCGGTCCGCGTTGGGCGCCGCGGAAGCGCGGGTGCAGGGGGCGGCGCCGCGCGCACTCGATCCTCTCGTGCGCACGGTGGACCTCGACATCGGCGAGGCGCGGGACGTCGTGCTCGCCGATGGATCGAGCGTGCGCGTGCGGCTGATCGCCGTGGAAGAGAAGCGCGACGCGGTGCGGCAGGCCGTTCGCGAGGCGCGCGTCCGGGTCGAGGTCAACGGCACGGAGGTCGCGATCGTTTCCGCCAACTACCGGCTTCCGGTCGCCGCCGGCGGCGTCCAGATCGATTGCCCTGTCACATCCGGCTATGCCGACGCGCGCGGCCGCGGGAACGTGTGGGCCATCGCGAAGGCCGCGCGGTTCCGGCTGTGGCCCGCCGGGTCGCCGTGGCTCGCGCCGGGCACGTTCACGTACCCCGTCGCGCAGCGCTGGTTCGCGAGCGACACGCAGATGGCCAACGAGCCCGTGTTCGTCGACGGCGGGGAGATCCTGCGCGCGGGCGGCGTCTATTACCACTGGGGACTCGATTTCGGAGGCGCCGAAGGGCTCGTCGAGGTGGTCTCGGCGACGGACGGCGTCGTGGTGAGCGCGGCGGGGACGACGCTGCCAGAGCACGCCGACTCGCCCGCGACCGCTCGTGACGATGTCATCTACATTCTGGACGGCAAGGGCTGGTACTACCGCTACAGCCATCTGAAGAGGATCGACGTCGCGCCGGGCCGGCGGGTGCGCATGGGCGAACGCATCGGCCTTCTCGGCAAGGAAGGCGGCAGCGGCGGGTGGTCGCATCTCCACTTCGACATCACGAGCCGCCAGCCGGGGGGCGGCTGGGGAATCCAGGATGCCTACGCGTATGCGTGGGAGGCGTGGCGCAACGAGAATCGTCCGCCGCTCATCGCGGTCGCGCGGCCGCACCTCTTCGGCCGCGTCGGCGAGGAGATCGTGCTCGACGCGACGAGGTCGTGGAGCGCCGCCGGCGCCATCGCCCGGTTCGAGTGGACCTTCACCGACGGGACGACCGCGTCGGGCTCCGTCGTCGCGCGAACGTACCGCGAGCCCGGCACCTACAGCGAGAGGGTCGACGTCGTCGATGCGAGCGGCGCCGTCGCCCGCGACTTCGCCGTCGTCCAGGTCGTCGATCCGGCGCGGCCGGACGCCTTGCCGCCGACGATCCACGCCGCCGCGTTTCCGACGACCGATGTCCGCGCCGGCGACGAGGTGACGTTCACGGTGCGGACGTTCCGGACGGCGCGGCCGGGGGAGACCTGGGACTTCGGCGACGGCTCGCCGCGCGTGACGGTGAAGTCGGACGGCAACGCGAACGTGCACGCCGAGGACGGCTACGCCGTCGCCGTGCATCGCTATGCGCGGCCCGGACGCTACATCGCATCGGTCGAACACACGGGCGGGCGGGGCGCGCGGGCGGTCGCGCGGCTGGCGGTCGATGTCGCGGAGAAGTTCGAGCCGCGGACGCGCATTGCGATCCGCGGCGGCCGGTGGCACCTCAACGGCGAGGTCACGTATCCGGGCACGCGCGCCGAGGGCCTCCTCGTCAACGTGCGCATGGTGAACGCGGTGTTCGAGGACCGCCGCAGGCCCGACTTCGATCCGGAGGCCAACACCGACCGCTTCATCGCGAAGATCCCCGAGTACGCGGCGCACGGCGTGCGCGCGTTCACGCTCTGCCTGCAGGGAGGCATGCCCGGTTACGAAGGCGCGCTCAATTCAGCGTTCAATCCCGACGGAAGCCTGCGCGAGCCGTATCTGCGCCGTGTCGGTCGCGCGATCGAAGCGTGCGACCGGAACGGCTGCGCCGTCATCCTCGGCTGCTTCTACCAGTGGCAGGACCAGGTGCTCGCCGGCGAGGCCGCCGTGCGCGCCGGCCTGCGAAACGCCGTCCGGTGGATCGAGCGCCGCGGCTTCACCAACGTGGTCCTCGAGATCGCCAACGAGTTCGACCACGGGGGCTTCGACCATGCCGTCCTGCGGACGGTCGAGGGCGAGCGCGAGCTGATCCGGCTTGCGAAGGAGACCGTGCCCGGGCTTCTCGTCTCGACGAGCGGCCTGGGCCACGGGCGCTATCCGGACGCTCTCGCAGAGGCCGCGGACTTCCTGCTCATCCACTTCAACGGCGTGACGCTCGAGGACATCCCTGCACGTGTTGCGGCCCTGGTCAAGCACGGGAAACCGATCGTGTGCAACGAGGACGACAAGACCGGCGCGGACGCCGCGCGCGCCGCCGGGCTGTGCATCGGCGCCGGCGCCTCGTGGGGCCTCATGCTGAAGGACGTCAACCAGTACTTCCCGCTGCGCTTCGAGGGGGCCGCCGATGACCCGGTCGTCTATCGGAAGCTCGCGGAGCTCACGTCGAAGTGACGGGGCTCAGTAAATGTCGATCGCCGGCGTCGTGAGCACGAACACCTTCTTCTCCTCGGAGAAGACGATCTGGGACCTGGCCTTGCGCCACCAGTACTCGAACGCGGCCCACGCCTTCGGGTTGCCGGCGAGGCGTTTCAGAACCTCGGCGACGAGCGCTTGGTCGGTGAGCGCGGCGGGAGTGAGGGCGGGGGGGAGGGCGATGCCTGCCCGCTCGCACCACGCGGCGAAGTAGATGGCCTCCGGATGCCGTGCCGCGGCCAGGCCTCCCGCGAGCGCGGGATACCGGGCGGGCTCGACGCGCGCGAGGAGAAAGAACGCGATCTCGCGGTCGAGGGAGTCCTTGAGGATCGCGGCGAAGGCATCGGCCGAGTCGGCCGCATCGAGCGCGGTCCTGACGCGGGCGATATCGGCCTGGAGGTTGTCCGTCCGTCCTTCGACCCAGAAGCATACCGACGCCGTCTGGAGCGCGTTTTCCTCGGCGCAGCGGGCGTTGACGATATACTCCCAGCCCATGGGGCCGTCCTCGCCGCCGTCGCCGTGATACGTCTCGAGCTGGCCCGCGGGCAGCCGTCCCCAGTAGTTCGCGATGTTGTCGAAGCGGGCGAGCGAGCTGTGGCCCCGCGATCCGTCGACGGGGAACCAGCCGTGGTCCTCGAGGTGGATCTCGACCCAGCGGTGGTACACCGAGTCCTCGTGCGTGCGCGGATCGTATCTCGTCCGGTTGGCAAGGGTCAGATTCGCCGAGCCCGAGTAGCGGCACGGGATGCCGCAGGCGCGCAGGAGCGCGATCAGCGAGTACGAGTACTCCGAGCACGAGCCCTTGTTGCGCGCGAGGACATCGGGCGCCGGGTCCCAGCGGCCGTCGCGCACGTAGTCGATGTGCGCCGTCACGTGCCCGAAGAACGCGCGGGCCTTCTCCGCGTCGCGCATCTCGGGGCGCGCGAGCGCATCGCGGAGCCGCGTCACGATCGGGGAGCCGATCTGGTACATAGGGAGGTCGCGCGTGTAGTGCGCGCGCTCTTCCTCGGGAAGCGTGTGCCGCCTGCCGGACGCGTGCCACACGGCCGCGTACACGCGCACGGCGGCCATCCAGCCGTACCGCCTGACCTCGCCCGGCTGCACCGCCTTCGCGACGTAGGTCGCGATCCGGTTGCCGTAGCGGTCGGTCTCGATCGACGCCGCGCCCTCCTGGGGGCAGAGGGCATGGACGTCCTGCCGCGCGTTGCCGAGCGGCAGCGCGAAGGAGACGGAGATGTCCTGCGCCTTGTCGGACTTGTTGACGGCGCGGCATTCGAAGCGGACGACGGCGTCGGCGCCGTTCATGCGCTCGATCGCCTGGCCGGCGTGCGCCGCCGCCGCGGCGGCGAGCAGCACCATGTTCGAGATGTGCAACGTTGTCAGCATGGCGTCCTCCCGCATGCATGATACCAGGCGAAGGCGCCGCAGGCCACCGTTGCGCTGTCCGATTGACCCCGGTATCGTCTGCAGGTACGATTGCTCCGATGAGAGTGCGAACGAGAAGCTGCATGGCAACGGTCAGGGGAAGCGATGGCCGACAAGAACTGGCGTAGCCGCATCGTCTGCGACGCGGATCTCCAGCACGGCGAACCCTGCATCAAAGGCACCAGGATTCCCGTCTCGATCCTGGTGGCCAGCCTTGCGGACATGAGCATCCAAGAGCTTCTGCGCGAGTATCCTCAACTGGCACGCGAGGACAGCCAGGCGGCGCTTCTGTATGCAGCCGAAGCGGCGCAGAGCACTCTGGTTGCATGATGCATGCGGTCAAGCTCGATGAGGACCTGCCGGACCAGCTCAAGGAGACCGTCGAGCCGGCACGGGTACGTCGCGGCAACGCTGGAGTCGGAGCCCTGGCCATGAGTTCCCGAACGATCGGCCTGAAGCCTCGCGCCGCGCCGGCGGCGTTGACATGCCTCCTTCTGATGGCCGTGTACTGCCCGGCGCTCGTCCAGGACGCGAATCCGGATGCGCCCGCGACGCAGGAGGGCGCGGGCCCGGTCAAGGTCTTCATCCTCGCCGGCCAGTCCAACATGGAAGGCCAGGCCGTCGCCGATCTCGACGGCAAGGACTACAACGAGGGGAAGGGCACGCTCGCGTTCCTGCTGCGCGATCCCGCCAAGGCGCCGCTCCTGGCGCATCTCAGGGATGCCGAGGGGCGCTGGACGGTGCGGCTCGACGTGTGGGTGAGCTACCAGATCGAGAACGGCCCGCGCAAGACGGGGCCCCTCACGCTCGGCTTCACCTCGTACGGCGGCCGGCATCACTTCGGCCCCGAGCTCGCGTTCGGGCACGTCGCCGGCGACCGCCTCCCGAACCAGGTCCTGCTCATCAAGACCGCGTGGGGCGGGAAGAGCCTCTACAAGGATTTCCGCCCTCCGAGTTCGGGAGGCGCGGTCGGACCGTACTACACGAAGATGCTGGCCGAGGTCCGGGCCGCGTTGGCGAGCCTCGCGACCGACTTCCCCGCGTACGACGGGAGCGGCTGGGAGCTGGCGGGCTTGGTCTGGTACCACGGCTGGAACGACGGGTGCGAGCCGAAGACCGCGGTGCCCGAGTACGAGCGCAACCTCGTCAACCTGATCAACGATGTCCGCAAGGATCTGGGCGTGCCCAGGCTCCCCGTCGTCATCGGCGAGCTGACCGGGCCGTGGGTGGAGGCGCCCGGCGAATGGGCGGCGCTGCGCAGGGCGCAGGCCGCGGCGGCGGCCCGCCCCGAGTTCGAGGGCAACGTGGCGTTCGCCGCCACGCGCGACTTCGTGCGTGCGCCCGAGGACTCGCCCAATCCCGGCCACGGGCATCACGAGTTCGGCAACGCCGAGACGTACTTCCTCGTCGGCGACGCGCTCGGCAAGGCGATGGCGGACCTCCTGGCGCGGCCGCGGCGCGGCGGGAAGCCGGCGCCGCCCAAGCCCGCCTCGCACAGCGTTCGCGTCATCGAGGGCTGGAATGTGCGCGTGGATGACCGGCTGCTTGTGCCGCCCGACGACGCCCTCGGGGGGCGCGCGCTTCGTTTCCTCGAGCAGCGGCTCTTCGAGATCGCGGCGGTCGTCGCCCCGGAGCCGCTCGCCAAGCTGCGGGGCGTGACGATCGTGCTCGACCTGAGCCACGGCGCGCTCGGCCCGATGCAGTACCACCCCGACGCGGGCTGGCTGCGCGCGCACGGGTACGCGGAGGACCTCGCCAAATGCGTCCACATTCCGCGCGCGGCGGACCTGGCGACGCCGCGCAACATCAACGAGCAGCCCTGGGTCGTCCTGCACGAGCTCGCGCACGCCTACCACGACCAGGCGCTGGGCTTCGAGGAGCCGCGCATCGCCGCGGCGTACGAGGAGTTCAAGAAGAGCGGCCGCGGCGACCGGGCGCTCCTCTACGACGGCACGCGCGTCCGGCACTACGGCCTCACCGATGCGAAGGAGTTCTTCGCCGAGATGACCGAGGCCTACTTTGGCCTCAACGACTTCTTTCCCTTCAACCGCGCGGAGCTCCTGACCGCCGAGCCCGCCGTCTTCGAACTGATGCGGGCGATCTGGGGGCCGATCGCGGGCGCGCCGCGATGACGCGGCGCCGCGCGCCCCGGGCGGGTCTCTTTCACGCCGTCGGCCGCCACGTATAATTGTGGCAATGGCGAACGTCTACTTCGAGCTCACGAAGGAGTTCAACGCGCGCGGCACGATCGCGCTGCTCGCGGCCGGGCAGGCGGTCGTGTACTACCGGATCGCGATGATGAGCAAGGATGGGGACTGGGTTCTTCGCGAAACACGCGAGGCGTGCGCGCGCGTGCTCGAGGTCCTTGGGGCGCGCGGCGCCCGCTATCGGTTCGGCAGCCCTCTGGATGTCCGCTGGCTGCGGGGCGGATGGTCCAGCCACCTCGAGTTCCGGGACGAGGAGGGCAGGCGCGTCAGGTGCGATTTCCTGACGCGCCCGCCGCGCGTCGGCGCGGCGGCGCTCGACCGCCTGTTCGCCGCGAGCGGCGATGCCGGGCCGCTCCGCGTCGTGGATCTCGATTCGCTGATCCGCATGAAGCAGACCCAGCGGGCGAAGGACTACCCGGTCATCGCGGAGCTGGCGCGGCTTCTGCTCGAGGACGGCGAGCTCCGGTACACGACCGATCCCGATCGCATCATCGCGCTCGCCGCGCGTCCCGGCGCGAGCTGCGACCGGCCGGCGGCGCGGATCGCGCGCGCGGGCGGCACGCGCGAGGATGTCGCCGTCGCCGTGGCGCGCGAGACGTTGGCGCTCCAGGAAGAGGACCGGCGCCGCGTCGAGGCGTACGAGGCGGCGAGCGCCGCGTTTCTCGCCGAGTTCCGGCGGCGCGGAATTGCGCAGATGCCGCTCGGCGAGGCGCACGGTGCGCTGGTCGACCTCGCCGGGAGCGTGCTGCCCGCCGATCCTCTGGGCATGACCGGAGAAGGGACGCGCCGCGATGCAGATGCTCGGTGACGACGACCTCGATCTGCGCGGGCTCAGCGACGAGGAGCTCGAGCGCGCCTGGGATCTGTGGTTCGATCTCGCGCAGCACACGAACGACGCCGATCCGCCCTATGCGCACGGGGTGTTCGTGCGCCTGACGAGCGAGGACGTGGCGGCGGAGTCGGGCGCGGCTTGACCCTTCCGCGCACAGATGGCAGCATCGTCTCCGAGGACCCCTGCCGAGAGGAGCAACGCGATGCGGCTACCTGAGAATCGGGCGTCGATGCGCCGGCGCGAGGCGCTCGTCCTGTCGCTTCTGTGCGGCGCGTGGGCGGCGAGCGCCGGCGTCGAGGCGGGCGCCGCGAACGACTGGCCAATGGCGCGAGGCGACGCGGCGCGGAGCGGGTATTGCCCCGGGTCGCTCCCGCCGGCGCCGGCGGTCAGGTGGATCCATCGCACGCGGCATGCGCCGCGTCCCGCGTGGACGGCGCAGGACACGCGCATGACGTTCGACCACGCCCACCAGCCGGTCGTGGCGGGCGACACGCTGCTCTTCGGAAGCTCGGCCGACTGCAAGGTGTATGCGCTCGATGCGCGCACGGGAGAGGAGCGCTGGACCTTCTTCACGGGCGGTCCCGTGCGTCTCGCGCCGGCCGTGAGCGGCGACAGGGCTTTCGTCGCGAGCGACGACGGGTTCCTGTACTGCCTGGGCGTCGCTGGTGGGGCGGTTCTCTGGAAGCACCGCGGCGGGCCGCGCGACGACATGGTGCTCGGCAACGACCGCCTCGTGTCGCGCTGGCCGGTGCGCGGCGGACCCGCGGTTGCCGGCGGCGCCGTCTATGCCGCTGCCGGCATCTGGCCTTCCGAAGGGATCTACGTGTTCGCGCTGGATGCCGCGACGGGAAAGGTCCTGTGGGTCAACGACAGCGCCGGCGCGATCACGATGCCGCAGCCGCACGGCGGCGCCGAGGCCGCGAGCGGCATCTCCGCCCAGGGCCATCTCGTCGTCGCGGGCGACACGCTGCTCGTGCCCACCGGCCGCGCCGTACCTGCGGCGCTGAGCCGCGCCGATGGCCGCTTCCTGTACTTCCATCTGCAGCAGTACGGGCAGCGCGGCGGGGCCGAGATCGTCGCGGCCGGCGACATGTTCTTCAACGGCGGGGCGCTCTTCGACGTCGGCTCCGGCATGGCGCGCCACGCGGAAGCCGGCGCGCGCTGCGCGGCCGCGACCCCCGCGCGCCTCGTCATCGCCAAGGACGACGCGCTCTTTGCGTTCGATCGCCCGAACTTCTGGAAGACCGAGGAGACCGTCGATCGGCTCGGCAAGAAGACGACCAAGCAGGTGAGGAGCGCGCCCCTGTGGTCCGCCGCCAATCCGGCGAGATCCGCCGTCGCCCTCATCGCGGCGGGCGGCGACGTGGTCGTGGGCGGCGCCGGCAGGGTCGCCGTCCTCGACCTCGCCTCGGGGGCGCAGAAGATCGAGATGCCGGTCGATGGCGTCCCCTACGGCCTCGCGGCGGCGGGCGGCCGGCTTTACGCGAGCACCGACCAGGGCGCGATCGTGTGCCTGGGCGCGGGCGAAGGGCCGGCCTTGACGTGGCTGCCGGCGGCGGCGCGGGCCGATGATTCCGCCGGCCGCGCCGCCGCGGCCGAGATCGTCGCGCTCGCCAAGGTGACCGACGGGTACTGCGCGGACCTGGGGTGCGGCGACGGCGCCCTCGCGCTCGCGCTCGCGCGGCAGACGAACCTCACGATCATGGCGATCGACGGCGACCCCGCGAACGTCGCGGCGGCGCGAAGGATGCTCGATGCGGCCGGGCTCTACGGGACGCGCGTCACGGTGGTCGAGGGCGATCCGGCCACGCCGCCGTTCCCGAACCTCTTCGCGAACCTCGTCGTTTCCGGCCGGTCGGCGCTTCGGGGCGCGCCGCCGCCGGCGCCCGAGGCCGTCACGCGAGTCCTCAGGCCCTCCGGCGGGGTTGCGTGCATCGGACCGGCCGGCGCATTGACGGCGACGACACGTCCCGCGCTCGATGGCGCGGGGGACTGGACGCACCAGTACTGCGACGCCGGGAACGCCGGCTGCTCGGCCGATGCGATCGCGCGCGGCCCCCTGCGCGTCCTGTGGTTTCGCGATCCCGACTTCGCGGTGCCAAGCCGGCACGGACGCGGGCCGGCGCCGCTCGTCATGGGAGGCCGCATGTACGTCGAGGGCGCCGATGGCGTTCGCTGCATCGACATCTACAACGGCCGGACGCTCTGGGAGCACGCCCTGCCCGGCATCCTGGCGGCCTACGATCAGGAGCACCTGATGGGGACGGCGGGCACGGGCAGCAACATGTGCGCGACCGAGGACGGGCTCTACGTGCAGACGGGCGCGCGCTGCCTGCGCATCGACCCCGCGACGGGGCGGCGGCAGGCGGCGTTCGAGGCGCCGCCGCTTCCCGACGGGACGCCGGGAACGTGGGGTGTGATCGCCTGCACGGACGGGCTTCTCCTGGGAACGCTGGCCGACACGGCGCACATCGTCAAGTGGCGATTTCTGTCGGGCGACATGCGCACGCAGTTCACCGAAGGGCGGCTCCTCCTGGCGCTCGATGCGCGCGACGGCGGCGAGAAGTGGCGCTTCCAGCCCGCGCATCGGATTCGCCACAACACGCTCGCCGCGGGCGGCGGCCGCGTGTACCTGATCGATCGGCCGGCGGCGCAGGGCGATCGCCTCGACGCGCCGGCCAAGAAGGCCGGCGAGGCGCCCGCGCATCCGCCGGGCGTCCTCATCGCCTTGCGGCTGGCCGATGGCTCGCGCGCCTGGACCGCGACCGGCGACATCTTCGGCACCGTGCTCATCGCGAGCGACGAGCACGACGTCCTCCTCATGACGTACCAGGACACGCGCTTCAAGCTCGACTCGGAGGCCGGCGGCCGCATGGCCGCGTTTCGCGCGTCGACCGGCGAGCGGCTCTGGGACGTGCGCGAGGCGTACCGCTCGCGGCCCATCGTCAGCGGCCGCACGATCTACGCCGAGCCCGGCGCGTGGGATCTCCTGACCGGCGAGCGGCGCGAGGGGTTCACGCTCGCGCGCTCGTACGGCTGCGGCACGCTGTCCGGCTCGCCGCGGCTGCTCCTCTTCCGCTCGGCGACGCTCGGGTACGTCGATCTCGACCGGGGCTCTGCGACCGTGAACTACGGCGGCATCCGGCCCGGCTGCTGGATCAACGTGATTCCTGCGGGCGGCCTCGTCCTCATGCCCGATGCGGCCAGGAAGTGCGTGTGCAGCTACCTGATCTCGGCGAGCGTGGCCCTGGAGCCGGCGCCCGTCGAAGTACATGTTCGGTGAACCCGTGGCCCTGCAGGCGCCGGCCGTGGCCGGCGTTTCCCACGCCCCCTGAACTGACGCTTACCAACAAGTCCGCCGACCATCCGCCCCCTTCTCCCGAAGGGGGTCGGGGGGTTGCAGGGGGTGGCGAAGCACCCCGCG
>DHGK01000119.1 GCA_002402755.1 Planctomycetes bacterium UBA4800
AGGTCGTCCTGACGCTCGATGAGAACAGCGAGCGCGCGGCGCTCCGCGGCGAGGAGCCCGTGCGCCTGCGCGCGGCGTCCTCGCTGTCGGGAGGCACGCACGCCGCGCGCCTGCAAGTTCGCGGCCTCGAAGGCGAGGGTGTCGTCCACACGCGCGACTTCGCGCTCGAAGTCGCCGGGCGCTCGTTCCCCCTCGAAGTCCGGCTCGACCGCGGGCCCGCCGCCGCGCCGGCCCGCACGCCCGCGCTTCGCGACGCGCTCGCGCGCGCCTTGATCGAATGGGACTGGCGCATGCAGGACGGCATCGGCACGGCCCGCGCGCCGGGCGACTTCGAGACGGCGATCGATCGCGCGCTGCAGGGATGCGCGGCCGCCCTCGCGGCCCGCGCGGCGGACGGCGAGGTCACGGCGGAGGCGCAGGCGCGTCTCGCCGCGCTCTGCCGGGCGCGTGTCGATCTCGGCGCCGCCGGCGCGGATTCGCACGCCTTGGAGCGGCTCTGGCGCGGCGCGCATTGGTTCAGGCGGGAAGTGCTCCTCTCCGATCCGCGCGCCCGCTGCGGTCCCATCGCGTTCGTCAAGGGCGCGCCGGGCGCCTTCAGCCATCAACTGACGCAGTACTACGGCCGCTACGCGCGTTCGGGCGGCGGCATATTCGTCCTCGACCGCCCCGGCGAATCCATGCAGAGCCGCGAGCTCACCGCGGCGCTGCCGCCCGGGAGCTACCAGCATCTCGATGTGTCGTTCGAGGGCGACCGCCTGCTCTTCGCCTACTGCGAGGTGCCGTCCCCGCCGCGCGACACGATCGCGGGAGAGCACGGGCGCTACTACCACCTCTATGAGGTCAAGGCCGATGGCGCGGGCTTGCGGCGCCTGACCGACGGGGCGTTCGACGATTTCGCGCCGCGGTTCCTCCCGAACGGGAAGATCGTATTCGTCTCGACGCGCAGGCTCGGCTGGCATCGCTGCGGCACGCCCGGCTGCGAGAACTACACGCTCGCCCTGGCCGAGGCCGACGGCTCGTCGCCGCGGACGATCTCGTACCACGAGACGCAGGAGTGGGATCCCGCCGTGCTCAACGACGGCCGCGTCATCTACACGCGCTGGGATTACGTCGACCGCCACGCCGTGTACTACGAGCAGCTCTGGAGCGTGCATCCCGACGGGTCGCTTCCGGCCGCGTACTACGGCAACAACACCTTCAACCCGGTCGGCCTGTGGGAGGCGCGGGCCGTGCCGGGCTCGGAGCGCGTGATCGCGACGGCGGGCGCGCACCACGCGATGACCGCGGGCTCGATCGTGCTCGTCGACGTTGCGCAGGGCGTGGACGGCACGCGCGCCATAACGCGCCTCACGCCCGACGCGCTCTTTCCGGAGAGCGAGAAAGCGGTGGCGCCCGGCTGGTACGCCCCCGCGGGAATCGACGCGCCGCCGCCCGTGCCCATCGGGGAGCAGCGCTGGCCCGGGCATTGCTACCGCAGCCCGTACCCGCTCGGCGAGGATCTCTTTCTCGCCGCGTACAGCTTCGACATGCTGATCGGCGAGCCCACCGCGAATCCCGTCAACATGTGGGGGATCTATCTCTGCGACCGCTTCGGCGCCAAGGAGCTTCTCTATCGCGATCCCGCGATCGCGAGCCTCTGGCCGATGCCGCTCCGGCCGCGCGAGAGACCGCCCGTCCTGTCCGCGCCGATCGCCGAGGGCGGGGAGCGCGAGGGCCTGTTCGTGCTCCAGGATGTGTACGCGAGCCTGCCGTCCGTGCCGCGCGGCGCGGTGAAGCGCCTGCGCATCGTCCAGGTGATTCCCAAGTCGACGCCCGGCGCCAACCGGCCGACGGTCGGCCTTCCGCACGCATCGCCGGGCAAGCAGGTGCTCGGCACGGTGCCGGTCGAGGCCGACGGATCGGCCTTCTTCCGCGCCCCGGCGGGCGTACCGCTCGCGTTTCAGGCGCTCGACGAGCGCGGGCGGGCGCTCCAGGTCATGCGGAGCATAACGTATCTCCAGGCGGGCGAGCGCTCGGCGTGCATCGGATGCCACGAGCCGCGCACGGCGGCGCCGCGCGCGGGCGGCAGGGCGCTCGCGCTCGCGCGGGAACCCTCGGCGATCGCCCCGGCCCCCGACGGCGCCAGGCCGCTGAGCTACCCGCTGCTCGTCCAGCCGGTGCTCGACCGCGCGTGCGTGCGCTGCCACGGCGGAGAGAAGACCGAGGGCGGGATCGTCCTGACGGGCGCGCCCGAGGGGCGTTACACGGCATCGTACAACGCGCTCGCGCCGCGCGTGTCGTTCTCGGCGTGGGGCGGGAAGGACGGCGACTTCCGCGTCGTCAACAGCGAGCCCTTGAGCGCGCCCGGTTTCTTCGGCGCCGCCGGATCGAGCCTCATGGAGCTTCTCGATGCCGCCCACGGCGGCGTGATGCTCGAGGGCGAGGACCTCGATCGCCTGGTCACGTGGATGGACGCGAACGCGCTCTTCTACGGCACGTTCGATCCCGAGGGGCAGAGCCGCCAGCAGCGCGGCGAGCGCATCGCGGGGCCGCAGCTCGAGTGAGGAGCGCGCGCCGCCGGTGGTGTCGCATGCGCGCGTCCGTCATAGGGAGACGCTGCGTGCGCGGTGAAGCCGAATCGCACTGAGAGCGGCGGCTTGATTTCGCCCTCCCGCAGGTTACAGTGTACTCGGATGCACATGATGCAGGAGAATCGACATGACTGCGCTGCAGATGCGCCGCGCCGCTGAACAGCGGCTGAGGAACCTTCCGCCGGAGAAACTCAAAGTGGCCGCCGAGTTCCTGATCTATCTGGAAACCAGCGCCAGCGACGAGGCTACTGCGGAGCTCCTTCGGATTCCGGGGCTCATGGAAGACGTGCGCAGCGCACACCGCGATAGGGCGGCCGGAAAGGGCGTGGAGTGGCGGAAGGTCCGCCGTGATGTATAGAGTCATCCTGCAGTCCCAGCCCCGCCGGTTCTTTGCGCAGGCCGACCGTCCCCTGGCCGGGAAGCTCGCGCACGGATTCCGGATCCTCGAGCGGACCCCGCGCCGGCATCCCGCCATCAAGCGTCTCTCCGGCCCGCTGGCCGGCCATGCTCGCCTGCGCACCGGCGATTACCGGCTCATCTTCGTGGTTGACGAAGCTGCCAAACGAGTTGACGTGCTCCGCATCGCCCATCGCTCCGAGGCGTATCGCTGAGCAGGACCCGGAAAGGACGCCGCCGCCCGCATCGCCCTGTTCGCGGCGACAATCGTGGGGGGCTTCTGGGCGCGGGAGGACGATCATGCGCCGTCGGACACTACTGCTCGTCTGCTCCGTCACGGTCGCCTGGCGCTTCGCCGCGGCGGGCGAGGAATGGGACCCCGGCGCCCTGTCGCTCGGGTGGGAGAAGCTGAGCGAGGGCGGAACCGGCGAGCGCGAGGGCCCCGTGTTCTTCCACGCCTCGGGGCTCGACCGCATGATCCTCATGGGCCGCGCGGAGGGCGCGCCCTTCTTCCAGGCGTTCGATCCGGCGGCGCGCGCCTGGAGCGAGCTCTCCCCGGCGGCGCCACCCGTCGAGCGGTTCAATCCGTACTACCAGACGGCGTTCGATCCGGAGGCGAGGACGATCTACTGCCTGTCAGGCGGGAGCACGCTCTACTCGTTCGACCTTGCGCGGAAGACCTGGAAGACGCATCCGCCGGCTCCCGCGATCGAGCATCTGAGCTGGCACGCGATGGCATGCGACCCCGCGGGGAGAAAGCTCGTCGTCATCGGCGCGGACAAGCGGGCCGGCGCGCTCGGCTGGACGCGCACGGTCGTCCACGACATTCCGAGCGGCGCCTGGACGCGCCTCGATGTCGCGGACGAGGAGGTGGTCAAGAAGCACCGCGCGCTCGTCGCGCTCACGGAGTCGGCGATCGAGCTCGCCGGCCGCATCCGGCTCGCCTGGTATCGCGACCCCGCGGGCATCGGAACGGAAGACGAGCGTGCGGCGCTCGGGGTGCGGTGCGATGCCCTGGGGAAGGCGGCCGAGGCCCGGCCGTTCCACGGCGAGATCGAGAAGATCGGCGCGCTGCTCGAGGCGCGCGCGACGCTCGATGCCCTCGCCGAGGCGCGCGCGCTCCAGCGCCGGATCGAGGACGCCGCGGCGCGCGCGTATCCGGTTCCCTGCTCGCGCCGCAACTCGCCGCTTGCCTACGATGCCGCGAACCGCGTCTTCGTCCTCTTCGGGGGCGACCATGAGGACTACCTGATGAACGACACCTGGGTCCTCGACCTCGCGGCCGGCGCGTGGCGGCGCATGCACCCGGCGGTCGCGCCGCGGCCGCGCGCGGGCCACGCGCTCTTCCCCCTCCCCCAGGCGGGCGGTGTGGCGCTCTACGAGGGCTACATCCAGACGAGCAGCACCGATTACGGCGCGGCTCCGTACCGCCCCGCCGAGCCGATCGATCTGTGGCGTTACGATCCCGCCGCCGACCGCTGGGATCTGCTCGGCGCCTGGCCGCACATCGCGCGCGCGGGCGGCGACCGGCCGCCGCCCATGGGGCATTTCTACGGCTACGCCGCCGAGCACTACTCGCCGCCGCCGATCGCCGCCGGCGCGCGCGGCGAGATCGTGCTCGCCGGCCACCCGGGCAGGGTCTGGTTCTTCCCGTGGAAGGAGCTCCCCGCACAGACCTGGCTGCTTCGGCCGGACTTCGGGCGCCCGAGCGACGAAGCGGGCACGCGCGCCCTCGGCGCTGCGCCCGATCAGCGGCGCTACCGGACCGGCGCGTTTCTCGCATCGTTCTGCGAGGTCCCGGACAAGCCGGCGGACACGAATCTCGACCGGCTGCCTCCCAACCGATGGGTCAAGCTCCCCGCGCCGCCCCGCAACCCGTGTCAGGGCTGCCGCCAGCGCGACTGGGGGACGTCCGTCTGGGACTCCGACCGCGATCAGATCCTGTGCTGGGGCGGAGGCCATTGCGTGCGCTCGGCGAGCTGCGTCGCCCACATCTCGCCGGCCTCGGGGAGAATCGTCGAGAGCTACGATGCCGACGAGCCGTACGGCGCGAACGGCGGCGGCGGGTTCGACTCCTCGGTCCTCAACCGGCCGTGGGTGGGCCCGCACAACTACAACCACTACGCCTACGATCCCGCCTGCAAGCTGCTCGTGTCGGGGCGCGGCTACCTCTACGATCCCGAGCGCATGGACTGGCTGCGCATCGAGCCGTTCCCGCTCCCGTTCAAGTTCGACTGGGGCCACACGGTCGTCGAGACGAGCCCGCACGGCGCCGTTGCCTGGGCGCAGAAGAAGGGCCGCGAGGAGTTCGGACTGTGGCGCTTCGATCGGCAGAAGGGGTGGATCGATCTCGGGCCGCGCGGCGCGCTCTTCGGCCCGTACTGCGACGCCAACGGCATGGTGTACGATGCGAAACGCGACCGGATGATCCTGAGCGGCGTCGGCGGCGGGTACGAGAAGACGAGCGCGGGGACATTCCTCGCCTTCGACTTCGCCACGCGCGCGCTCGCGCTGGTCGCGCCGAGGAATCCCGAACTCGCGAAGACCCGCAACGCCCGGGAGCTTGCGTACATCGATCACGCCGACTGGATCCTGATCGGCGAGCAATACCCTCCGCGCGGCGGCGGGGATGACGAGGGCAAGGATGCCGCCGCCCGTCGCTGGACGCGCGTTTACGACTGCGGCCGGGACGCGATGTTTCTCCTCGATGCGGGGCCGGTCCCGGACGGCCACAGCACGGGGTGGATGTACGACCGGGCGCGGCGCCTCGCCTACGTCTTCACGTTCAGGGGGGAGCTCTGGGCGCTCAGGCCCGATCCGTCCTCGGCGACGCTCATCGAGCGCGCCGAGGGAGGGGACTGACGCCGCGGCGGCAAGAAGCCCGAACGCCCGGGGGCGCTCCGGCCGTCGCGCTCAGCGCCCCGCGACGCGGGTCACGCCCTCGACCCGCCCGAGCGCGTCGAGCGCCTGCTGTTGCGCCGCCGCCGATACGTTGAGCTCGAGCGTCGCCTTCCACACGGAGCCCGCGCGCTCGACGTCGATGGCCTCGGGCGCGATCCGCAGGTCCTTGAGGGCGGCGAGGACGCCGCCCGTGTTGCTCCTGTCCAACGTGAGCTCGACCGTGTGCACCGCGCCGCGCCGCCGCACGGCGCGCTCGACGTACGTTCCCAGCGTGAGCGTGAGAAAGACGAGCAGCGTGCTCAAGGCCGAGAGCCAGTAGTAGCCCGCGCCGATCACCAGGCCGAGCGCCGCCAGCGCCCAGATCGTGGCCGCGGTCGTCAAGCCCGAGACGTGCAACTGCGATCGGATGATCGCGCCCGCGCCCAGAAAGCCGATGCCCGTCACGACCTGCGATGCGATGCGCGAGGGGTCGGCGCCGGCGCCGGCCGCCTTCGTGATCTCGAGCGAGATGATCATGAGGAGGCACGAGCCCAGGCAGATCAGCATGTTCGTGCGCATGCCCGCGGCCTTGCCGCGCACCTCGCGCTCGAAGCCGATCAGCGCGCCCGCGACCATCGCGGCGCCGAGCCGCAGTCCGTATTCGATCGAGGCATCCATGTGCGCAAGCTCCCGGTGCGATTCCCGCCCGCGGCGCCGCGCCCGCGCGCCGGCGCGCGGACGGACGGCACGTGCGCGAATCCTCCATCATTATCGGCACCGCGCCCGTCCGACTTGCGTGCGGTCCCGCGGCCGTGCGCGACGCGCAATCGCGGCCGGCGGCTCAAGCGCCGCGGCGCCACGGTCCGATAGAGTTGCTGCGGCGGGGGTTCGCCCCGCGGCTCGGGGTTTGTTCGCGAAGGGAGCGCAGGTGGCCTCGGAAGCGCCCGTCAAGGTCCTGCACGTGATCACGCGCATGGTGCGCGGCGGCGCGGCGCGCATCGTGCTGGCCCTGTGCGACGGCCTCAGGCGGCGGCGCTTCGACGTGCTGCTTGCCGCCGGCGGGGAGGCCGGCCCCGAGGGCTCTCTCTGGGACGAGGCCGAGGCCCTGGGCATTCCCTCGGTCAGGCTGCCGGCGCTCATCCGGCGGATCGCCCCGTCGAGGGATCTGGCGGCGCTCGCGGCGCTGCGCGCGCTATGCCGCGCCCGGCGGCCGGACATCGTCCACGCGCACACGAGCAAGGCCGGTCTCATCGGATGCCTCGCCGCGCGCATGGAAGGCGTGCCGGCCGTGGTGCTGGCCCCGCACGGGCACATTCTCGCGCCCGGGGCGCGCATACCCGGCGTGCCGAACCGGGGCCTGATGCGCCGGCTGCTGGCGGCGGCGGCGCGGCGCAGCGCGCGCCATGCCGACCTCGTCATCGCGCCGAACGAGCACGAGCGCGAGGACGGCATCCGCCACGGCGCGTGGACGGAGGAGCGCTCGACCGTCGTGCCGAACGGCGTCGACACGGATCTTTTCCGGCCGCGCGATCGCGGCGCGGCCCGCGCCGCGATCGGCCTTCCCCGCGCGGGGTTCGTGCTCGGCGTCGCCGCGCGCCTCACGCCGGAGAAGGGGATCGACTATGCGATCGAGGCGCTCACGTGCGTGCCGGGTGCGGTGCTGGTGATCGCGGGCGATGGGCCCGAGCGCGCGCGCCTGGCCGTGCTCGCGCAGTCCCTCGGCGTCGCCGGCCGCGTGATGTTCGCCGGCCTGCGCGCGCGCATGGAGGAGATCTTGCCGGCGTTCGATACGTTCCTGGCGCCGAGCCGCACCGAGGCGCACGGCATGGCGGCGGCCGAGGCGCTCGCCTGCGGAGTGCCGGTGATCGCTTTTGCCGTGGGCGGCCTGCGGAGCATCGTGCTCGGCGGGGTCACGGGACTCCTGGCGGCGCCGGGGGACGTCGAGAGCTTCGCGGCCGCGGCGCGGCTGCTTGCGGCCGATCCGGCGCTGCGCGCGCGGCTCGGCCGGGCGGGCCGCGAGCACGTGTGCGCCCGTTTCTCCCTGAATGCGATGCTCGCGCAGACCGTGGCCGTCTACACGGCGCTGCTGCGGCGGAAAGGTCGTGAACCGGATGGAGTCGACCGCGGAGACGTTTCCCGCGAATCGGGACGAGTACGCACGGCGTCACGGCAGTGAACGCGTCGCCGTGCTGCTCTATCGGAAGCTCGCGGGGAGGCTGCAGCGCGGCCTGATGTGGGGCCGGCTGCGGCGCCTCGCCTGCCGGCTCCTGGGCGTCCGCCTGGAATCGGCGCCGGGGCTGCGCCCCCCCTGGATCGCGTTCGACGCGTACCTGGACGACACGTTCCCCGAGCTCATCTCCATCGGCGCGGGCGCCGCGCTCGGCCCGCGCTGCATCGTCCTGTGCCACGACGATACCGCGCGGATCGTGAGCCCGGTCGCCATCGGCCGCGGCAGCTTCGTCGGCGCGGGCGCGATCGTGCTGCCGGGGGTGACCATCGGCGCGGGTGCGGTCATCGGCGCGGGAGCGGTGGTGACGCGTTCCGTGCCGCCGGGCGAGACGTGGGCGGGCGTGCCGGCGCGCCGGCTGGAGCCGGCCGCGGCGCGCGCGGAGAAGATCCCCTGCGCGGATCCTCAGCACGTCCTCTGAAACCGCGGCGCGCAGCCGTGCTTCGCGGTTTCGCCGTGCAATCAGGCTCACCGTCCCCGGGCAACATGACGATGAGCCACGAAGACACGAAGGCACGAAGAAGACGACTGAAGAGACCACAGAGGCACAGAGGGCACAGAGAAGAAAACGGGTAACCGTTCACGGTTTTCTCGCCGTGCTCGGATGCACAGACAGGCGGCATCTGACGGAGAAGAAACCACAGAGGCACCGAGAGCACAGAGACGGAAACGTGAGACGAAGCGCGGCCTCAAGCCCATTGTGATCCGGTCTCTCTCCGTCCTTCTC
>DHGK01000167.1 GCA_002402755.1 Planctomycetes bacterium UBA4800
GAGAAAACCGTGAACGGTTACCGCAATTGAACCGCCTGCCGCACTCCTCTCGCCAGGGCCTTGATCTCGTCCGCGGCGCGATGTACCGTGCGCACGGTGTCCCGGTTGCCGGTAGTCGGTGCGAGTCGGAGAGCTCGATCGCGCATCATTGCCGTGCCGCCGGCCGGAGGGACTTCGCCGTGGAAGTGGCGAGACTGACCGAGCGCGATCTGCCTGCCCTGGCAGGCCTGTACCGGCAGTTCTGGGGCGAGGAATCGTCGCCGGCGAAGATGGCGGAGACCTTCCGGAGGCTCGCTCGCGACCCGGACTATATCTTTCTGGGAGCGCGGATGGATGACCGCCTGGTCGGCTCCGTCATGGGCATCGTGTGCGAGGAGCTCTACGGCGAATGCAGGCCCTTCATGGTGATCGAGGATGTCATCGTCGACAAGGCGCATCGCCGCACGGGCATCGGATCGGAGTTGATGCGCGCGCTGGAGCGGGAAGCCGTCAGCCGGGGCTGCGCGTTCGTCATCCTCGTGACCGAGAACGACCGGACCGAGGCAATCCGGTTCTACGAATCGCTGGGGTACAGCCCCGGCGCGCACAGGGGCTTCAAGAAACGGCTGGCCTCGGACCGGCCGCCCGGCGCCGCCGGTGCCGCACGGCCCGGTGGGGCGGAACGGTGATGCCGGAGGCGGGAATGAACGCCATCAATCTCATCATTCCCTACCGGTACGAGGGCGTGTGGGTGTTCGATGATCCGCGCGTGGGGCTGGACAAGGAGCCGTTCGTATCCGGCGCGGACACGGTGATCGACGCGCTGGTCGCGGACATCCCCGATGCCGAGAAGGGGTTCCGGCTCCTGTTCTCGGCCGCCCCGTTTCCCGGCTTCACGGCGAAGCTTGAATGGCGGCGCGAGGAGTACGGCGGCAACTGGTACTTCTCGCCCGACTTCACGCTGGAGGGCTGGCTGTGCCCGGCGCTCTTGAAGTACTTCGAGACGGCGCCGAGAGAGATCTATGTCAAGGCGGAGCCGAGAACTCGGCCGCCCGCGTAAGGGGCCGCGCAACAATGACTTCCCATTTTGGTCTCCCTGGCTCGCGCCATCTTCGACCGCTCCTCAATCGCGAATTCCTCGACGTATCTTCAATACGCCTGCGGATTCGCTCAATCGTCGCGGCCGCGACGCGACCGAATAGGGAGCGTTGCCCCCGTTCCCACAGACGGTGTGTGCTCCAGGGGCCCAAAACGAAAAGTTATTGTTGCGCGGCCCCTAAGTGCCCCGGTGAGGGCGCGTCGCCGGCGGCTGCGCGGCCGGTCGGGCCGGCCGTGCGTGCGATCCTCGGCGCGAGTCTGTGTGTGAAACCAATGTCCCTTGAGGAGAACCCATGCTGGTGACGACCACCCCCTCGATCGAAGGCAAGCGGATCACCGACTACTGCGGCATAGTCACGGGCGAAGCGATTCTCGGCGCCAATCTGTTCAAGGACCTGTTTGCCGGGATCCGCGACCTGGTCGGCGGCAGGTCGGCGACCTACGAGCGCGAACTGCAGCGGGCGCGGGACATCGCGCTCCGGGAGCTTGAAGAGCGCGCGAGTGAAGCCGGCGGCAACGCGGTCGTTGGGGTCGACCTCGACTACGAGGTCCTCGGGCAGGCGAACGGCATGCTCATGGTTTCGGCGAGCGGAACCGCCGTCGTCGTCGAGTGACGGGGCGTGCGGGCTGCCGCGCGCCGAAGACCGATCTCCTGCGCGGCGTATCTGTGACGGCGATCACCGTCCCTGCTCCGCCGGCGGCTCGGCCTCGGCGGGCGGGCTCTTCTCCGCCGACGGGCGCACGTCGCCGTCCAGGAACTCCGAGAGATTCCGGAGGAATTCCCACTTCCGCGCGGCCAGGCTCGGATCGTCGACGTGAGGGTGCGGCGGCACCTCGTCGTGGTTCTCCATGCGGAAGCCCCCCTCGGGGCGGCGCAGGCGCGCTCCCAGCGCCGGCGGCACCGCGATGTTCCGGTCGCGCCCCGGCGGCGCGAAGGCGCCGGTCCTGGGATCGCGGGCGAAAGTCCTGACGGCGAGCCGATCGGGGAACACGAGGACCTGCTTCAACGCGGGGGCCGCGGATGGCTTGAGCGCGGGCGCCGTGAGGTACGCCTTCCCGTCGGCCGCGAGGTTCATTTCGACGTGGATGTGGCCCTGAAAAACCGCGAGCACCTGCGGGTGGGGCGCGAGCAGGCGCCGCATGAGAATCGCGTCGAGAAACGAGGGAGGGTGGATCGGCTCGTGGATCGCCGCCACGGTCGGCTTGTCCCGGTTCGCCTCGAGGTCCTTTCGCACCCATGCGAGCGTCCCCGCGTCGAACACCGAGAGCCCCTCCATGCCGGCCTGCTTGCACGATCGGTCGGGCGCAAGGAGGAGGAAGTGAAGCCCCGCGCAGTCGAAGCTGCGCTGCGACGCGCCGAAGACCTGGTCGAAACCGTCCGGCCAGTTGTCGCCCGGAATCACGACCGCGGGAGCGCGGAGGTGCGCGGCGAGGAACTCCTTGAAGAAGCGGTGTCGCCGCACGCCCTGGGGTTCCGGCGCGGCCGGGCTCCGCGGCGGGGCCGGCATGCTGTTGTTGTCGCCCGTGAAGAGGACGAAGTCGGGCGCGAGCGTCTCGTCGATCCAGCGGAAGGCCGCCCTGGCCGATTCCAGGGTGGCGGCGTCGAGGTGAAGATCGCTGACCCACGCGAACGACAGGACCGGCGCGGCGGCCGGCGGCGGCGCGGCCGGGGGCGGCGGCGGAGTCGGGGCCGGCGCAGGGGAGGCCGGCGCAGGGGAGGCCGGTACGGCCGCGCCGGAGCTTGTCCTGCCGGGGGCTCCCGCCGCGGGACTCGGCGGCCCGGGCTCTGCCGCCGGGCAGACGAGGGCGGCCGAGAGCAGAATCGGCGCCGCGATCGAGAACGCGCGACTCGCCGCCGTCGAACGAGGATCTTCACGCTGAGAGCTCACGAGACCATCTTCACCCAAGGGGCTTCACGGTCAAGAGGCCGGGCGGCGCCCAACGGGTTACAAGACCGTTACGGATGCCGTCGCCGGGCTCGCATACAATGAGGGCAGAATCGTTTTGCACAAGGAGGCGCACATGCGCAAGGCTGCATTCGTCTGCGTGCTCGCGTGGCTGGCCGTCGGCCGCGCTCGGGCGCAGGAAGACGGCGCCGCGTCGATCATCGAGCAGCATCTGAGGACCTCGGCCGAGACGACGCGCAGGGCGCTGGTCGCAAAGCTCGAGGCCATGCCGCCCGATGAGGTCGCGCGCGGCTTCGCGCAATGCCTGGCGCGGGCCGGCGACGCGGGAAGCCGGAACGGGCTCGCGGAAACCCTGGGCCGGCATTTTCAGACCAAGGAAGCCGCGGCAGTGCTGCGCGAGCTTCTCGCCGACCCCGACGAGCGCGTGCGCGGGACGGCCATTCACGGCCTGCGCATGATGGCCCGGCGGACCGATCGGCCCGGCCACGGGCGCGTGCCGCGCGGTGCGGACTTCGCGCCCAAGGTCGAAGGCCTCGTGCCCGCCCTCGCCGCGGCCGCCGCCAAGGACGCATCCGAGATGAACCGCGTGTCCGCCCTGTACGCGCTTGCCGACACGCGCGACGCGGCGGCGCCGGCGGCGCTGAGGAGCGCGCTCGGCGACCCGAGTCCGCGCGTGCGCCTCTTCGCGGCCTGCTTCCTCACGGAATACGCGGACGCGACGGGTCTTGCGGAGATGCGCTCCGCGCTGGAGCAACTGCGCGTGCGGGCGCCCGAGAAGGACGTGCAGTTTTACTGGGACGCCGGCATCCTCCTCGCGTCGATGGAGCGCATCACCGGGAAGAGCTTCGGCCCCGTGCCCATGAACCCCGGGCTCTCGAGCGACTTGGCACAGGCCGC
>DHGK01000217.1 GCA_002402755.1 Planctomycetes bacterium UBA4800
TCGCTCAGCATGCGGCCGACGCCCGCCACGTCGGCCACCCAGTCCAGCCGGCGCCAGTTGTGGCCGGCGCCGTGCACGCAGAGGTGGAGCAGCGCATCCTGGGGCGCCGGCGTCCGCACGCGTCCTGCGCCGAGCGCCACGGACACGCTCCGGTCCCACAGCGACGCCGAATCGCGCGCCGCGCCGAAGTACTCGTCGAGCAGCGCCCAGTGAAGGTCGATGCACACATCGCCGCGGGGCCGGACGAAGGCGTGCTCGCAGCGCGCGAAGAGCGCCGCCGGATCGGCGGGAAGCGGGAAGTACGGCCGGTAGCCCTGCGCGCGCACGAGGTTGCACGCGGCCGGGAACTCGCGCCGCGGCACGAGGACGTCGAGGTCCCCGAACTGCCTGCACGAGCCGCTTCCGTACACGAGCGCCCCGAGCGCGGGCCCCTTGATCGCGAGCGCGGGAATGCCGCGGCGCGCGAGCTCGTCGATGACATTCAGCAGCTCCGCGGTGAGGACGCACGCACGGGCGGCCGCGGCGCGCGCCTGCGCATGCAACTGCCCGCGCACGTCCTGCGGCACGCCGCCCTCCTCGCCGATGGCCCGATGCAGGAAAAGCGTCAGCCCGTGCAGGCGCGCTTTCCTGAGAAGCGCGTCCCAGCGGAGCGGCTCGCACGCGAGCTCGGCGACGGAGGCGCACGCGGATGCGTCCCACGCGGACCTCACGGCCGCGGCGAGGAGCCGCATGCCGGCGCCGGAACGCGCGCGCGCGAGCTCGGGCGGTATCATGGCAGCACCGCCCGCACGCATCGCCCCGCGCGGCGCGCAAACGCACGCCAGCGCGCGACGCGGCCGCGCCACACGCCGTGCGCAGTGATATCGATGCGCCGGCCCTTCCGCTCGACCGCGACGATCCGCCCGAGGACATCCGCGGCGCAGGCGGGCAGGTCGGGGCCCGCGGCGGCGTCGCCGCGCGTCAGGAACCGCGGCGCTCCGTCCTCGCCGGCCGCGATGCGGACAACCCGATGGGCCACGAGGCGCGCCCCCCGCCGGAACAGGATGATGTCGCCCCGCGCGATGTCGCCCGGCGCGGCAGGCGCCGCGATGATCGTCTCCCCGCCGCGGATTGTCGGGCGCATGCTCCCGCCCGGCGCGCAGAACCTGGCGTCGCGGCCACACGCGAGCAGCTCGGCGACGACCGATGCGGCCGAGACGGCGGACGACGCGCGGCTCTCCATGGCGCTCACTCCTCCAGGGCCATGGCCGCGGCCGCCACGTCCGTTCCGGGGAGATACGAGACCTCGCACCCGGGAACGCGCGCGGCGATGTCGGCGAGCGCACCGACCGTGTAGTCGACCGCCCGGGCGCAGTAGAAGGGACAGAACACGCACGAGTAGAGCCGCGCCGCGTACGCGGCCCCCGCGAGCGACCGGAACCTCGGCGCCGCGCCGGCGGTCCCGTCGCGCCGGATGAAGTACACGCGCGCAAGCGGCGCGCTTCCCGGCGCGCTGAGCGCCGCCTCGCCGTGCCACGGCGTCCCGTGCATGCGCAGCTCGTTTCCGTGCCGCCTGACGACGATGCGGTCGTCGCTGAGGACCACCGCCCCCTCGTGCCGTTCCCAGTGCCGCGCCATGGTCGTCTTGCCCGCGCCCGACTGGCCGACGAAGAGATGCCCGCGGCCGGCCGCATCGACTATTCCGCAGGCGTGCAGCTCGACGCCGCGCCCGGCGGCCAGCAGGTGGGTCACGAGCAGCTCGTCGAGCGGGTAGCCGAGCGGATAGAACGTCGCGTCCTCGCCGAAGTACGGGCGGTGGTACACGACCTCCCCGCGCGCGAAATCGCGCGAGAAGCGCGCCCTGCGCACCGGAAAAGGCCCCATCGCCCGCGAGCGGAACGTGAACGCGAGCCCGTCCCCGTCCTCGTGAAGCCGCCAGTGCGCGCCCGAGTCGAAGACCTCGCGACCGGCCGGCGCATCGACGAGCTCGCCCCACGCGACATCGACCCGTGTGTCGGGCGCCGCGCCGCCGGTCTCGAACCGTGCGACCGCGCCCTGGAGCTCGATGCGCGGGCCGCCGGCCGAGGCGGCCAGCTCTATGCCGATGCCGGCGATCGCAATCCGCCGCGTACCGGCGCTCTCCGCGTGCGCGCTGCGCATCGGTCGTCGCTCCGCCCGCGCCCGCATCACGACCCGAGCACCACGCAGCCGAACTGGCCGCAGGTCGAGAAGTTGCTGCTCCCGTAGCCGCCGGCCGCCTTGCAGCCCGCGAGCACCGCCTCCTCGGGCCTGAGCGGCACGAGGCTCACGGCCGGCTTCTCGTACGGCTTCCGCGTCCCCTGTCGTGGCGCGGCCGACCCGCCGCGCGCGTCACATTGCGCCGACATTGCACACCTCCGCGCGCCGCGGGAGCGGCGCGTCTTCCCCGCAGTACTCGCACGGCCCGTGCGGCGCAACCTCGATGCCGAACGCGCGCGCCCGCAGGTGCGCCACGCGGCAGAGGAAGTCGACGGGCGTCTCCCCGTCGCCCCCGGCGAGCATTCCCTGGGCCGGGCACATGCCGCACAGGGGCGCAAGCGAGCAGTCCGTGCACTTCGTACGGCGCGAGATCTCCGCGCCGCGGACGCACGGCATCCATTCCTCCCAGCCCGCGCGGAACCCGCCGCGGCGTACATCGAATCCCGCGTCCGCCGACAGCGAGCAGACGCGCAGCATGCCGTACGGATCGATCGTGAAGGCCATCGTCCCGCCGCCGCAGCGATAGCGCGTCCGGCCCGCGCACGCGGCGCCGCCCAAGCGCGCCGCCAGGCGCCGCCATTCCGCCGCCCGGGCCGGGTCTTCCATGTCGATCGCGACGATCTCCTCCGGGCTCAGACGATACCGGAGAGGTCCGGCGTTCCCGTCCAGACGCGGGTTGAGCATCGGATCGATCTTGAACGCGCAGCCGAGTTCCTCCTCTGCGAGGCGCCGCATGTCCTCCCGCTCGCGGCAGTTGATGGTGAGCAGCATGCTCTTCAGGCGCAGCGGAACCTCGCGCTCCCTGAGCAGCCGTATGCCGCGCAGGCAGCGCGCGAACGAGCCCGGGACGCGGGTGACGCGCTCGTAGGTCTCGGGCGTGCTCCCGTACAGCGTGATCTCCGCGTAGAAGGGACGGTACTCCCCGAGAAGGTCCGCGAGCGCGGGCGTCAGGAGCACCCCGTTCGTGAAGAGGATGACCAGAAGCCCCCGCCGCTTGGCGTGCAGGTAGATCTCGGCGAAGTCCCCGCGCGCCAGGGCCTCGCCGCCGGTCAAGAGCACCCACAGGGCGCCCGCCTCGGCGATTTCGTCGATCAGCCGGAAGTGTTCCTCGGTCGAGAGCTCGCGCGCCGCGGCCGCGCGATCGCCCGGCGGAAGGTTGTTGTAGCAGTGCGCGCACGCAAGCGGGCAGCGATGCGTGAGCTCGATCGTCGCATCGACCGGCAGCCGCGCCGCGTGCGCGCGCCGGTGGACGCCGAGGCTGAACTCCGTGTACGCGCGTACGTCCACGCTCACGCCTCCTTGGCCCGCACGAGCCCCGCGCCGGCGAGTTCGGCCAGGAACTCGCGAACATCGCGCTCGGCATCGGCACGCGGCACTTCGTACTCCTCGGCAAGCGCCGCCGCCAGGTCCCCGGCCGTCGCACGGCCGTCGATGCGCCGCCAGATCGCGCCGCCGGCGCCGTTCAGCACGTACGCGCCGTCCAGGTCGCCCACGCGCCCTCGGACGGGAACGACGATGATCTCCCCGCCGATGTCGCGCGTCACGAGATTCTCATCGATGGCGAACACTTCGACCGGCATACCCATGGCTCGATCTTCCCCTCTCCCGGTTCCGCGAGCGGCAACCCTTCTACTACCCTTCTTATCGGCCGGAGGAACGCTCCCGCTTTACAGGCCCTTGCCGCCCGGTCCCAGGCCGGCCGCCGCGAGAACCCGATCGAGGCCGGGGAACCTTCCCCCCCGGCCGCGCAGCGCGCAGGTCCTCGGGCCGAGCGGCCGCCAGAGCGCGGGGTCGCTCGGACCGAACACCGCGACCGTGGGCGCGCCGACCGCCCCCGCAACGTGCGTGATCCCCGAGTCGTTCCCCACGTACAACGCGGCGCGCATGAAAAGCCCCGCGAGCGCGACGAGCGGCAGGCGCACGACCTCGGCCGCGGTGCCGTCCGTCGCAGCCGCAACGGCCTCCGCGTCGGCCTCCCCGCAGGGCACGCGCACCGCGAAGCCGGCGACGAGCGCGCACTCGATCAGCGCTCGGAATCGCTCGGCGGGCCAGTTCTTGGCCGCGCTCCCGCTTCCGGGGTGGACGACGGCGCAGCCGGCCGGCGCGTCCTCGGGACAGGGAAGCGCGCGGGCGATCATCGCCTGCCCCTCGGGAAACCCGGTGATGCCCCACGGCGCGAGCACGGCGAAGAGCTGCCGCGCCACGTGCGCCCCGGGACGCACGCCTTCGAACGACACGAGATCCCGCGCACCGTGCGCCTTCAATGCGCGCGCGATGGCGCCGCCGGGATCGCCCAGAAGCGACACGACGCGATCGAAGCCTCCCACGAACTCGGCGAGCTCCCGGCACGGCGCGCGTTCGGCCGGAGCGAAGAGCGGCGCGAAGAACGCATCGGCGATGTCGCGCTCCGCATCGGCAAGCCCCCCCGCGAGGGCGAGCAGCCGCGCCTCGGTCCTGCCCGCAAGGCACAGGAAGGCGTCCGGGCGCCGCGCGCGCAGCGCGAAGAGAACGGGGTAGCTCAGCACGACGTCGCCGATGGCGCCCGCGCGCAGGATCAGAATTCGTTCGGTCATGCGTTTCCCTGAATGGGCCGCCGGCCGTGTTCGTCAAAAGAGGTGTCTCGTATAATAATGCACGGGTGGCGGGGGCCACCATGCGGGACCGGCGAGCCTCCAAGGAGGGCTGACATGCGAACTCCCTGCGCACTCCTCGGAACGTGGGCCGTGCTCCTGGCGGCGCCTGAGATGCCGGCCGCCGCCGCGCCCGAGCTCGACGCCAAGGATCTCGCCATCACGCCGGCCGTGCAGGTCCCGGCCGAGAGCACGTTGCTCGCCGCGCGCTCCGCAGACGACAAGACGATCGTGTACACGGCGACCGGCGCCACGATCCTCTTTGCCGAGGAGGGCGCCGCTCCCATGACCTTCGCCACGCTGCCCGGCCGCGCGACAAGCCTCGCGTGGGTCGAGGCGCAGCCGTACGAGGGCCTGGCCGCCCTCACCGAGCAGGGTGACGGCTTCCTCTTCGCCGCCAACGGCGCCCCGACCGCGCTCATCAAGGGCCTGGCCGCGCCGGTCACCAGGATCGCGTTCACGACCATGCCGCTCTACCACCGGCGTCCCCACGGCACGATCAAGGAAGGCGGCCAGATGCACCTGGCGCGCTTCGGGCCGGCGAGCGGCGCCGGCGCGGGCCGCGAGCTGCCGCTCGGCATCGAGTCGCGCCTGGGCGCGCTCGGCCCCAAGGCAACGGCGCTCGCCTTCGCCGAGCTTCCCTGGCAGATGAGCCTGCTCGCCCTGACCGACGCCGGCCAGATCTGGCGGATCGATTCCCTCGGCAAGGCTGACGGATGGCTTGCCAGCAAGTCGCTCGCCGGCGGGCGCGATCTTGCGGCCGACACGCTCGGGCTTCTCGGCGGCGGCATCGTCGTGAGCACGCCCGCGCGCGGCGAGCTGTGGACGATCGGTCCTGACAACACCCCCAGGCGTCTCGCGAAGGGCCTGGAGGCGCTCGCCGAGGGCGCGCCGTGCCAGGGAGCGATCGCCGTCACCGCCGGCGGAACGCTGTGCGTGCTCGCGGGCACGCGGGTCGCCCTGATCGCTCCGCCCAAGGACGGCCCGCTGGCGCAGAGCGTGCGCGCGTACCGCCAGGCCGAGAAGCTCTACCTGGAAGCGAAGTGGCAGGAAGCCGCCGAGCGCGCACAGGAGGCGCTGAAGGGCATCAAGAGTCCCAGGGCCTACCTGGCGCGCGTCCAGGATCTGGTCCGCGCCTGCGAGGGCGCACCGCTGCTCGAACGCGCGAAGGGCGCCGTCGAGAGCCAGGGCCTGAAGAAGCTCCTGCCGACGGCGCAGAAGCTCGAGCAGGCCTACGGCCAGACGCGCCTCGGCCCGGAACTGGCGCTGTTCAGGAAGCGCTGCGAGATCGCCACGAACATCCTCATCATCAACGACTTCGAGGACCGCTGGGCGGCGCCCGAGGGCCTCGGGCCCGCGGAGATCAAGGTCCGCGGGTCGGCCGTCCGCCGCGCCTCCGCGCCCGATCCCGTCAAGGAGGGCGCGTACAGCCTCCTCTGGCGGATTCCGGGGCCGAGCCCCGAGGGGGCGTCGCTGTCCCTCGCCGGCACGCAATGGGGCGATGCGCACGATTTCCTCCAGGCCCTCATGTGGGTCTGGAGCGCGCGCGACCGGTTCCAGATCGTCGTGATCTTCCTGAACGGCATGGGGCAGGAGCTCGCGCGCTATCCGATCGCGCTGAAGAAAGGCTGGCAGCAGCTCATCAAGCCGCCCATGCAGTTCCGCGGCGAGCTGCAGCCCCTCGATCTCACGGTCTGCACCATGGTCATCGAGGCCTACTCGCCGGGTCCCAACGAAATCTACCTGGACGATATCCGCTTCACCATGCAGCGGCGGCGATAGCCGCCGCCGGCCGTTCCTACGCGCCGCCGCCGAGAAGAAGCGGGAGCGTCCGGCCGCATGCCGCGCAACGCGCGCCGTCCAGACGCATCGCGGTCACCGCGAAACCCTCGCGCTCGATGACGAGCGCGCCGCAGTCGGGACACTCCGTGTGCTCGTACCCGCACCCGTGTATGTTGCCGACGTACACGTGCCTCAGCCCCGCCTCCAGGCCCGCCGCCCGCGCGCGACGCAGCGTTTCGACCGGCGTCGCCGGACGGTCGAGGAGCCGGAACGCCGGGTGGAAGCGCGACACGTGCCAGGGGATGTCGGGGCTCAGGGCGGCGATGAACTCGGCCAGCTTGCGCAGCTCTCCCGGATCATCGTTCTCGCCGGGGATGACGAGCGTCGTGATCTCCAGGAAGATCCTCAGTTCGTGCAGGCGCGCGATGGTCTTGAGCACGCCGTCGAGGCGCGCGCCGCACAGGTGCCGGTAGAACCTGTCGCTGAAGGCCTTGAGGTCGACGTTCGCGGCATCGATCAGGCCCGCCATCGCGTCGCAGGCCTGTTCGGACTGGTAGCCGTTGGTCACGAACAGGTTGAGAAGCCCGGCCTCGTGCGAGAGCGCCGCCGCTTCGAGCGCGTACTCGAGCCACAGCGTCGGCTCGGTGTACGTGAACGCGATCGAGCGGCAGCCCGTTCTCCGCGCCGCCTCGACCGCCTTCTCGGGCGGCATCTCGCGCCCGGGGAGCATGCGCTGGGAAATCTCCGCGTTCTGGCAGAAGAGGCAGCGGAAGTTGCAGCCGCAGCTCGCGATCGAGAAGCTGCGCGATCCGGGCAGCACGTGGAAGAAAGGCTTCTTCTCGATGGGATCGACGTGCTCGGCGACGACCCGCCCGTAGAAGTCGGTCACGAGCACGCCGCCGGAGTTTCGGCGGCCGCCGCACTTGCCGGCCTCGCCCTCGGCAATGACGCACGCGTGGCGGCAGAGATTGCACTGCACGCGTCCGCC
>DHGK01000319.1 GCA_002402755.1 Planctomycetes bacterium UBA4800
CCGCACCACGAGAACGAGATCGCGCAGAGCGAGGGCGCGACGGGGAAGACCTTCGTCAAGTACTGGGTGCACAGCGGCCTTGTCCAGATCAACGGCCAGAAGATGGCCAAGAGCCTGGGCAACTTCGTGACCGTGCGCGACCTGCTCGCCCGGTGGGACCCGGAGGCCTTCAGGCTCTTCTGCCTCGGGACGGCGTACCGGAGCCCCATCGATTACACGGAAGACGCTCTGGCCGTTGCGACGGGCCATCTCGACCGAATCACGGCGGCCATCGTCCAGGTGCGCACGACGGCGGCCGCGGCCGCGGGCGGCGAGGCGATGCTCGACGCGATCGCGTCGTCGCGCGCGCGCTTCGAAGCGGCGATGTGCGAGGATTTCAACACCGCGAAGGCCCTGGCCGAGCTCCTCGCCTTCACGCGCGAGGTCAACACGCTGCGTGCGGGCGGCGCCGCCGTCGGCGGCGCCGTCAAGGACGCGATCCTCGCGCACTACGGGCTCTTCGGGCGGATTCTCGGCGTTCCGCGCCGCGCGCTCGCGGCCGATCCGAGCGCCTTCGCCGAGACGATCCCGCCGGACGTGCTTGCCAAGGCGAAGGAGCGGGACGCGGCGCGCGCGCGCAAGGACTTCGCGGCCTCAGACCGGCTGCGCGGCGAGATCCTCGCGCTGGGCTACGCGGTCAAGGACACGCCGGGCGGATCCGTGGTGCGGAAGGCGAAGTGAAGAACCGGCTGCGCGCTACCTGAGCGAGACCGGGACCTCGCCCTCGGGCAGGACGATCGCGGCGGCGTCGCCCGCTTCCCTGTCCTTTGGCAGCGCGAACAGCACGGTGAGCGGAATCGAGGCGGGCTTGCTCCTGCGCAGGGCCACCAGCTCGTCGCCGCGGTCCGACACCGCGATCGTGTCCTCTTCGGCGCCGAAGCTCACGATGATCGTGGCGCTCTCGGAGAGCAGGAGCACGGCCTCCGAGGGCGCCAGGTACGGCCCGCCGAAGAGCCGCGCCTGGATCGGGATGAACGGCGTCTCGCCGACCCGCAGCGCGAGACCCGCGACGACGATATCGTCGTCGGCCGTGGGCGCGAGAGTGAGGGACACCTCGTAGAGCGTCTCCGTCTCGGGCACGTGGAGCTGCTGCGTCGCCGTCTGGCCGTCGGCCCCGTGAATGCTGACGCTCGCCTGCGATGTCTGGCGCGCCCCGCCCGCCGTGAGCACGAAGGACGCGGTCTCGATGCGCGTGACCGCGGGCGGGGTCGCGGCTGCCTTCGGCGGCGCCTCGGCCTTGGGCTCGGCGGCCTCCTCGGCCTTGGGCTCGGCCGGCTCGGCATCCTCCTCGGCCGGCTCGGCGCCTTCCTCGGCAGGCATCTCCGCGTCGTCGGGCTTCACCGGTTCCGCCGCCGGCGCGGGCTTCGCGGGCTCCTTCGCGGCGGGGGCGGCCGCCGGCTTCTTCGGCGCCTTGCGCGGGTCGGGCTTGTTCGGGCCGACGAGGGCGGACGAGTCCGTCTTCGGGGCCGGCGTGGTCGCGGTATCCTCGGGTGTGCCTCTCGACATGACGATGCACACCACCGCCACGACGACGACCGCCGCGACGAGCGCGGCGACGAGGGGCCCCTTGGGGAAGCCCCGCGCGGCATGAAGCTGCCGGTAGACCGCCGCGTAGCAGTCGCTGCAGAGGTCCAGATCCCCCTCGGGCGATGGCGTCAGTACCGGCACATCCTTGTGGCAGCGGCCGCACTTCACTGCGTCCTCCCCGGGCGATGGCCCGCGCGCACGTACCCGCATTCGCCGGCATTGTACACCGGCGCACTGCCATTGACTACCACGCCGGCCGCCGGCCGTCAATAACCCGGCGCCGCCGCCGCAGGCGGCCGGCGCGCAAACGAAACGGCCGGAGGCCCCGCATCGTCGGGGCCTCCGGCCGGATGAGTTCCGTGCGTGCGCGGGAAGAGGGCTTACTCCTCCTCTTCCTCGACGGGTACGGGGACCGGCGCGACGGGCTCGCCCATCCCCATGCCGCCGCCCATGATCTGCTCGGCGAACTCCTTTACCTTGGCGATGGCATCGATGGGAATCACGACGCCGCTCCTGGCCGCGGCGCCCGAGAAGGTCACCGTCCCGGACACCGGGGCGGCCGCGGCGGCCGGCGCCTCGGCGCCGGCGCCCATGGCGCGGGCGATGCCCCCCGCGAGCCTGAGGATGTCGAAGTTGAAGGCGACCGGCTGGGCGCCCGGCGCGCCCGCCGAATTCTTGCTCGCGGCAACGAGTGCGTCGAGCCTCTGGGAGCAGTCCTTGCCGCCGGTGCAGACGATGAGCTTCCCGTTGGCGAGCGCGAACTCGCCCTGCATGCCGTCGCCGCCGAAGAGCTTCTGCAACTGGGCGCCGGCCTCGGCGCCCAGCGCGGAGGTGTCGACCGTGCTCGTGAACTTGTCGACCGCGACGCCGCCCGACTGCCTGATGTTCTCCTGGAGCGTGTACGTGCCGCCGCGCATGAGCGCGCGGATCGCGGCGGGCGTCTTGTCGGACGTGAAGGCCCGGTGATACTCGCGGGCATCGTCCATCGTCCCCGTGAAGCTCACGACCTGATCCCCGGCGTACCCGTCCGGCGAGAAGTCGCCGCCCATGGCGAATTCATCGCCCGCGCCGTTGACGAACTTCGCGAACGCATCGCGGACGTACTTCGCATCGGCCGGGTTCGCGAGCGCCTTGCCGAGCCAGCGGTCGGCCAGCTTGAGCGCGAAGGGTCCGATGCCCTTCAGCTTGGCGCTCAGGACGAAGCTGCGGGCGGGCAGCATGCCGGCGAGCGCCGTGCCGCCGCCCTGGCTGCCGAAGAGCTGCGCAAGATCGGTGCCTTCCTTGGCGACGACGTCCTTGGTCACAAGCAGGCTCCGGTCGTTGACATCGAGGTCGACCAGCACGTGCTTGAGCTGTCCCATGAGGTTGAAGATCAGATCCACGCCGGCCATCGCCATCTGGCGTTCGGCTCCCGACGGGCCGCCGGCGCCGCCCATGCCCGCCGCAAGCTGCATCTGCACAAAGGGCCCGAAGAGCTGGAAGATCGTGCCCACGTCGACGTAGATCCTGACCGCCCCGGCCGGGCCGGCGATGGCGCCTGCCCCGGCCGACTCGAGCGACGACGTCAGGCGCGCGGCGAGCATCTCGTTGTCGCAGGCGACGATGTAGCCGTTGATCACCCGCTTGTCGCCGGCCAGGTCGCCCTTGACGGGCACGATGGCCGCGGGGGGCTGGCCGGCGAGCGGATTGTAGACCGCGATCGCGAAGGGACGGCTCAGATCGACCGCGTCGCGGTCGATGCCCTGGTTGTCGCCGACGCCCTCCCGGATATGCGCCGGGATCCCCTTGACGGCCGCGCTCGCCTCCGGGCCCAGCTTGGCCGCCGCACTCTCCAGGCGCGGGCCGACCGTGTCGTAGGCGCCGACGACGATGTATACCCACGCGCCTTGCGGGCCGGTCACCTTGTCCCAGCCCGCCTGGCCGCCGTCAGCGGGGGCCTGCGCCTGGGCGTAGAGGGCCAGGGCGAGCATCGCACTCAACAGATTCCGCATTGCTGTCTCCTTTGGAAAGAGGTTTCGACTTGCTCGTGGAAGCATATAACGTATATCGGACCGTGGGCGACAAGTTTCAAGGCCCCGGGCGCCGTTTCGGCGGCCGGCCGCGCGCTCTCAGCGCTCGTTCCACGCATAGAGCCATTCCAGGATCGCCTTCTGAACGTGCAGGCGGTTCTCCGCCTGGTGGATGACCTTGGACGCGGCCGACTCCAGCACCTCGTCCGTGACGACGACGTTGCGCCGCACGGGCAGGCAGTGCATGAAGAACGCGCGGCGGGTGCGGCTCATGGCGTCCTTGTCGACGATCCAGGAGCGATAGCGATCGCGCTCCTCTGCCTCGCGGGCGGGGTCGTCGTAGCGGCCGAGGCCGCCCCACGCCTTGGCGTAGACGATCTCCGTGTCCTTGAGCGCCTCGCAACGGTCGTGGCACACGCGCAGCGCGCCGCCCGAGCGCTCGACCTCGGCGTGCGCGAGCTCCATCATCCCGGTGGTGAGGGCGAACTCGGGGGGATGCGCCAGGGTCACATCCATGCCCGTCTTGCAGGCGGCGAGCAGGATCGAGTTCGGCACCGACATGGGGAGGGCCCTGGGGTGGTAGGCCCACGTGATCGTGAGCCGGCGGCCCTTGAACCCGCCCAGGAGATCGCGCACGGTGAGCAGATCGCCGAGCGCCTGGCACGGGTGGTACATGGCCGATTCCATGTTGAAGACCGGCACCTGCGCGCGCTCCATGAACGACGCGAGCACCTGGTCCTGGAGGTCCTCCTCGCGGCTCTGCCCGCGGGCGAGGCTGCGCACGCCGATGCCGTCGTAGTAGCGCGACAGGACCAGCGCCGCCTCGAACACGTGCTCGGTCTGCTGCTGGTCCATGACCGTGCCGGGTTGGGCCTCCAGCGGCCAGATCGCATCCGCGCCCAGCGTCGTCACGCCGCCGCCCATGTGCCTGATCGCCACCTCGAAGCTCGCGCGCGTGCGCAGCGACGGGTTGAGGAAGATCAGGACGAACTCCTTGCGCGCGAGCGTCTCCGAGCGCGGGTTGTGCCGGTGGTGCTCGGCGCGGTCCAGGAGATCGAGAATCTGCTCGATCGCAAGGTCGGTGAGCCGGTAGTAGTGTCTCACTGCGCGACCTCCTTCAGGGCGCGGACGAGGACATCGACGTCGTCCTCGCCGACCGTGAGCGGCGGGAGCAGGCGCACGATGCGCGGGTCGACCGACACGCCGACGAGGACGCCCTTGGCGACCATGGCGCTCTGGATGTCGCGCGCCGGGCGCGGCAGCGCGAAGCCGACGAGAAGCCCCATGCCGCGGATGTCCGCGACCCCCGGGACTTCCGCGAGGCGCGCGGCGAGGAGCTCTCCCATGGCGCGCGCGTGCTCGACCAGGCGTTCCTGCTCGATGACCTCGAGCGTCGCCTTGACCGCCATGCACGCGACGGGCCCGCCGCCGAAGGTCGTCCCGTGGTCGCCGATCTTGATCCCGGCCGTGAACTGCTCGGTCAGGGCGCAGGCCGCGACCGGAATGCCGCCGCCGATGCCCTTGGCCATGGTGACGATGTCCGGGGCGACGCCCCAGTGCATGCCGGCGAACGGCAGGCCCGTGCGGCCGAGCCCCGTCTGGATCTCGTCGAAGATGAGAGCGATGCCGTGCCGGCGCGTGTAGTCCCTGAGCGCGCGGAAGTACTCGCCGCCCGCCGTGACGGCGCCCGCCATGCTCTGGACGGGCTCGAGAATGACCGCGGCGATGCCCGCGGGGTCGAGAGCCTCGATGGCCGCCATGTCGCCGAAGGGCACGAAGTCCGTCGCGCCCGCGATGGTCGGCACGAAGGCGTTGCGGTACTTGTCCATGCCGGTCACGCTGAGGGTCGCGATCGTCCGGCCGTGGAAGGAGCCCTGCATCGCGACGACGCGCTCCCTGCCCGTGTGGCGCCGCGCGATCTTGAGCGCCGCCTCGTTGGCCTCGGCGCCCGAGTTGACGAAGAAGACGCGCGCCATCTCGGGGTAGAGGAGCCGGAGCAGCTTCTCCGCGGCCTGGGCCCGGACGGGCAGGTAGCAGAGGTTGGAGTAGAAGATGAGCTCGCCGATCTGCCGGGTGAGGCTCGCGACCAGGTGCGGGTGGCAGTGGCCGATGATCGCCACGGCGTGGCCGCCGTAGAAATCGAGGTACGCCTTGCCGTCCACGTCGAAGACGCGCATCCCCTCGCCGCGCGCGAGCGCGAAGGGGAACTTGGAGTAGGTGGCGAGGAGGCGCTGCTCCTCCTCCTGCCGCCAGCGGGTGAAGCTGTCGCTCATTGCATGACCGCGCTTTCTACACGAAGCCGCCGGCATGCCGGAGGCCGGCCTGCTCGGCGAGTCCGCACATCAGGTTGAAGTTCTGGATCGCCTGCGTGGCCGCGCCCTTGGCGAGGTTGTCGATCGCGGCGAAGCCGCAGGCCGCATCGGCCCGGCCGTCCCAGCCGACGATGCCGAACGGGGTGTCCTGGACGAGCCTGAGCTCGGGCGAGCCCTTGACGACCTTGACGAAGGGGGCGTCGCGGTACGCCTCCGCGTACGCGCGGCCGAGCGCGGCGGCATCGAGCCCCGGGAAGACGAACGTCGTGAAGATCCCGCGCGCGAAGGGCCCCGACTGGGGCACGAAGAGGAGCTGCGAGTCCGTCGTGCCCAGGAAATGGTGGACCTCGAGCATGTGCTGGTGGGCGAGCGCCTTGTAGGCGCGCACGTTGGTCGCGCGGTGGGGGTGGTGCGTCGTCTCGGTGAGCTTGACGCCCGCCCCCGTCGATCCGGTGATGCCCGTTGCCGCGACCGTCCCCGCGAGGAGGCCGGCCTCCTTGAGCGGCCAGAGGCCGAGGAGGAGCGATGTCGCGAAGCACCCGGGGTTCGCGACGAGCTGCGCGCCGCGGACCCGATCGCGCGCGGCCTCGGTGAAGCCGTAGACGAAGCGCGGCAGGAGCCCGGCCGCCGAGTGAACCCGGCCGTAGCAGCGCTCGTAGCCCGCCGGGTCGGGCGTCCTGAAATCGCCCGCAAGATCGACGATCTTGAGCGCGGGGTTGGCCGCAAGCAGCGCCGGGACGACGTCCTGCGACGCGTTGTGCTCAAGCGCCATGAACGCGGCATCGACCACCCGGACGTCCGCCTGCAGGGGATCGGTGAACGCGAGCGACGTGAAGCCCGCGAGGTTGGGAAGCTGCGCCGCGATCGGTGTGCCCGCGCTGCTGCGCGAGGTCACGAACCTGAGATCCACGTCGGGATGCCCGAGCAGGTACCGGAGGAGCTCGCCCCCGGCGTACCCCGAACCGCCGAAAACGCCGACTCGAATCACCGTTGACGCTCCATCAGTTTCAGCACCAGCCGGCCGAGCTCGCGCGCGTGCGAGCACGCGTTCACGGCGGGCAGCCCGAGGTTCTTCCGCACGAAGTCGACGCCGGCGATCGTGTCGGTGCACGGCCCCGTGATCACGTCCGGCGGGATGCCCTCGCGCGCGAGGAACTCCCTGCCGCCCCACGCGCCCACGGGGTCGGTCGCGCAGAACACGTGCGCGCCGATCCCGCCGCGCAGGTCGCGCAGGATCTCCATGACGCCGTAGTCGCCCATGACGCCGTCGCCGAGCTCGATGACGATCATGTCCGGGCGATCGGCGGCCAGGTACGCGAGCACATCGCGGCCGACGCGGGCGATGGCGCGCGACCGCACCGTCGATACCAGGCCGAAGTCCATGAACGACGCCGTGCGCCGCGCGCCGTGGTCCTCCATGACGAGGAGGTCGCGGCGGCAGGCGACGCCCGTGAGCTTGGCGCCGTGGATGGCGATGCCGCGGCCCGCGAGCTCGTGGATGATCTCGCACGCGGCGCGCGTCTTGCCCGACGACATGCACGTGCCGGAGACGACGACGAGCGGCGGCATGGCGGCGCGCGCGCCGCGCGGCACCGCGACCGAGGGCACCCGCGCCACGCGCCCGTCGACGGCGACGAACCCGAGGAACTCGACCGGGCACGGGGCGCCGAGGTCGTGGTGGCCCGAGCCCCGCGGCACGCCGATCACGCCGCCGAGATTGAGGAGCGCGAGCTCCGCGCCGGGCTTGACCCGCGCGGGGCAGGCGCCGACGAAGCCCTTGAGCGCGCGGCGCGCGCCGAGGGCCCCGACGATCACATCGCCCCTGAAGACCTTCGCCATGCGGCCCTCGGCGAGCTCCAGCTCGCCGTAGGTCCGCTTCTCCGCCTTGGCGACGACCGCGACGACATCGCCCTCGCGGGCCCTGCGCGCCTCGGCGATGAGCTCGACCTCGCGGCCCAGGCCCAGGCGGTGGACGACCGAGGCGATCTTGTGGACCTGGATCTTCACGGAGCACCCGCGCGATGGGCAAGCAGCCCCGGAATGCCGAGGATGCGGCCGAAGCCCTCGGCGTCGCGGCCGTCCCAGAGCCGCGCCTTCTCGCCGTACATGCCGGCGTCCGTGCGCATCATGCTGTGCGGGCTCCGGACGCCCGTGACGTGGAAGCGCCCGGGCGCGAGCCTGACGCGCACGTCGCCGGTGACGCGCTCCTGCGAGCTGTCGATCAGGGCCTTGATGTCGCGCATCACGGGGTCGAAGGCCTGGGCCTCGTGGAGGAGCTTGCCCCAGAAGTCGGACACGTGGTCCTTCCAGAAGCGCTGCCAGGCGGTGAGGACGAGCTTCTCCAGCTCCCGGTGGGCGGCGATGAGGAGCAGCGCCGCGCCCGCCTGGAACGCCACGCGGCCCTTGATGCCGATCACGGTGTCGCCGAGGTGAATGCCCCGGCCGAAGCCGTACTCGGCATCGAGCCGCCCCAGCGCGGCGACGATGTCGGTGCCGGGCATGCGCGCGCCGTCCAGCGCCGCGGGCAGCCCTTGCTCGAACGCGATCGCGATGTCGCGCGGCGGCGTCTCGGGCGATGCCTTCGACGGCCAGACCTCTTCGGGGATCTCGCGCCAGGGGTCGTGGGTCTCCTTGCCGCCGATCGTCGCGCCCCACAGGCCCGTGTTGATCGAGTAGTCCTCGACCGTGGGGTCGATCTCGACGCCCTCCTTCTTGAGGTACTCGTACTCTTCCTTGCGGCTCAAGCCGAGCTCGCGGATGGGCGCCAGCGTGGGAATGCCGGGCAGGAGCACCTCGAACGCGGTGTCGAACCTGATCTGGTCGTTGCCGGCGCCCGTCGAGCCGTGCGCGATGGCATCGGCCTTGCGCGCGGCGGCGATGGCGGCGACCTCCTCGGCCTGCGCGACGCGCTCGGCGGCCACGCACAAGGGGTAGACGGCGCCGCGGAGCACGTTGCCGCGGATGATGGTCGCCACGTACTTCGCGTAGACCTTGTCGCGCGCGGGGACGGTGATGTGCTCGAGCACCTTCAGCGCGCGCGCGCGCGCCTCGAGCGCGGCGAGCTCGGCGGGCGCGAACCCGCCCGTGTCCACCGTGACGCTGATCACGTCGAAGCCGCGCTCCTTGCGGAGGTACGAGAGGCAGTACGATGTGTCCAGGCCGCCCGAGTAGGCGACCACGACCTTCTTCCGGGTGTCCGTCACTTGTCCTCCTCGGCCTCGAGCGCGGCCAGCGCCGCGCCGAGACGTTCGATCTCGCGCGCGACGGCGGACGGCGCGGTGCCGCCGATGCCGTCGCGCGCGGCGACGATGGCGTCCATGGTGATCGCGCGGGCGATGCCGGCGTCGAGCTCCGGCGCGTACGCGCGCCACTCCTTCGCGCTCAGGTCCGCGAAGGTCCGGCCCGCGGCCGCGAGGTCGCGCACGATCGTGCCGGCGATCTTGTACGCGTCCCGGAAGGGAACTCCCTTGCGCGTCAGGTAGTCGGCGACGGCCGTGGCCTCGATCCAGCCCCCTTGCAGCGCCTCGGCGCAGCGCTCCTTGAGGATCGCCAGCGTCGCGATGACCTTGCGGACGACGGGCAGGACGCCGAGCACCGCGTCGGCCGAGTCGAAGAGCGGCGCCTTGTCCTCCTGGAGGTCGCGGTTGTAGGCGAGCGGCAGGCCCTTGAGCACCGTGAGCATCGCCAGGAGGTTGCCGAAGACGCGCCCCGCCTTGCCGCGGGCGAGCTCCAGGCTGTCCGGGTTGCGCTTCTGCGGCATCATCGAGCTTCCCGTCGAGAGCGGCTCGGCGAGCTCGACGAAGGCGAACTCGGCGCTCGACCAGAGGATGAGATCCTCGGCCAGCCGCGAGATGTGGACGAAGAGGCACGCGGCCGCCGAGAGGTAGTCGACGACGAAGTCCCGGTCGGCGACGCCGTCCAGGGAGTTCCGGCACAGGCCCGCGAAGCCGAGCTCGCGGGCCAGGAGCTCGCGGTCGATGGCGAACGGCGCGCCCGTGCAGGCGCCGAGCCCGAGCGGCAGGGCGTCGGCCTGCCCGCGCGCGAACGCGAACCTGGCGATGTCGCGCAGGCACATCTCGGCGTACGCGAGGAACCAGTGGGCGAGCAGCACGGGCTGCGCGCGCTGGAGATGGGTGTACGCGGGCATGAGGACATCGCGCGTCTCGTCGGCCCGCCCCAGGAGCGTCCGGGCGAGCGCGATGAGCTCCTTGACCGCCCGCCCGGCCTGCTCCTTGACGAAGAGCCTGACGTCGGTCGCCACCTGATCGTTGCGGCTCCGGCCGGTGTGGATCTTGCCGGCGCATTCCCCGGCGCGCGCCGCGAGCTCGGACTCGATGTGCATGTGAATGTCCTCGAGCTCGGGCGTGAAGGCGACCGCGCCGGCCGCCAGGTCGCGCGCGACGGCATCGAGCGCGCGCTCGATGGCGCGGCCTTCCTCGGCCGTCACGAGGCCGGCGCGCACGAGGGCCTTCAGGTACGCGCGGTTGGTCTGCACGTCCTGAGGCCAGAGGCGCCGGTCGACGTCGATCGACGCGTTGATCGCGGCGAAGTCGGCGTCCAGGGCGCCGCCGAGGCGTCCTTTCCAGAGGGGAGTTGCGCTCATTTAGCCTTCTCCGAGGTAGATGCGCTCTTCCTCATCACGGATGATCATGGTGCCGAAGCCGCTGCGCGTGAAGACCTCGCGCAGGAGCGCGTCCTTGACGAAGCCGTTCAGGATGTGCGCGCGGCCGACGCCGCCCTGGATGGCCTTCAACGCGGTCTCGATCTTGGGGATCATCCCGCCCTGCACCGTGCCCTGCTCGATGAGCCCGACCGCGGCGCTGACCGTGAGGTACGAGATCCGGCTGTCGGGGTCGCGGCGGTCCCTGAGGACGCCGTTGACGTCCGAGAGGTTGAAGAGCTTCTCGGCCCGGAGCTTCATCGCGATCTCGCTCGCGATGGTGTCGGCGTTGACGTTGAGGACGCGGCCGCTCTCGTCCGCCGCCAGGCAGGCGACGACCGGCACGAACCGGTTCTCGAGCAGCACCTGGAGGAGCCGCGCGTCCACATCGACGACATCGCCGACGTTCTGGAAGTCGACATCCTGCTCCGTGCCGGTCTCGGGGTCCTTGACGCGCTTGACGGGGCGCTTGCGGGCCAGGATTAGATCGCCGTCGATGCCCGAGAGGCCCACGGCCGGCGTCTTGTGCTTCCTGAGCAGGCTCATGATGTCGATCGAGATCGAGGAGAAGACCATCTTGGCGATCTTGAGGGTCTCGTCGTCGGTGATGCGCCGGCCGGCGATCTTGACGGGCTCGATGCCGAGCCTGGTCGCCATGTCGGAGAGCTGCGGCCCGCCGCCGTGAATGATGACGATGCGCACGCCGAGCTCGTGGAGCAGGCTCAGGTCCGCGGCGAGGTTGTCGAAGTTGCCGTCCTCGCCGACGACCTCGCCGCCGAACTTGACGACGAACGTCTTGCCGCGGTACGCGCGAAGGTACGGGAGCGATTGCTTGAGTACCGCAATGTCTTCCATGAAGGTCTCCTCGGCGCGGCGACGCCGCGTCGTGAAAAGGCCTATACTATACGATGGGAAAGGGAAGTCAATCGGCTCGCGTCCGGGATGGGAAAGGGGAGTCAATCGGCTTGCGTCCGGGGTGCGAAAGGGGAGTCAATCGGTACATATTCGGTGAACCCGTGCGTCGAAACGCGCAGTGAACACGTCCGTTGCACAATTGC
>DHGK01000393.1 GCA_002402755.1 Planctomycetes bacterium UBA4800
GGCGGTCTTTCTCCGTTTTCTTCTCTGTGCTCTCTGCGCCTCTGTGGTTTCTTTTCCGTCAGATGACACCTTTCTGTGCATCCGAGCACGGCGAGAGAACCGTGAACGGTTACACGAGAGGAGTGGACCTTTCGGAATAGTGGAATCTCGCATGTTGGTTGCCTTCGCCCTGCTTTGCATCGCGGCGGCTGGGGTGGCGGATGCTGCCGGCGCGGCCGCTGATGATCCGCAGAGTCCGATCTCTCTGGCCGGATCCTGGCGGTTCCGCCTCGACCCGAAGAGCATCGGCGTCGAAGAGAAGTGGTTCACCCAGGAGCTCGATGGCTCGGTGACGTTGCCCGGCACGACGGACACCAACCGGCAAGGCGTCTTCAAGGACGAACGGGCCGTCGATCGGCTTTCCCGCGTCTGGTATTGGAAAGGCCCCGCGTGGTATCAGCGCGACGTGGCGATCCCCGACGCCTGGCAAGGGAAACGGATCACCCTGCTGCTTGAGCGGAGCAAGAACACGCGCGTATGGGTCGATGACGAGGACTGCGGCGCCGAAGACACGCTCAGCGCCCCGCAGGTCTTCGACCTGACGTGCGCCATGCCGCCCGGCCTTCGCACGATCACCGTGCTTGTCGATAACGCGAAGCTGCCGCCCGGCGGTCCCTCCCACGCGGTCGACGAGCGCACGCAGTCCAATTGGAACGGCATCGTCGGCCGCCTGGAACTGCGCGCCACCGATCCGGTCTGGCTCGAGGACGTGCAGGTCTATCCGGACGCGGCCGGCGTCCGGGTTCGCGTCCGGGCGGTGGTGGGCAACATCACGGGCAGGCCGGCGGATGGTCGGCTTACCGTCGGCGGCGAGAGCTACAACATCGCTGCGCCGGCAGCGTTCCCGCCGCAGTCGGTCGTCTTTCAGGCCCGGGAACGACGGCGCATCGTCGAGTGCGTCTATCAACCGAGCGAAGGGATGCCGCGGTGGGACGAGTTCCAGCCGGCCATGGTGCGTCTCGACGTGAGACTATCCGCCACCGCCGGAGGTCGGACCTGCGCAGACCGTCAGACGGTCAACTTCGGCCTGCGCGATTTCAAGAAGATCGGCGAGCGTCTCGCGATCAACGGGCGGCCGGTTTTCCTGCGCGGCCGGACCGACAGCGCCAATTACCCGCTGACCGGTCATCCGCCGATGGACAAGGACGGCTGGCGACGGGTGCTCGGCATCGTGAAGGCATGGGGCCTCAACCACGTCCGCTTCCACTCGTGGTGCCCGCCGGAGGCGGCATTCGAGGCGGCCGACGAACTGGGAGTGTATTTCCAGGTCGAGCTTCCGAACAAGCGCAGCAGCTTCAAGGCGCCGGAAGACGGAACGGCGGCGCGCTGGAACATCGACTACCTCGACCTGGCGCCCGCCGGCGCCAACGCCTCGCTCTATGACTATGCCCGGCGCGAGGGCGAGCTCATCTTCCGGCACTTCGGCAACCACCCGTCGTTCGTGATGTTCACCCTGGGCAACGAGCTTGGTCGCAACGAGGCGATGTTCGAGTTGGCGGCGCGCTTCCGGGAGCGCGACCCGCGGCGCCTCTACGCCCAAGGGTCAAACAACCTGCACTGGAATCCCAGCTTCGCCGAGGGCGACGACTTCTGGGTGACCGGCAAGACCGGCAAAACGCTTCCCGTGCGCGGTTCGTTCTTCTCGGCGGATTTTCCCGAGGGCGGCCACATCGAGTCCCGCGTCCCGTCGACGCTGACCGACTATCGCGCCTCGATTGACGGCGTCCCCGCGCCGGTCATCGGCCATGAAGTCGGGCAGTACGAAGTCGCTCCCGATTTCCGCGAGCTTCCCGAGTACACCGGCGTGCTCAAAGCGCGCAACCTGGAAATCTTCCGCGACCGGCTCCAGGCCGCGCACATGCTGGATTCGGCCGATGCGTTCGTTCGCGCCTCGGGCGCCTTGTCGGCGATCTGCTATCGGGAGGAGATTGAAACGGCGTTGCGCACGCCGGGATTCGGCGGCTTCCAGCTCCTCGACCTGCAGGACTTCCCCGGGCAAGGCACGGCGCTCGTGGGCATGCTGAACGTGTTCATGGAGTCCAAGGGGATCAGCGCGCCCGAGAAATGGCGGCAATTCTGCGCCGAAACCGTGCCGCTGTTGCTCTTCGAGAAATACACGTGGACCACCGAGGAAACGCTCGCGGGCGAGATCAAGATCGCGCACTACGGCGCGGCCGATTTCCGCGACGCCCGCGTGATGTGGACCGCCGGCGAGCGCGCAGGTCCGGCCGTTGCGTCCGGCGCGCTGGGGCCGCTGACGATCGCGCAGGGCGAGGTGTCTTCCGCCGGCCGGATTCGCGTGCCGCTTGATCGGGTCACAGCGCCCGCGCAATTGCTGGTCACGATGGCAATCGACGGGACGTCGTATCGGAACTGCTACGATGTTTGGGTCTATCCGCCGAAAGTCGACACGGCCGCGCCCGCCGGCATCATCGTCGCCGACCGTCTGAACGCGGCGGCGCGGGAGCATCTGGGCGGCGGGGGGAAGGTGTTGCTCTTCCCCCGGCATGACGAGCTCACGCACTGCGTGAAAGGCGCGTTTCAGACCGACTTCTGGTGCTGGCCCATGTTCGCGAAAGGCGCCATCGATCGCGGGCTCGAACCGGCGCCGGGCACGCAAGGCTTTCTCTGCGATCCGGCGCACCCTGCGCTCGCGCAGTTCCCGACCGAGTTTCACAGCAACTGGCAATGGTGGCGGCTCGTCAAGAACGCGCGCCCGATCATCCTGGACGAGACTCCGGCCGTCTATCGCCCGATCATCCACGTCATCGACAACTTCGCGCGCAACCACAAGCTCGGCCTGCTCTTCGAGACCAGAGTCGGCCCGGGTGCGCTGCTCGTCTGCGCGAGCGACCTGCCGGCGCTGCAGGACCATCCCGAGGCGCGGCAGTTGATGCACAGCCTCGTGCGGTACGTTGATTCCCCGGCCTTCGCGCCGACGTTCGAGCTGGACGCAGGACTCCTCAAGAAGCTGCTGCCGGGAGGAGCCCGATGAGACGGCGTCAGTTTCTGGAGATTGCCGGCAGCGGAATCGCGGTCGCGCCTTGGCTTCAAAAGGCACGCGCCGCTGCGGAGGAGAGCGCCCCGCCCGACGGCGTCGCGGGCAAGAGCACGGAGGTCGACATTCGCGCGCTCTTCGAGGCGAGCAGCGAAGAGGTCGTGGCGCTGACGCAGCGCGTGTTTGAGAAATGCATTCTGGAAAAGCTCCGTCCGCCGGCGGAGCCCCTGCAGCACACGTGGGTCCAGCCGGGCGGGCCATACTACCTGGGCCAATGGATCTGGGACACGATGTTCGTCGTGGATCTGCTGAGCATCCTACCCGGGCGGACGCACGTCATCCGCGACATCTTCCAGAACTACTGGGATTTCCAGGATCGATGGAACCGGCAGATGCCGGCCTATGCCATCGATACTCCGCAATGCCGCGACAATCGAGGATGAACATGAGAAGCGCCCACAGACAATCTCGTATTCTGGCGGCTGCCATCGTGGCGGCCAATTGCATGTTCCTGCAGCAGATGCCCGCCCAACAAGCCGCTGCCAAGCCGGTGGCCGGAGACCTGGAAAAGAACTTCGTGAACCCTCCGGACGCTGCGCGCCCCGGGGTCTACTGGTACTTCATGGACGGCAATCTCAACGGCAGGGAGATGACGGCCGACCTCGAATCCATGAAGGCGGCAGGCCTCGGCAACCTGGTCTTCCTGGAGGTGGACGTCGGCATCCCCAAGGGACCGGTCAGGTGGATGACCGGGCCGTGGCAGGATGCGTTTGTGCAAGCCGTTCGCGATGCGGAGCGCCTGGGCATCGACATCACCCTCGGGATCGGGCCGGGCTGGTGCGGCAGCGGCGGTCCCTGGGTCAAGCCGGAGCAATCCATGCAGCACCTCGTCTTCAGTTCGGTCGAACTGAAAGGGCCGCAGAATTATTCGGCGACCTTGTCCCTGCCGGCTCAGCGCTCGACCCCGTGGCACGGAATGGCTCACCAGTTCTACGAGGATGTGGCGGTCTTCGCGTTCCCCTCCCGCACGCCGATCATCGACGATATCAACGAGAAGGCGCTTTACGAAAAGGGGCCGATTTCCAGCATGCCCGGCGTGAAGCCCTATCTTCCCACTGCGGCTCGCTACACCGAGCCGGGGCCGGCGGGCGTCATCCCACCGAACGAGATCGTGGATCTCACGAAGCAACTCAAGCCCGACGGGACCCTCGACTGGAAGGTCCCGGCCGGGGATTGGACGATAGTCCGCATGGGGCGGCGGGTCACGGGCGCGAACACCCGGCCTGCGCCGGAGGCGGCGACGGGACTGGAATGCGACAAGTTCGACGCGCAGGCAACGGAGGAGCATCTCAACCGGTTCGTCGGCGTCCTGCTGGAGAAGATCAGCCCGCGCGCCAAAGAGCACGGCTTGACCACCCTGCACATGGACAGTTGGGAATCCGGCGCGCAGAACTGGACGCCGTCGTTTCTGGATGAGTTCAAGAAGCGGCGTGGCTATGATGCCCGGCCATGGCTTCCGGCGTACACCGGACGCGCGGTCGAAAGCCTTGAGAAGTCGGAACGATTCCTCTGGGACCTGCGCCTGACCGGCCAGGAACTGGTGCTGGAGAAACACGCCGGTGTCGTGAAGAAGTACGCCCATCAACGGGGGCTCTCGCTTTCCATCGAACCCTACGACATGAATCCCGCCGGCGACCTCGACCTGGGCGCGGTGGCGGATGTGCCGATGGGGGAATTCTGGGATCTGGGCGGGTTTGACACGAGCTACGCTTGTTTCGAGGCGAGTTCCATCGCCCACACCATGGGGCGGTCGATCGTTTCCGCCGAGTCATTCACGGGTGGAGGGTTGGATGCGTATCCGTGGTCGCTGAAGAATCAGGGCGACTGGGCGTTTTGCGCGGGCATCAACCGTTTCGTGTTCCACACCTGGGCGCATCAGGCGCTGGGCGACGCCTACAAGCCCGGCATGACCATGGGCCCGTATGGCGTGCACTGGCACCGGAACCAGACCTGGTGGCCGATGGTGTCGGCCTACCACCGCTACATCACCCGCTGTTCCGAGCTTCTCCGCCAGGGCGTCGCGGTCTCCGATGTGCTGTATCTCACACCCGAGGGAACGCCCCATAGCTTCCAGCCCCCGCCCGGCGCATTGGAGGGGAGCGGCCCGCTGGCGGACAAGAAGGGCTATGGCTTCGACGGCTGTTCGCCGAAGATCCTCGTGGCCAGGGCCGGAGTGGAGGACGGACTGATTGCGTTTCCGGGAGGGAGCTCATACCGCCTGCTCGTCCTGCCGCAGGTGGAAACGATGACCCCGGGCCTGCTTGCGAAGATCCGCGACCTGGTGAAGGCCGGGGCCGCGGTGGTCGGCGCGCCGCCGCTCAAATCTCCGAGCCTCTCGGGCTATCCCGCCTGCGACGAAGAGGTCCGGACGCTCGCGAAGGATCTCTGGGGAAGCCTGGACGCACCGCAGACGGCGACCAAGCGCACCTACGGCCGCGGTGGTATCCACTGGGGCGGCGAACTGTCGCCGCGGGTCCCGACTCGTCAACTCAGTCCGATCTCAGAGAGTGCGTGGATCTGGTATCCGGAAGGGAATCCCGCCAGGAGCGCGCCGGTGGGCACGAGATACTTCCAGCGGATCGTCCACGTTGACGAGAAGAAGGTCCTGGAGTCAGCCGCCGCCGGGGTGTGTGCGGACAATGAATTCACCCTCTGGATCAACGGGAAGAAGGTCAGCGAAGGCGACAACTTCCATGTTACCGTCACGACGCCGATCGCAGCGTTCCTGCGGCCCGGTGACAATGTCATTGCCGTGGCCGTGGCAAATACCAGCGGAGAACCCAATCCCGCAGGCTGGATCGGTGCATTCGACCTGGCCTACAAGGACGGATCCCGCGAGGTTGTGAAGACGGACGGTACGTGGTCTGCCGGCCTGACTGCCCGGCATGGTTGGGAGCAGGCGGCCACCAAACCGAGCGATTGGAAGGACGCGTTGGTTCTTGGCGCGTATGGCATGGCGCCATGGAACCGCGGCGGGGAGAGTCAACCCCTTCCGCCGCTCTATCCATCGTATGATCTGACTGCCTCGCTGTTGAAGGGCATGGGCGTGCAGGAGGATTTCACCGCAACCGGCCCCGTCCGCTACGGTCACCGGCGCACCAGCGATCGGGACATCTACTTCGTTTCGAACCGGACCGGCGCTCCGATCAAGGCGGACTGCCGCTTCCGGGTCGGCCGGGGCAGAGCGCAACTCTGGGACCCCGTGACCGGCGAACAGCGGCCGCTGCCGCGGTTCGAGCGTGTCGATGGCCTGACGGTCATTCCCATGGAGTTCGATGCGTTTCAGAGTTTCTTCGTCCTGTTCGGCGGGAAGGATGAAAAGCCCCTCGCGAAAACGGAGAAGAACTTCCCGGAGCTGAAGATTGTCCAGGAACTTACCGGCGCCTGGGAGGTTGCGTTCGATCCGAAGTGGGGCGGACCGGAGACGGCCGCCTTTGACACCCTGCAGGATTGGACGATCCGGCCGGAACCGGGGATCAAGCACTATTCCGGCATCGCCACCTATCGGAAAACGTTCACCCTGGCTCAGGTTCCGGGGGGCACTACGTATCTCAACCTGGGTGTGGTTCATGACATGGCGCGGGTGAAACTGAACGGCGAGGACCTCGGCGTGGTGTGGTGCGCGCCGTGGCGAGTCGAGGTCACCGGCGCCATGAAGGTCGGCGGCAACCAGCTCGAAATCGAAGTCGTCAACCGCTGGGCGAACCGCATGATCGGCGACAAGCAACCCGCCGATGCGAATGCGCGCGAGGTGGAATGCCCGCCCGGCTTCCTCGGTGGGCAGAGAATCGTAACCGGTCGCTACACCTTCAGCACGTCTGATCCATACGATGCACGGTCGCCGTTGCTCCCTTCCGGCCTGCTCGGGCCGGTGCAGCTTCTGACCCAGTTCCCTGGAGCGCTTGAATGAGCCAACGACACTTCCGGAGGCTACTCGTCCTCGCGTTGCCGCTGCTTTCCGCCGCAGGCCTGCCGGCGGCTGCCGCGGACGACGCGGAACTCCGCCGGGACTTTGCGGATCCGCCGCTGCGCTGGCAGTCCCGTCACCCTCTATCCTGCGCTGTGGTTCGACATCGGTCCCGACACCGCCGCGGCGCGCAACGCCCTGTTCGGCATGCGCGCCGAGCGCGCGCTTGATTCCGCGAGAGCGGGAGGCTATCGTCGCGTGTTCGTTTCGACCGTGTCGCGTGCGCGAGCACAGGAGCCCCATGAGCCTCGCGATCCTCGTCGCTCTCTGCCTGCCGGGAGGTGAGAAGGCCGCGGCCGCCGCGCCGGCGGCGCCCGTCGAGGTCCGCGTCAAGGAGACGCGCGGCGGACCGCAGATCCACGTCGATGGCAAGCCGGTCCCGCCGCGGTTCTTCTTCGGATCGATGAACAGCGGAAGGATCGCGGCGAAGAGCGAATGGACGGCGCATGCGTTCGAGTTCCTTCCAGGCGCCGTCGACGGGACCGGCACGCTGCACTTCCGGTTCGCGCAGGAACCCGGCGAGATCCGCCTCGCCGATGTGCGCATCCGGGACGCGGCAACGAACGAGGACGTCATGCCGCCCGGCTCCTTCGCCACGCGGGAGGGCTTCGCGGAGAACTGGAGCGAGTGGCCGGTCGGCGGGGCGAACACCGTCGGCGCCGTCGCCGCGGTCGAGGGCGCGATCCGGGTGGTCCTGCGGCGTCCTACCGACGGCAACTGGCCGGACTTCCACTTGCACAGCCGCGCGACCCTCAGCTTCGCGGCCGGCCGCGCCTACCGCTGCACGTTCCGCGCGAAAGCCGAGCCCGAGTGCGAGCTCCGCGTCGCCCTCTACAGCGTCGCCGGCGGGACCTGGAACTACATCGGCGGGCCGCCGGGCTCGTTCCTGAGCCAGGTCGCCCTCGCGCGCGACGCGGGCGTCGACCTCGTCTCGTTCTCCGCCCCCAACTGCTGGACGCCTCCCGAAACGCCGATCGACTGGGCCCCGCTCGACAACCTCTGCCGGCAGATCATCGCCGTCAACCCGAACGTCCTGCTCGTCCCGCGCGTCGGCGCGGACGCCCCCGACTGGTGGCTCGCGCGCAACCCCGGGGCGCGCATGGTCTACGACGGCGACCGCGCCGTCAACCACTCCTGCGTCTCCGATCGCGCCTACCGCGCCGAGGCCTGCGCGCACATGGAGAAGATCGCGCGGCACCTTCTCGAGACCTTCCCGGAGCGCTTCGCCGGCATCCACCCCTGCGGGCAGAACACGGGCGAGTGGTTCTACCGAGGCTCGTGGGAGCGGCCGCTCAGCGGGTACGACCCGGCCACTCGGGCCGCCTTCCGGCAGTGGCTCGAAGCGCGCGGTGATCCGCGGGCGAATGCGGCGGACGTGCCGACTGCGGAGGAGCGTCGCGCGCATCCGCACGGCTTCCTGCGCGACCCGGCCCGGGAGAAGCGCCTGCTCGACTTCGCCCGCTTCCAGCAGCAGGAGATGGCCGACCATGTCGCCGCCATGGCCGCCGCCTGCCGCCGCGGCACCGCCGGACGCAAGCTCGTCGTCTTCTTCTACGGCTACCTCTTCGAGTTCGCGCCGCTCTCGAACGGCGCACCGGCGAGCGGGCACTACGCGCTCTCATCCCTGCTCGCGCGAGGGGACATCGACATCCTCTGCTCGCCGATCTCGTACACCGACCGCGAGTGGATCGGCACCGCTCCGTGCATGACGGCGGCCGAGAGCGTCGCGCGCGCCGGCATCCTGTGGCTGAACGAGGACGACTCGCGCACGTATCTCGACCGGCGGAAGGCCGAGCACGTCCAGGAGGGCGGCCTCGTCGACCTGGAGCAGACCCGGCAGGTGATGCGGCGCAACACCGCGCAGGCGGCGCTCCGCGGCTTCGGGACGTGGTGGATGGATCTGCCGGCCGAGGGATGGTTCGACGACGCGCGCATCTGGGAGGAGATGACGCTCCTGCGCCCGGTCGACGCCGCGATGCTCGAACGCCGCGGACCCTTCGCTCCCGAGATCGCGGCCGTCGTCGACGAGGAGAGCATGTGCCACCTGACCGGCGGCTCGGACGCGTTCGCGCGCGCGCTCGTCTACGACTCGCGCGCGGCGCTCGGCCGCTGCGGCGCGCCGTACGGGCAGTACCTGCTCGGCGACGTCCTCGCCGGCCGCGTCCGCGCCAAGCTGCAGGTCTTTCTCGCGGCGTGGGCGCTCTCCCCCGCG
>DHGK01000155.1 GCA_002402755.1 Planctomycetes bacterium UBA4800
GATGACACGTGGTTGTGCACCCGAACACGGTGAGAAAACCGTGAACGGTTACGATAGATGAAGGAAACTTCTGTGGCGGCTTCGCTGCCCTCTTGGGGTGCCTTCGTCTGTCTATAGCCTCCGGCCTCCAGCCTCCTTCATCACACCGGCTCGAGCTTCCCTGCCGGAGAACGCGTCCCGCGGCGTTCCGCCTTCTCCCGCGCGGCACGGGCGAGCAGATCATCGAGCTGAGTGAAATGCCGCTCCCACGTGAGGGGCGCGACCGCGTCGATCGCGCGGCGCTCCAGGGCGGCGCGCGCCGGCGCGTCGGAGAGCGCATCCAGCTTCGCGGCGATCTCGGCGGCGTCCGCGGGGTTCTCGAGCACGAAGCCCCCGCCGCCCCCGCCGACGATCTCCGCGGCGCCGTCCATCGGGCTGACGATCACCGGCAGCCCGCACGCCATGGCCTCCAGCACGACGTTCGCGAGCGAGTCGAACCGGCTCGGAAAGAGCAGGGCATCGGCGGCCGCGAGATGCGACATGCCGTCCTGCGGCCCCAGGAACCGCACGCGGGAGCGCGCATCGGCGGGCACCGAGCGCCGCAGCGCCCGGCCGTGCTTGTCGTCGCCGACCACCCAGAGATCCCAGGGCGCGCGCGTGCGGCGCAGGCCCTCGATCGCGCGGTCGAGCCCCTTGCGCCGCCAATCGTTGCCGACGAACACCGCGACGAGCCGATCGCCGTTCGTTCCCGCGCGCCGGCGCACGAGCGCGCGCTCGGTCTCGCGCGCGCCGCCGCGCGGCGCGGGCTGCGCGACGCCGTTGCGGAGCACCGAGATGCGCGCGTCGGGAATGCCGTAGCACTCCTGGATCTGGCGCTTGACGAATCCCGACACCGTGAACGTGTGGATCAGGCGGGGATCCTCGTAGAGCCTGCGCTCGATGTGGCGGGCCACGCGGCAGTACAGGCGCGAGCGGGCGAAGCGCGGTGCGAGCGCCTCCCGGAAGGACTCGAACGCGCCGCTGGAGTCGCGGTGCACATCGTGCCCGAAGGTGCGGCCGAGCCCGATGGCCAGATCGAAGGCGCCCGCCGCGACGCGCCGCGCCGAGCCGTACGCGAAGCTCAGGATCCGGAGCTCCTGGGGAAACGGGATGCATCGCACGCGGTGGAAGCGCAGCCGCGCGTCGCTCGGGCACGGGGGCTTGCGCCCCACGCAGTGGACCTCGTCGCCGCGCGCGAGGAGATGCTCCGCGAGGCGCAGCACGTAGTTCTCCGCGCCGCCCGCGGGACAGAAACGCGTGTGGTTGAGCGCGATTCTCACGGTGCGTTCTCGGCCGCCGTCAATCGGGCCGGCGCGCGTGCGGGCCGAACGTGCGGCCCGGCCGGCTGGAAGAAGTCACGTTACCTGATGTCGGCGGCAAAAGGAAGAGCGCGCGCCGGGCGGTTCGGCCGCGGAGCTTTCGGCGGCCGCAGCCCGCGCTGCGTCGCTACGCCGCGCACGCCGTCTCCCGCTCGCACGCCAGCCCCTCGGCGATGAGCGGCGCGTCTCCCCCGGCGCCCGGATCGATGTCGCGCGGAGGATCGACGGGCCGGCCCTCGCCGTCCATGAGCACGGAGACCGCCGGCGCCAGCATGCGGGACGGGTCGTGCGCGCGCACCTGGGCGATCGAGCCGTCCGAGAGCCGGACCAGGCTGCCGGCCGGGAAGAACCCGATCGTGCGGATGAAGCGCCCCACGATGGCGCGGTCGAACGACACGCCCGCGTCGCGGATGAGCTCCGCGGCCGCCTGCAGCGGCGAACGGGCGCGGCGGTACGGCCGGACGCCGATGATCGATTCGTAGGCATCGGCGATCCTGATGATCTTGGCGACCGTGCTCGGCGTGGCCGTCTCCGACAGTCTCGGGTAGCCGTCGGGTGTCTGCGCGGAATGGTGCAGCAGCGCGGCCTCGATCGCCGCCGGAGGGAAGTCGCCGCCCGTCAGGAGCAGCCGCACTCCCTCGATGGTGTGGCGCTCGATGACGGCGCGCTCGTCGTCCGTGAGCGGGCCCTCCTTGTGCAGGATCTGCACGGGAACGGCGAAGAGCCCGATGTCGTGCAGGAAGGCGCTCTCCCCGAGCAGCCGGAGCGACGTCTCGTCGTCCGTGAGCTCGGCGCCGATGCGCAGGGCGAGGATGGCGCTGCGCACGGCGTGCGAGAACTCCCAGTCCCCCTCCTGGGGCATGAACACCGCCGGGAGCAGCGCATTGCGGTCGCCGCGCAGGACCGGCAGAAACGACTCCACGGCATCCCTGATCCCGTACGCGTTCGGTATCTGGCCGAGGCGGATCATCGTGCACAGGGAGCGCGTCCGTTCGATCGCGCGCCAGTAGAGCGTCGTCTCGCTGTGCCGCGCCAGGGGCCACGCATCGCGCGCGGCGGCCTTGACGGGCGGCCGAGCCGCGGCCGTCGCGGCCGCGGCTCCGGCCGCCGCGGCTCCGGCGGTCTCGGTGCACACGGAGACGTGCGCGAGGCCGGCCTTCGCGAGGTCGTGCGCGAGGTCGGCGAGCACGCCGTCCCTCAGCCGGCGGACGAGCACCTGGAGCAGCACGCGCAGCTCCTCGCGCGCGATGCCCGGCGCCAGGCCGAGAAGGTTGATGCCCATCGCCTGGAAGCGCTCCTCGAGCTGCACCAGGCCGCAGTCGCGGGACACGATGCGCAATTCGTTAACGGCGAAGCCGCGCTCGATGCGAGCGATGGCGATGCCGGCCGGGTGCATCGCGTGCACGGCCTCGAGGCGTTCGAGGAGCCGCCGCACGCAGTCCGCGCAGCGCACGTGCTCGGGGGCGAACGTCGCGAACGCGTCGATCGCGGCGTTCAGGGCGTGCAGGAGCGAGATCTCAGGCGTTCGGGAAGCAGCGGTCTTGAGCATTGTGCGTCTCCAGGAGGGCTGCGGCATGGGCGCGGAGCGGTTCGGGGAGGCCTCCGAAGATGCCCGGCCGCGCGAATTTCCGGAGGCGGCGCCGCGCCTCCTCCGAATCGATCGAGGCCAGGGCGGTGAGCGCCGTCCTGCGCTCGTCGCTGCCGGCGTTCCGCTGCTTGATGACGCGGTCGAGATGCTCGCAGGCGAGCGTACCCCCGAGCGTGCCGATCGCGTTCGCCGCCGCCATGCGCAGCAGCACGCTGGCGTGCGCCAGATACGGTTCCACGGACGCGACGAACGCGCGGTCGCCGGTCGTGCTCAGCAGCTTGATGGCGGCCTCGATGAGCGTGAGCTCGGACTGGTCGATGCGCCGCAGGAGCTGGCTCACCAGCGGCGCGACGGCCTTGTCGCCGGCGAGCAGGAGCTGGTTGAGGAGTCGCGCGGCATCGGGCGGCGCGGCATTCTCGCAGATCGGCCGCAGGAGGTGGGCGATGCGCGTTCCCACCACGCTCAACGCCTGGCTGACGGCGGCGCGATGCGCGCTCTCCAGGCGGACGAGATCCTCGAGGAGTCCGCCGAGCGCGTGCGGCGGCACGCTGCGGAAGAGACGCTCCAGGCGCTTGACCACGGACGCGCCGTTCGGCTCCGGATGCGCGAGCAGCCACTTGACGATCCTGATCGGAGGAATGCGCTCGACCAGCATGCGGAGGATCGTCTCGTCCTCGGGCGGCGTCATGGCGAGCGTCTCGAACATCAGCGCCTCGCGCTGCGTCTCGGGAAAGCGGCCCAGCTCCCTGAGCACCATCTGGCACACGAGGGGAACGAGCGGCGGCTCGAGCGACATGAGCTCGTGGCCGGCGTCGAGCAGGCTGTCGACGGCCCGGGTCTCCTGGGTGAGATCGAGGCTCGGCGGCGGAAGGGTCGCGAGGTTCTCGTGGGCGCCCGCGAGCTCGTGCAACGAGATCTCGGGGTCGGGCTGGGTGTTCACGGGCGTACTCCTTCGTCGCAAGATACGTGCGTCCGGCGGCCTTCCCCGCGGGCCGCCTCAAGAAGGATAGCATCGCCGCACCGGAACGCATCGCGCGGGCCGAGCACCCGGCTCGTCCTGCCGGCGGAGGCGCCGTTCGGACGCCGCAACCTGTTCCTCCGTCTTGAGTTGCGCCGGCGGCATTCGCCCGCCGCCGCTCGCCGCCGCACCGGATCCTTGCTGCAAGATACGCGCGGGTTTACACTTGATGTCGGTGCCGGTAATGCGCGGGGCAGGCATGGGCCCCGGGATTCGCGCGGCGAGGGCGGCCGACGATGCGGGAGTGGTGTCATGGCTACACGAACAGGATACGTACGCGGTCTCGTTGCGGTGCTGGCGATGTGCCTCTCGGCCGCAGCCCAGGATCCGGGGCCCTACCAGCTCGGGCGCTTCGTGCACGAGCCCAAGCCTTCCCGGGACATCATCGATGTCGGCTGCCAGGGCATCGTGCCGGTGCAGGTGCCCGAGGTCACCTCTCCCTCCATCTTCATGAACATCCAGTTCAGGGTCGCGGTGCCCGCCGGCGGCCACGATTTGATGGTCTACGTGTACGACCCCACCGACTACAACGCCAACAACTTCGATGTCGTGGTCAGGTACGGGGAAGAGGTCGGTTTCGTCGAGGACCCGCCGGGCAGCGGCACGGGCCGTGTGGTCTACGACTGGGCCAGTTTCAGCGCCGCCGCCTACGAGGAATGCCCCATCTTCAACGCCGACGACTCGCCGATCCCCGCGGGCGACTACTACTTCGCGCTGATCAGCCGTCCGGGGTATCCCGGCGGCCCCGTCGGCATGAAGGCCTGTGTCGACGGCGTCTTCCGCACGCTCGCGGACGGCGAGAGCCGGGTCAAGACGATGGAGGCGTTCGTCGCGGCGGGCACCTTCGATTTCGGCGAGCAGTGCGTGATCGATGTTCCCGCGGCGGGCGTCGGCAACCTCCTCGTCACGCTCGAGCCCGCCGCGCTCGCCACGGAGTTCATGCTCGCCGCCCGCGCCGGCCTTCCGATCGGCGTGGATGACCAGGGCTACTTCCCGGCCGATGTGTTCATCCTGGATTCGTTCGGCGGATACGAGGAGGTCTGCTTCACCATCACCGGGGGCGGTTTCCCCGTGTATCTCGAGGCGTTCGGGCTCACGGCGGCGGCCGAGGACGCGATGCTCACGGTGCGCTTCAACGCTTGTTTCCAGGAGCTTCTCATCGGCGATGACAACTGCATCGTGAAGACGCTTCCGGGGATCTACTACAACCCCGCGGCCCCGACGAACGAGACGCCCGATGCCGTCCAGTACCGCGTGACCGTGACGCCCGACGCGCTTGCGGCGTGCGGGGGCGGCTCGCTGTCGGTGACGGTCGCCGAGGCCGACGCGGCGCCGGGCGCGGAGACCGTGGACTTCCTCCTGTACGGCAACCCGGGCGCGGCGGTCCCGATCAGCGACGCCACCGGGCTGCCCGACTTCGGCGCCGCCCCGGACCTCATCTTCCGGAACGCGACGGCCGGCCCCGGCGCCGAGACGATCGTCATCGGCTCCGGCGATCTGGCGGCCGGCGACTACTGGTTTCTCGTGAGCCGGGACGTTGCCGCCGCGAACTCCCCGCCGGTCGATGTGAGGCTCTGCGCGGCGCTCACGTGCGGCGCGAGCTTCAAGCGGGGATTCATCAACGACGACGACAAGGTCGACATCGCGGACGCGATCGGGTTGCTCGGGTACCTCTTCGCGCTGGGCAAGGAGCCCGCGTGCCTCGATGTCTGCGATATCAACGACGAGGGCAAGGTCGATATCGCGGATGCGATCGCGCTGCTCGGGTATCTCTTTGCGAGCCGCCCCGCGCCGAGCGCGCCGTTCGAGGCCTGCGGCGGCGATCCCACGCCCGACGATGTGCCGTGCGCCGCGTCAGCCCCGCAGTGCGCCGGCAGGTAAGACGGCGATGCGCTCCGCGAGCCCCTGCCGCCTCGCGGTCCTTGCGCTTTGCGCGGCCGCAAGCCTCAGGGGCGGCGTCGCCGTGAGCGAGATCCACTACAACCCCGGGCCCGCCGGGGACTCGACGCTCGAGTTCGTGGAACTCATCAACACGGGCGGCGATGCCGTCGATCTCGCCGGGTGGCGGTTCACGGAGGGGATCGACCACGTGTTCCCGCCCGAGACGCGCATCCAGGCGGGCGGCTATCTCGTCGTGTGCCGGAACCGCGTGCGGCTGCTGGCGCGCTACGGCCTGAGCGGGGACGGCGTCGCCGGCGATTTCGAGGGGAGGCTGGATGACAACGGCGAGCGCCTGGTGCTTCGCGACGACGAGGACCGCATCGCCGACGTGGTCAGGTATCAGGACCTGGCGCCGTGGCCGGAGAACGCCGACGGCATGGGCGCCTCGCTCCAGCGGATCTGTCCGGACGCGCCCGGCATCCTGAGCACATCGTGGGTGGGAGAGACACCGACGCCGGGCGCTCCCACGGCGCCCGGCCGCCCGTGCCCTCCCCCGTTCGCGCCGCCCGCGGTCGCCATCTCGGAGATCCACTACCATCCACTCGGGGACCGGGACGAAAGCGAGGAGTTCGTGGAACTCTTCAATCCGGGCGCGGCGCCCGTCGACCTGTCCGGATGGGAGCTTCGCGGGGCGGTGTACACGTTTCCCCTCGGCACCGTGATCGAGCCCGGCGCGTATCTCGTCGCGTGCCGGAGCGCGGCCGTCGCGCGCGTACGCTTCGGCCTCGCGAACGCAGTGGGCGACTTCGCGGGGAGGCTCTCGAACAGCAGCGAGCGGATCGCGCTCTTCGACGCGACCGGGACGTGCATCGACGCGGTGTTCTACGATACCGAAGGGGACTGGCCCGCCGCGCCGGACGGCAACGGCTTCAGCCTGGAGCGAGTGTCGTACCGGGCGCCGGGGGAGGATCCCGCCAACTGGGCGACGAGCCTGCCGGCGGCGATCGAGGGCTTTGTCGAGGGCAGCGGCAAGGGCACCCGCCTTTTCCCCGGCGAGCGCTATGTCGCCCTGTATCTCGAGGGCGAGGGCGCGTGCATCGTGGACGACGTGGTGCTGGAGGATGAGGCCGACCCGGGCGTGAACCTGCTCGCGAACGGCGGCTTCGACGGAAGCGCGGCCGGGTGGACGATTCCCGCCGGCGTTCACGGGACGTCGGCCTGGACGCCCGACGGCGGCGTCGGGGGCGGCGGCGCGATGCATCTGATCGCCCTGGAGGATTGCGGCGCCGCCTGCGGCCGCGCGAGCTCGGTGTACGCGAAGACCGCGCCGCTCGTCAGCAGCGCCACGTACGCGCTGCGGATGAAGGTCAAGCACCTGCGCGGCGCGGTCCGGGTGGTGGCCGATGTCGACGGCAAGGTGACGGCGCGCGTCCACGGCGCCGGCGTGCACACGGCGGGCCGTCCCAACGCCGCCGCGCGCGAGAGGGTGCCGCCGTTCCTCGAGGGCATCGGCCGCTTCCCGCGCGAGCCCGGCGACCGCGACAGCGTCGCGATCACGGCCCGCGTGCGCGGCCAGACCTCCGCCGTCGTGCTCAGGGCCGTCTCGCCGGCGGGCGCGGTCCTGGCCGAGTATCCGCTCGCCGACGACGGCGCCCACGAGGACGGGCGCGCCGGCGACGGCGTGTGGGGCGTCACGCTCGGGCCCCGCGCGCACGGAACCGTGTTCCTCTACACGCTTGCGCTCCGCGCGCCGGACGGCGCCGAGGCGGTCTCCCCGCGGCCGCACGAGCTGAGCCCCTGCTTCGGCTACTACGTCGACGCCGGCAAGGTCGATTCCGTGCTGCCGGTCTACCATCTCCTGCTGCCCGGCCTGTCCGGCGCCTCGCCCGAGAGCGTCAACGCCCATCTCTCCTGCTGGGCCTACAAGACCGGGCACTTCGCGTTCGAGGGCGAGGTGTATCCGCACATCGCGGTGCGCATGCGCGGCAACACCGCGTGCCTGCTCCCGAAGGCGTACCTGAAGCTGCGCTTCAACCACGGCCGCTACTTCAAGGGGTTGCGCAAGGCCAATCTCAACAGCCTGTGGACCGACAAGGCGCAGGTCCGCGAGCATCTGGCGTGGGAGCTCGTGCGGGGCACGGGCGCGCCCTGGTGCGCCACCGAGTACGTGCGGCTGCACCTGAACGGCGAGTACTACGGTCTGTACCTCTACCTCGAGCATCCCGACAGCCGCTTCCTGCGGCGCAACGGGATCGATGGCGACGGACAGCTCTTCAAGGCCGAGATGGGGCCGCACGGCATAGATGCGTGCGACTTCACGCCCGGCGTCAGCGCGTACACGTGGTCGGCGTACGGGGATTACTGGCAGAAGGAGACCAACCAGGACGGCGACTTCGCGCCGCTGGCCGACTTCATCGATTCGCTGCACCGGGAGCAGGGCTCGCTCGCCTTCTTCCAGGAGCGCGTCGACCCCGAGTCGCTGATCCTCTTCCAGGCGGGGCAGGTCGCGCTCGGGAACTTCGACAGCGCCGTGAAGAACCACTTCCTGCTCCAGGATGCGGCGGCCGGCCTCTGGCATTTCCTGCCGTGGGATCTCGATCTGTCGTTCGGGAAGTACTTCACGCCCGACGCGGTCGGCCCCGGCCGCGAGGTGGGCACGCTCAACGACTACATGACCTGTCCCGACCCCCTCCTCGCCATGACGCCCCTGTACGCGGCCGAGTGGTACACGCTGTGCCAGAAGCCCGGCAACTGGCTCATGTACTACTTCTTCAGGGCCGGCAACGGCTACTACCAGCGCGCATATCTCATCAGGCTGTGGGACCTGCTCCAGGAGAAGTACACGCGCGAGCGCTACGATCCCGCCATCGATGCGCTGTGCGATTTCCTGCGCGATGAAGAGGCGGAGGATCTCGCCAAGTGGGGGCGGTATCCGTCCAACATCCCGGCCGTCGAGAACCCGCCGCCGCCGGAGATGCTTCCCAACGCCGCGATCATGAAGGAGCAGGTACGCTGCCACCGCGGCCGCCTGCTGCCCTACTTCTCGTCCCAGATCCGCGCGCACCCGCGCCTGCGGATCACCGAGATCATGGCGATGCCCGAGGACCCCGACGAGGCGCTCGAGTTCATCGAGCTGTACAACCCGTCCGACACGGCGGTCGATGCCTCGGGGTGGTCGATCGCGCCGATCGGCTACGTGTTTCCGCAGGGCACGGCGATTCCCGCGCGCGGCATCGCGGTCGTCGCCCGCGACCCGGCCGCGTTCCGGGCGCGCTACGACCTGCCGGTCTTCGGGCCGTTCCCGGGCAGGCTCGATAACCGCGGCGAGACGCTGCGGGTGTACGACGCGGGCGGCGCGGCGAGCTATCCCGCGGTCGTCGATCTCCTGCCGTACGGCAACAGCGACGCGTGGCCCGAGCAGTGGCGCGGCCACTCGATCGAGCTCGCGGCGCCCGAGGAGCAGTTCGCCGACAACGACCGCCCGGAGCTGTGGGCGCGGTCGGTCTCGCGCGGCGGCACGCCGGGAACGTTCCGGGGCGTGCTCTTCTCGCGCGGTGACATAGATCAGAACGGCAAGCTGCAGATCGGCGACGCGGTCCAGATCCTCCTGTACCTCTTCGCGCAGGGCCGGGAGCCGGCCTGCCTGGACGGCGCCGATGTGAACGGCGATGGCCGCATGAATCTGGCCGATGCGATCACGCTGCTCGCGTACATGTTCGGCGGCGGCGCGCCGCCCGCCCCGCCGTTCGGCGCGTGCGGCCTCGGTACGGGGACGGCGCTCGGGTGCGCGCGCTTCGACGCCTGCGCGCGGTGAGGGCCGCGCGCGGCGCGGCGGCCGATAGACTTTCCATGCAACTTGAAAAAAGCCGCGACTTTTTTCAAGTTGCATGGAAAGCCTGGACGATATAGACTGGGTTCATGCGCTACATAGGGGCGATGGTCAAGGATCTTGCGGACGAGAAGTTCGTCCTCATCTGCGGCCCGCGGCAGGTGGGCAAGACGACGCTTGCGCGGGCGTGGCTCAAGGCCGAAGGCGGCCTGTACCTGAACTGGGACGTTCCCGAGGATCGCCGGGATATTCTCACACGCGCGTACCTCGACCGGCCCGGCGGCCGGGCGCTCGTCCTGGACGAGATCCACAAGTACCAGCGCTGGAAGTCGTACCTGAAGGGCCTGTTCGATCGCGAGGGCGAGCGGCGGAAGGTGGTCGTCACCGGGAGCGCGCGCCTGGACATCTTCCAACGCCGTGGGGAGAGCCTTTTCGGCCGGCACGAGCTTCTGCGCCTGCATCCGTTCTCGGTCGGCGAGCTCACCCACGGCGAGCTGCGCCCGCCGCCCGGCGATTGGCTCCGTCCGGGCGATGCCCGCCCGCAGCCGGGGACGTGGGCGCGCCTGGAGCGCTCGAGCGGGTTTCCCGAGCCCTACACGAGGGATGACATTCTCCAGAAGCGCCGGTGGTCGAACCGGCGGCGCACGCTGCTCGTCGAGGAGGATGTCGGCGATCTGTCGCAGATCCGCGCGCTGACGCTCCTGGAACACCTTGCGCTCCTGCTGCCGAGCCGTGTGGGATCGCCGCTGTCGGTAAACGGGCTCCGAGAGGAACTCGGCGTTGCGCACGCCACGGCCGGCGTGTGGCTCGACGTCCTGGAACGTTTGTACTACTGCTTTCGCATCCCGCCGTACCACCGGCGCGTTGCACGAAGCCTGCGCAAGGAGCGGAAGCTCTACCTGTGGGACTGGACGGACATCGAGGACCCCGGCGCCCGCTTCGAGAACATGGTGGCGGCCCATCTGCTCAAGGCCGTGCACGCGTGGTCGGATGTCGGGTACGGGGCGTTCGACCTGCGGTACTGGCGCGACAAGGACGGCAACGAGGTCGACTTCGTGGTGACCGAGCGCGGCCGCCCCCTCGTCATCTTCGAATGCCGCGCCGCGGACGCTGCGTTCTCGAAACCTCTCTGCGGCCTCGCGGCTCGGCTCGGCGGCATCCCTCACGTGCAGCTCGTGGCGTCGTTCGACGGCGACGTCACGCGGCGCGGCGGCCGGATCGTGCAGGCGGACCGGTACCTCGCGAATCTGGTGTAGCCGCAGGCGAGGTAGTAGGCTATAGGCTGTAGGCTGTAGGCTGTAGGCTGTAGGCTTCAAGATAGTAGCGGCGGCGTTGGGGGCGGCTTCGCCGCCCTTGGAGGGGCGCGTGTGTCGGCCGGAGCCTTCGAATATGCGTGTCTTCGCGGCGTTCCTGTCGGCCTGCCTCCTTGCGGGCGATGCAGCCTGGTCCCGTTCCGTGCTCACGGGCGAGGATTTCGAGCGCGACTGGGAGCGCCAGTCCGTGCTTCGCGAGGCGCCTTCAGGCGCCGTGACGCCCGCCGAGGATGCCGGCGGCGCCGTCGACGGCGTCATCAACGGCGCGTGGGGGTTCCACACCGAGATCGAGGACGATCCCTGGTGGCAGGTCGATCTGGGCGAGGCCGCGCCGCTCGACCGGGTGGTCCTGTACAACCGCACCGAGTTCGCGGAGCGCAACGCGCGAGTTGCGGTCCTTCTCTCCGACGACGGCACGGCGTGGCACGAGGCCTACCGGCACGGCGGCGCCGCGTTTCTGGGACACGCCGACGGGAAACCCCTGGAGGTCGCGCTCGGCGGACGGCCGGCGCGTATCGTACGACTCGCCCTCGCCGGCCGCTCGTACTTCCATCTCGATGAAGTGGAGGTGTACCGGCGCGGCTCGCCGCAGAACATCGCGCGCGGGAAACCCGCCGCCCAGAGCTCGACCAGCCAGTGGTCGGTGCGCCGCGGGGATGCCGGCGGCCGCGCGTACGATGTCCCCGCCGTCCTCGCCCGGGGCGCGAAGCTCGCCGCCGATCTGCGCGCGATGGGCGTCGATGTCGCGCCGGCGCGTGCGGCGTTCGACGCCGCCCGCGCGGCCTGGGACGCCCTGCGCTCCGGCGCGGATGCGGCGGTCCGCCGGCGCATCTACTTCGAGGCGCGCGCGGCGGTGCGCGCGCTCGCCGTTCGGAATCCGCTCCTCGACTTCGATCGAGTCCTCTTCGTCATGCGCGCGCCCGGCGCGCTCCCGCACATGTCCGACCAGCACTACGGCTGGTGGTCGCGTCCGGGCGGCGGCATCTTCATCCTCGAGGACTTCCGCACCGATGCGCCGCGCGCCCGCTGCCTGACCGAGGGCTGGCCCGCGGGCAGCTTCCAGGGGCCGGACCTCTCGTACGACGGCCGGCGCGT
>DHGK01000282.1 GCA_002402755.1 Planctomycetes bacterium UBA4800
ACCTCCGGTCCCCGCCTCCATGGCGCCGGCAGAGCCGCAATTACGCAACGGACGCGTTCATTGCGCGATTCGACGCACGGGTTCACCGAATATATACCGAAAAAGCGCGCCTGCCGTCAACGGTGTATGCGCAAAGCGCCGATCGAGCGCTTCCCCGCGCGCTTGTTGCCGCGCGCGGCTCCTGTGATAATCGAGACGCGGGTTTGCGGGCTTTTTCGCTCGGCGGCATCGGCGTCACACGGGAGAGAGGACGATGAAGGCATGCCACGCGGGACTGGATCGGGGGCGGCCGGTCGTGTTCTCCGGCGCTCGAACGGCGATCCTCGCCGGCGCGGCGCTGCTTCTCGGCGCCGGCACCGGGAACGGCGCCGAGGGCGCGGGGAGCGCGGCGCGCGCGGACAAGACGCTGGTGGCATGGGCCTCGCCGGCCAACCTGAGCCAGCAGGGCGGCAGCGTGCTGACGATCCAGAGCGGCGACCGCTTCGACGCGATCGTGTTCGGCGAGCGGGCGCGCGGCAAGTGGATGGCCGGCAGCGATTTCTTCCGCCGCACGCAAGAGGACCAGAGCGCCAATGCTCCCGAGACCGCCGGCCCCGAGGCGCTCGTCCAGCTCGCGATCGTGTACGAGGGCAATGCCATCCGCCTGTACCGGAACGGCGATCCGTACGCGGCGTACGAGGCGCAGAACGTGGACTTGCTCGGTGCGGAGGACCAGATCGCGGTGTTCGGGCTGCGGCACGTGGGTGCCGGGACGGGCACGCCCTTCGCCGGGAAGATCGAGGATGCGCGCATCTACGGGCGGGCGTTGACGGCCCGGGAGATCCGTTCCCTCAAGCCCGACGAGGCCTCCGAGATCGAGCCGCTGGCGTGGTGGGACTTCGCGGGCAAGGCGGCGAAGGACAGGGCCGGCCGCTTCACGCATCACGCATCCGCGGGCGGCGCGAAGCTCGAGGGCGGGCGGCTCGTGCTCGATGGGTCGGGGTACGTCGTCGCGGCGCGATCCGCGGCGGCGGCGCAGCAGACGACGCTCAACGCGCCCCCGCCTCCGCCCGTGGGGCCGTACGTGCCGGAGACGCCGGCATGGCCGGACGAGCCTCCGTCGAGCTGGGTGACGTTCCACCTGGCGCACCCCGGACCGGGGCCGGCGATGCCCGGCGATCCGAACTGCATCTTCGACTACAAGGGCAAGGTGCACCTGCACTACATCTACCGGAACTCGTGGGGTTTCGTTTTCGGCCACGTGTCGAGCGACGACATGGTCAGGTGGCGGCGGCACAAGACGGTCCTCGCGCCGCCCGCGACCGGCCACGGCATGTTCAGCGGCACGGGGTTCTACACGAGGGACGGGCGGCCCGCGATCATCTACCACGGCGAGGGCGCCGGGCGAAACGTGATTCAGTACGCGGCCGACGATTCGTTCGACTCGTGGACCGAGCCCGTCGCGGTCCTTCCGAAGACCGCCGACGGCCGGACGCCGGACATCCGCCACTGGGATCCCGACTGCTGGCTGATGGGCGACACATTCTACGCCTACAGCGGCGGCCAGAACCCGCAGCTCATGAAGTCGCAGGACCTGAAGAGCTGGACCTACCTGGGGGACCTGCTGCACCCCGAGTACCCGCCGGATCTGGGGATCCCGAAGAACGAGGACATCTCCTGCGGCAACATGTTCCGGATCGGCGGCACGTGGATGCTGCTCTGCATCAGCCACTCCAAGGGCGCGCGCTACTACCTGGGCGGCTTCAAGAACGAGAAGTACCTGCCGAGCTTCCACGCGATGATGAGCTTCGGGAGCAACCAGTTCTTCGCGCCCGAGTCGGTCCTGACGCGCGACGGGCGGCGCGTGATGTGGGCGTGGCTTCTGAACATGCCGATCGCGCCGACGGGCGTGCAGTCGCTGCCGCGCGAGCTGGAGCTGCCGGCCGACGGCGTGCTGCGGATCCGGCCGCTCCGCGAGCTTGCGAAGCTGCGCTACGATGCCCGGAGCCGCGAGGCCCTGACGGTGAAGGACGGTGTCTCGGCGGCGATCGGCGAGGCATCGGGCGACGCGGTGGAGCTGGAGGCGACGTTCGCGGCGCCGCTGCCGCGGGAGGCCGGCATCGCGCTGCTCGGCGACGAGCGGGGCGAGGGCGGGATGCGCATCGCCGCCGGCGCCGGCCGCACGACGCTCGCCGTGGGCTCGGCCGAAGCGCCGTTCGAGCTCGCCCCGGGCGAGGACCTGACGCTGCGGGTGTTCATCGACAAGAACCTCGTGGAAGTCTTCGCCAACGACCGCCAAGCGGTGGTGTGGGCGGTCGGGTCGCCCCGCACCGACCCGAACGTCTCGCTGTTCGCCAAGGGCGGCGACGCGAAGGTGCGCTCGATCAAGACGTGGCGGCTGTTGTCGATCTACCGGCCGGAGCCCGGCGTTCGTCCCTGAAACTCCGCGCCCGTACGCGTGCCGGTGAGATAGAGAAAGATCGCCCGGGCCCGCCTTCTCGCACGGTTGCCGCTCGGTTACAGTGGTAGCGGGAGGTGCGCAATGACGTGCGCTGTGATGCTGGTCCTGGCGGGAGCGGGTGCGGCGGCGGAGCAGGCGGCCGCCGACGTCGAGTTCGTCGCCGCCTGCGATGGCACAACGCAGCGCTATGTCGTGGTCCTGCCGTCCGGTGTGACCGAGGAGCGTTCCCCCGACGCGCTCATCGTGCTGCACGGGCACGGCTCGGACCGCTGGCAGTTCGTGCGCGATCCGCGGGCCGAGTGCCGGGCGGCCCGCGACGTCGCCCGCGAGCGCGGCATGATCTTCGTCTCGCCGGACTACCGGGCGCCCGCATCGTGGATGGGCCCCAAAGCGGAGGCCGACGTCGTGCAGATCATCGGCGACCTGCGGCGGCGATACCGCGCGGGCAGGGTCTTCATCTGCGGCGGGTCGATGGGCGGCGCGGCGTGCTTGACCTTCGCCGCCCTGCACCCCGATCTGATCGCCGGCGTCGCATCGATGAACGGCACGGCCAACCTGCTCGAGTTCGAGGGCTTCCAGGACGCGATCCGCGAGTCGTTCGGCGGGACCAAGGCCGAGATTCCCCGCGAGTACAAGGACCGGAGCGCCGAGTACTGGCCGGAGCGCCTCACGATGCCGGTCGGCATCACCGCGGGCGGCGCGGACAGCGTGGTGCCGCCCGACAGCGTGCGGAGGCTCGCCTCGATCCTCGGGAAGCTAGGGCGCCCCGTTCTGATCATCGACCGCCCCGATGGCGGCCATGAAACCGGCTATGACGATGCCCGGAAGATCATCGAGCACGCCATCGCCGGCGGCGGAGGCGCGGACCGAGGAGATGGGGGATTGCATGGATGCGACTGAGGATCCGAGACTTGCGGCGCGCCGGCCGGCGGCGGAGAAGGTGTGTGCGGCGCCGCCGCGAGAAGCGCGGCGCGAAGCGGTTCGGGAGACGTTCAGGCCGGCGAGTTCCCGATGAGAATCGTGGAGATGAGAACGCGAATGAGATCCCCTACGATCTGGAAGCGCCCGCGTCCATGTACGTTGAGTAGCAGCGAGGCTTGGGGATTTCAAGGCCTTCTTCCGCCAGGCCGTCCAGGTGGAACTTGATTGCTTCCCGCATGGTCCGCTCGACCTCGGCGCGAGTCGAACCGGTGGCCGCACAACCCTGGATGTCGGGAGTGAAGGCCGAGTAGCCGGTTGCCGTTTCTTCAATCACGATCAAGTACTTCATAGGTCGAGTCCTGCCTGCTTCAGAATGCTGTGGAGCGTGCCCGGCGCGAGCTCATCGCCCGGTTTCCCTGCCACGGTTACCAGGCCCGGTTTCGTGCCGTGCTTGTACTGTTGGTGGCTGCCTCTCGTCCGCGCGAGAAACCAGCCATCGTCGCGCAGCAGTCTTAGAACGGCGCTCACTTTCATCCATTGTATCATGCGACAGCGCCGAGGATCTCGCAAGCGTAACGAGCCCGTGTCTGCCGAGGACTCCATCCGCGGCTGAAGTCTGCCTCGCGCCGGTGAGGAGTCCACACGAAGGTCCGGCGCTTCGGCCGGACTCGGGCGTCCCTGTCCGATACCGCCGGGCGATCGCAGGTTTCACAGCCTCGATGCGCGAATGCCTTCGCGTTGACAGCCGAGTGCGCGCCGGATATAAGGCCGGTATGCGATTCCTCATTGCCGCTCTCGTCGTTCTCGTTCCGGCGAAGCCTCTCCGCGCCGGGGAGCTCGTTGTCGCCGGCCCCGATCGCACGGTAAAGCTTCGCCTGGCGATCGATCCCGGCGGCCATCTCACGTACGCGGTCACGTGGAACGGCCGCGCGCGGCTCGAGCCGGCCGGTGCCGGGATCATCGTCGGCGGTCGGGACCTCGGCGCCGGCGTGGAGCTCGGCGCGCCGGCGACCCGCAGCATCGCCGAGACCTTCGCCTGGCGGGGAAACAAGACGCGCGCCTCGAACCGCTGCGAAGTCGCCGAGGTGCCCGTGCGCAGCCGCTCCGGGGGCTCCGCGTGGACGCTCGAGGCCCGCGTCTTCGATGACGGCGCGGCCTTCCGCTATCGGGTGCCCGGCGCGGGATCGCGCGTGGTTGCGGGAGAATCCACTGCCTGGCAGTTGCCCGCGCAGGCGACCGTCTGGATCCAGACCGACACGGACGACTACGAGGGCGTCTATCACAGCCGCCCGGCCGATGCCGTCCCGCTCGTCGAGGTTGCGGGCGGAAAGCAGCGGCCCGTCCACATCGGCCCGCCGATGACCGTCGTGTACGCGGACGGGACGTTCGGTCTCGTCAGCGAAGCCGCGCTCGTCAACTACAGCGGCCTCACGCTGCGGCCGGCCGGGGGCGCGCGATTCGCCGCGGCGTTCGAGGACGATCCGCAAGGCTGGACGCAGGAAGGGCCGATCGTGTCTCCGTGGCGGGTGATCGTGTTGGCCCGCGATCTGGACGGTCTGGTGGGGAGCGATGTGATCGCCGCGCTGAACGAGCCTCCCGATCCCGCGCTCTTTCCCGACGGTCCCGGCGCCGCATGGCTGCGGCCCGGCAAGGCGCCGTGCACCTGGATGGTGTTCGGCAACGATGGCGCCCAGTGGAATCGGCAGAAGTGGTTCGTGGATGTCGCCGCCGCGACGGGTTGCGAGTACCTCCTCGTCGACGCCGGGTGGCGGTCCGAGCGCTGGGGCTGGTTGAAGGACGGCGGCGATCTCTGGGCGCGGGCCGCCGAGCTCTGCCGCTACGCCGCGGAGCGCAACGTCGGCATCGTGCTCTGGCATGCATTCCCCGAGGGTCGCGATGACGGCCCCGGTCTGACGAAGACGGAAGCGCGGGAGGAGCTCTTCCGGCGCTGCGCCGAAGCGGGCGTCAAGGGCGTCAAGATCGACTTCTTCAACTCGGAGAGCAAGGCCGTCATCGACGCCTACGAGGACCTCGCCCGGCGGGCGGCGCGGCACCGGCTCATGATCAACTTCCACGGCGCCAACAAGCCCACCGGCGAGGCCCGGAC
>DHGK01000338.1 GCA_002402755.1 Planctomycetes bacterium UBA4800
AGAAGAAAAGGGAGACCGCCGCACGTGACACAGCGCCACGTAACGTCTCACGTTCCGTTCTCTGTGCCCTCTGTCTTCTCTGTGGTGAATCAGAAAGAGCGCCCCGAAGGACGCCGGAATGTGATGTACTGAAGACGGAGATTCGCGTGTTCGGGGTGCCCTGTGAACGGTTACGCACTTGCTTCGGCGCCGCGGGCCTCTTGAATGCCGCGCCGAAACAGCCGATCATGGATGTACCGGCGCGGGCGGGCGGCCAGGGCGTGCCGCGCGGGCGCCGGGACGCGGAGCGGGCGAGCCGCTTCCCACAAAGAGGAGGACGTCGTCATGCGCAGCATCGTGATCGTGACCGCCGTCGCCGTCGCCGCGCTCGCTGAGAGCGCCGAGAAGACCAGGCCGAAGGACGGGGCCGGCGGCCCGCGGCAGTCCGCCGTCGAGCGCCTGGGGTGGCAGATCGGAATCCAGACGTACTCGTTCAACCGGTTCACGCTCTTCGAGGCCATCGAGAAGGCCAAGGCCGCGGGCGTCAAGTTCATCGAGGCCTATCCGGGCCAGAAGATCGCCAAGGACGTGGAAGGGTCCATGGGGCCGGGGATGGCGCCGGAGGCGATCGAGAAGGTCAAGGCCAAGCTCAAGGAGTGCGACATCACGCTCGTCGCCTTCGGCGTCACCGGCCTGGGCAGCGAGGCCGAGGCGCGCACGACCTTCGACTTCGCCAGGACCATGGGCATCAAGGTCATCACCTCGGAGCCGGATCCCAAGGACATGGCGATGCTCGACAAGCTCTGCGGCGAGTACAACCTCAAGGTCGGGATCCACAACCACCCGAAGCCCTCGCGCTACTGGAATCCCGACACGGTGCTCGAGGCCGTCAAGGGTTGCAGCGACCGCATCGGCGCCTGCGCCGACACGGGCCACTGGGCGCGCTCGGACCTCGATCCCCTGGAGTGCATGAAGAAGCTCTCCGGCCGGATCGTGTCCATGCACATGAAGGACCTCAACCAGAAGGGCGGCGGCGCCCACGACGTCGTGTGGGGCACGGGCGTCTGCAACATCCCCGCGATCATGGAGGAGATGCTGAAGCAGAGCTTCAAGGGCCCGATCAGCGTCGAGTACGAGCACAACTGGGACAACTCGCTCCCCGAGATCACCCAGTCGATCGCGTTCTTCACGCAGAAGGCCCGCGAGCTCGTTCGCGCGCAGCGCGGCCAGCGCGGCGGCAACGAGAGACCGGACGCCGGCAAGCGGTCCGGCGATGCCGGTAGAAGGTCGGGCGACGCCGGCAAGAAATCCCAGTAGGAGCGCGCGCGCCGCGCGTTCGCGCGGCCGCGGTTCACGGCGCCCGCGGCGCGGCGACACGCCCTGCCGCGGGCGCCGCGCCGGCCGGCGCCCGCGCCGCCGCCGGCAGGAACGGGCCGGCCCGCGTCAGATCACCGTCCCCGGCGGGATCACGGCCCCCTTCTCGACCACGACGATCCTGTCCCTGATCGCCCAGCCGGGCCCGTCGGCATGCTGGCGCTGCGCCTCGTTGACGATCCGGACGCCGTCGCCGATGCGCACATCCTTGTCGATGATCGCGCGCGCGATCGTCACGTTGCGGCCGATCCCCATGGCCGGGAGATGCGTCTCGACGTGCTCGGGCACGAAGTAGTCCGCGCCCATGACGATGCTGTTCTCTATCCGCGTTCCCTCCTTGACGACCGAGCGGATTCCCAGCATGCTGCGCACGATGCTGGCGCCCGTGACCCGGCAGCCGTCGGCCATCAGCACGGACTCGATCGTGCTCTTCTGGATCCTGCTCGGCGGCAGGAAGCGGGGCCGCGTGTACATGCCCCAGTACGGGTCGAAGAGATCGATGGGCGGATCGGCCGCGATCATGTTGAGGTTGGCCGCGTAGAAGCTGCCGATCGTGCCGATGTCCTCCCAGTAGCCGTTGAACGCGTGGGCCGACACGCGGTAATCGCTGCGCACGGCGTACGGGATCACGTCGCGCCCGAAGTCCATGCCGTCGCATTCCCTCAGGATGCGCTCCAGCACGACGCGGTTGAAGAGATAGATGCCCATGGACGCCCAGTACGTCCCGCTGGGGCTGCGAACCCGGGCGAGGTCATCGGACGCCTGGGGCTTCTCGACGAAGTCGACGATCATGCCCTCGTTGTCGGTCTGCATGATCCCGAAGCGCGGCGCCTCCTCGGCGGCCACCTCCTTGCAGGCGACGGTGATCTCGGCGCCGCTGCCCTCGTGGCTCGCGATCACGTCCTCGAAGTTCATCGTGTAGAGCTGGTCGCCCGACAGGATCAGGACGTGCGTGAGCCTCGTGGCCGGAAGGTACCTGAGGCAGCGCCGCACGGCGTCGGCCGTGCCCTGAAACCAGTCCTCGCCGCCGTCCTCGCCCTGCGATGCCGCGATGATCTCCACGGTGCCCCGCGAGAGCGGCCCGAACTGGTAGGTCCGCGTGACGTGCTGGTTCAGCGAGCGCGAGTTGAACTGCGACAGGACGAAGATGCGGCGGATCTCGGAGTTCAGGCAGTTGGAGATGGGAATGTCGATCAAGCGGTACTTCGTGGCGAGCGGCACCGCCGGCTTGCAGCGGTGCTTGACGAGGGGATAGAGGCGCGTGCCGCGGCCGCCGCCGAGTATGATCGCCAGCACCGATGGCACGTGGATGCGCTGTCTGAAGGTCACGCTGGCCTCCGCCGGGATCGTGAGACGCTCGGGGGCGCGCGGCGCGTACGCGCGGAAGCGGCTCGTCACCCTCTGGCGATGATGACGCTCCGGCGGGAAAACCGCAAGCGGGCGCGCGAGGGGGTGTCGGACGGCCTTCCGCCTCTCGGTCCGGGGCGTCCCGTGCGCCCGGCCGGACCTAGAACCCGGCCGGCCTGCTCCGCCGGAGCTGCGCCTCGAAGCGCACCGAGGCGTCCTCGTCCGCGGCGGCCAGGGCGATCGCCTGCTCGGCGCGTTCGCCGCCGAAGCCGGCGAGCGCGCCGAGCGCAGCCGCCCTGACGGCGGCGCTCTCGTCCCGGAGGGCCTCGCGCAGGGCGTCCGCCGCGCATTCCGGCTTGAGCTCGCCGAGGCACCGCGCCGCGACGGCGCGCAGCTCGAAGTGCACCGAGCTCCGCAGGATCCCGAGGAGGGTCTCGATCTCCTCGGGCGCTCCGCCGAGGCAGCGCTCGCGGATCCGTTCCTTGTACGCGGCGAGCTCCGCGGCGTCGGGCGTGAAGATGCCGGAGGCGCAAAGGCAATCGGAGGAGTAGTCCATGGGATCGGCGGCGGGGAAGCCGGTCGCGGCCGCGAGACCGCGGCAGGACGCCCGCGGAGGCGCGCCGGCGGGTCCCTCTTCAGCGCATACGTCCGATGCGCCGGCCGCAAGAACGGCCGGCTCTTCCGGCACCGGTTCAACCGGGCAGGCCTCCGGCGCGGCAGGCTCCGGGGCGGCGTTCGCCAGGTCGACCCCCGTCTCCATGGCGGCGGCGTATACGCACGCAAGGAGGAAGGACCGGACATCGTCGCTGAGGGGCCACATTCCGCGCGCAAGTCGTTCGAACGCCTTGCCGAGCAGCACGACCGCCCGGAACGCCCTGGGCGAGGCTCCTTCGGCCAGTATCGACAGAAGCGACGTGGTCGCGTCGACGGCCTCGCGCAGTTCGGGCGCGGTCGTCAGGCATCCGCCTTTCACCAGACGTTCAAGCTGCACAAGCGTTTCTTCTTCGCGGCGCACCGAGCATTCCTCTCGTCGGCCTCCCGTGCGGACGCTGCGAATCACGGCTTCCTGCACGGGTCGTTCGGCCTGCAGTTACACTCACACCGGGACGCTCTTGACCTTCTTCTCCCCCCTTGGGCAACCGATGCTGCGATGGTACCGCGACGCAAGCGCCGCGGCGCCCGGGCCAGGCACATCTCTTTTATTCACAGCAGGTTGCATGGTTTCCCGCATGCGGACTCGCCGCGCCCGTACCGCAGCCGGCCGTCCCCTCCGAAGGCGCGACCGGCGCCCCGCGCGACATTCCGCCCGCCAAGCGCCTGTCAACGCATTGACGCTCCGGACAAGCTAGGCTACTATCATGCGCTACGGCTCCGCCGGCCTTCCTGGGCGCGGCGGGGTTTCGCGTGCGGTTTCTTACGGAGAACGCGCAGAATGGCCGTCCACCCAACCGCGATTCTGAGTGGGGACGTGCAGCTTGCCGAGGATGTCGAGATCGGGCCTTTTGCAGTCATCCGCGGCCCGGTCACGATCGGCAAGGGCACGGTCGTCGAGGAAAGGGCAACGATCCAGGGGCCGACCGAGATCGGCTGCCACAACCGGATCTGCTGCGGCGCCGTCGTGGGCGGGGATCCCCAGGATCGCTCCTACCGCGGCCAGAGCACCTATCTCAAGGTGGGCGACCACAACATCATCCGCGAATACGCGACGATCCACCGCGGCTCGCGCGAGGGCTCGCACACCATCGTCGGGGACCACAACCTCTTCATGGGCTTGTGCCACATCGCGCACGACTGCCACATTCACAACGACATCATCATTGCGAACGGCTCCCTGGTGGCGGGGCACGTCGAGATCTTCGACAAGGCCATCATCAGCGGCCAGGTCGCGATCCACCAGTTCTCGCGCATCGGGAGGCTGGGCATGGCCGCCGGCCTGAGCCGGATCACGCGCGACATACCTCCCTTCATGATCGTCTACGGCGAGGGCACGGTGATCGGCCCGAACTCCGTGGGCATGCGCCGGGCGGGCTTCTCCTCGGAGGCGCGCCTGGCGGTCCGCAGGGCCTTCCGCCTGATGTACAGGTCGGCGCACACGATCGCGGAGGCGCTCAAGCTCATGGCCGCCTCTCCGGCAACGCCCGAGGTGGCGGAGATCGCCGAATTCGCGGCCGGCTCCAAGCGCGGGCTGTGCTCGCACCACCGCTTCCTCGCGCAAGGCAAGGGCAGGGACGCCGCGGCCGAAGAAAGGTACTAACGCAATTACGGTGGCATTCGAGCCCCGCTCGGGCGCTCTCGGTGCGTCACCGTAATTGCGGAACAGGGTGCTGAGCCGGCGGCGCGGCCGGACGCCCGCGCCGCGGCATGCACATCGGCGGAACACGAGTCGGGTCCCGCCGGCAACGCGCGGAGGACGACGGCTATGCACACGAGAACATCTTGGTCGAGCATCGCGGCGGTCGTCGCGTGCGCGCTCGGCATGCCCGGCGCGGAGGACTGGCCGCAGGTCAAGTACGATTCCGAACGCTCGGGCAATCTCCCGGACCGCCGCGTCTCGACGCCGCTCGGCCTTGCCGGCGCGGTGCCGCTCACGGACGCCGTGCTGACCGCCCCCGCCGTCAAGGACGGCAAGGTGTTCGTCGTCGACGCGTCCGGCACGGCCTCCTGCATCGACGCCGCCACGCTCGCCATGTCCTGGCAGACGCGCACGCGCGGCGGCGAATGGAACTGCAACAACGTCTCCTCGCCCGCCGTCGCCGGCGGCTACGTCCACTTCGGCACCACGGCGGGCACCTACTACGTCCTGCGCGCCGCCGACGGCGCGATCGTCAGGGAGATCCGGACCGGCGACCCGATCTTCTCCGCCCCCGCCGCCGCCAACGGGGCCGTGTACTTCGCGACCCTGGGCTCGCGCGTCTACAAGGTCGCGCCCGACGGCGCCGTCCGCTGGGTCTGGGACTACGTCAAGGAGCAGTTGAAGTTCGAGGGCGACCGCTGGAGCGGCGCGGCCTGGGCCGCGCGCGGCGGGCGCGTCACGTGGCGCGAGCAGTTCTGCTGCACGCAGGACATCGCGGTCCACGGCACGATGGTCATCCTCCCCGCCGGAGGCCCGCTCCTGTGGATCGATGACCTCGGCGACCGCGCCGCCGTCCGCCACATCTACCACGAGCAGCGCGAGGATCCCGCCACGCTCGGCCTCAGCATGGACGAGGAGGGCGCCGTCTACCGCCAGTGGCACCAGCGCGACAACGGCGGCCGCGTCGAGATCCTCAGGATCGCAGACGGGAAGATCGCCAAGGATTTCGTCCACGGCACGGGTTCCAATTACGACGGCCCCGAAAGCCTGAGCTTCTCGTCGGTGAGCGTGCGCGGCGGCGAAGTCTACCGGACGCGGCCCGAGGAGGGCTTCGGCTTCTGCCGCCATGTCCAGGGCCGCCCGCCCGCGCCGCTCGGAGGCCCGCCATCGATCGCGGCGCCCGTGCTCGCCGGCGACAAGGGCATCGTGTCCGGCCTGGACGGCACGCTGGCGATCGTCCCGCTGGACGGCCGGGAGCCCCCGTGGGTGTTCGCGACGGCGTTCGGCAAGGCCATCACGGCGCCCTGCGCCGTGGCCGATGGGAAGGTCTTCTTCGGCTGCGACGACGGCCACCTCTACGTGCTCGCGCCGGG
>DHGK01000150.1:0-2350 GCA_002402755.1 Planctomycetes bacterium UBA4800
GCACACCCGGCCGGATTGCGACTCGGCGCGGCCGGCAGGCACGAAACGGGCGGGTCAAGTATACTCGCAGCTCCGGCTGCGTTTCCCGCAGACGGCCGCCGCGAGGAGCACATGACCATGCGTTGCACCATCGGCAGAGACACGATTCGGTTCCGGAGCGCCGCGCTCGCGGCGCTTGCCATGGCCGCGGCGGTGCGGGGCTCGCCGCCCGAGCTCCTGGCGAGCGCGCGCCCGACGTGCGACCTCGCGGAGGGTTTCCTCCGCCCGCCCGCGCAGGCCAAGCCTCGCGTGTACTGGTGGTGGCTGAACAGCCGTGTCACGCGCGAGGGCATCACCCGCGATCTGGAGGCGCTTGCGGCCAAGGGCGTCGGAGGAGTGCTCCTCTTCGACGCCGGCGAGCCCGCCGGTCCCGTTCCTCCCGGGCCGGCCTTCATGAGCGACGAGTGGCGCGCGCTGTTCAGGCACGCGGTCCGCGAGGCGAGCCGGCTGAGCCTCGAGATGAGCGTCAACCTGTGCAGCGGCTGGGACGCGGGCGGCCCCTGGATCACGCCGGAGCTCGGCTGCCGGCGTCTCGCGTGGAGCCGCATCACGGTGACAGGTCCCCGCGCGTGCTCCGAGAAGCTGCCGCTTCCCGCCGGCTGCCAGGCGGCGCACTTCGCCGACATTGCCGTCCAGGCGCTTCCCGCCCCGGAGGACGACGCCGCGGCGTTGCCGAAGGTGACCGCCAGCTCCTCGCAGAAGGACTACCCGGCGAGCGGCGTCGCCGACGACTCGGACGCGACGTTCTGGGTGTCGGACGGCTGGAAGGCGGGCGACGGGCCGCGGCCCGACCGCCCCGAGTGGATCCGCTGCGACTTTCCCGAGCCCATCGAGGCGTCGTTCCTGACGGTGCTGCCGCGCCCGGGCTACGGACCGCGCACGGGAGCGGTGCAGATCGAGACGGCGGGGGGCGGGTTCACGACGATCGCCGAGTTCTCGTTCCCGAATACCGGCCGGGCACAGACGATCGACTTCCCGAAGGTCCGCGCGGCGTGCTTCCGCCTGCTCATCACCTCCGCGTACACCTTCGGCTCCCCGGATTCTTCGTGGAACGTCCAGGTGAGCGAGTTGAGTTTCAAACCGTCCGGACGCTTCCTCTCCGCCCTGGCGGTCAAGGCCGCCCGAACGCCGATGAGCTACGAGCGCCACGGGCAGTCGTACGTGCCGGCGCTCGAGGATGACGGCGGCGCGGGCGNNGGACGTCATCGACCTCAGCGCGAAGCTCGGCCCGGACGGCCGGCTCTCGTGGGATGTGCCGCCGGGCAGGTGGGCCGTGCTGCGCATCGGACACGCGCCCGCGGGCTACGCCGTCAAGTGTGCAAGCCCGGGCGGCGAGGGGCTCGAAGTCGACTGGCTCGGCGCCCGGGCGATGGAGCATCACTTCGCGTCGACGGCCGCGAAGCTCCTCGAGGACGCGGGCCCGCACGCGGGCACGACGCTCAGGTACTTCCACGACGATAGCTGGGAAGTGGGCGTTCCGAACTGGACCGAGAGCTTCCTGGACGACTTCCGCAAGTTCCGCGGGTACGACGCGCGGCCCTATCTTCCGGTCCTGGCCGGCCGGATCGTGGGAAGCCCGGAGACGGCCGACCGCTTCCTCTACGACTACCGCAAGACCCTCGCCGACTGTCTTGCCCTCAACCACTACGGGCGGTTTCGCGAGCTTTGCCATCGTCACGGCGTTTTGCTCCACACGGAAGGCGGCGGGCCGTGCACTGCCGTGCCGCCCATGGACGCCCTCCGGAACCTCGGCCAGAACGACGTGCCGATGGGCGAGTTCTGGCACTCCGGCCACTGGAAGCGCGACGGCCAGAACGACGTCGGGAAGCAGACGGCCAGCGCCGCGCACACCTACGGGAAGCGCTTCGCGGCCGCCGAGGCCTTCACGTCCATGGGCCCGCACTGGGAGGAGGGGCCCGCCGACCTGAAACCGGCCGCGGACATCGCCTTCTGCGAGGGGATCAACCGCTGCTTCCTGCACACATCGACGCTCTCGCCGCCCGAGGCCGGGACGCCCGGCCAGGAGTACTTCGCCGGCACGCACTTCAACGCGAACATCACGTGGTGGGAGCAGGCCTCGGCGTGGCTCGACTACCTCTCGCGCTGCCAGTTCCTCCTGTCGGAGGGGCTCCCCGCCGCCGACGTGTGCTTCTACTACGGCGACCACGCGCCCAACTTCGCGGCGCCGAAGGCAGCCGGCCCGGACCTCGGCCCCGGCTACGATTACGATGTCTGCGATGCCGACGTGCTGCTCCGGCGCATGCGCGTCGTCGATGGGCGCATCGTCCTTCCCGATGGGGTCGGTTATCGA
>DHGK01000150.1:2359-8420 GCA_002402755.1 Planctomycetes bacterium UBA4800
AGGCGCTCGTCGAGGCGGGCGCCACGGTGATCGGGCCGAAGCCCGCGCGGGCCGCGGGCCTCCATGGCTACCCCGAATCCGACGCGCTGGTCCGGCGACTCGCCGGCGAGCTGTGGGGCCCGTGCGACGGAGCGTCCGTCACCGAGCACCGCGCGGGCAAGGGGCGCATCGTCTGGGGCCGCACGCCGCAGGAGGTGCTCCAGGCGGACGGCGTCGGCCCCGACTTCGCCTGGGCGGGCGGCGGGGACGGGACGTTTCTTGACTTCATCCACCGTTCTCTCGAAGGAACGGAGATCTACTTCGTCGCGAACCGCCGCGATCGCGCGGAAGAAGTCGCGTGCTCGTTCCGCGTCTCCGGCCGAAGGCCCGAGCTCTGGGACCCCGTGACCGGCGCGATCCGCGAGGCGCGGGCCTTCAGCCAGTCCTCCGGCCGGACCGAGGTGCCGCTCAGGCTCGCGCCGCACGGCTCGATCTTCGTCGTGTTCCGGGAGCCGATCGCGCGCGACGCCGCCGGCGCGGGCCGGCGCAACTGGCGCGTCGAGGGGCCGCCGCACGCGATTGCCGGCCCGTGGACCGTGCGATTCGATCCTGCGTGGGGCGGGCCGGAGGAGGCGGTGTTCGACGAGCTCGTCGACTGGACGGCGCACCCCGACCTCCGCGTTCGGTTCTACTCCGGGACGGCGACGTATGCGACGACGTTCGACCTGCCGGCGGATCTGCGGGGCGGCTCGGGACGGATCGCGCTCGACCTGGGAGATGTGAAGACGCTTGCCGAGGTGCGTCTCAACGGCAGGGATCTCGGCGTCGTCTGGACTGCTCCCTGGAGCGTGGACATAACCGAGGCGGCGAAACCGGCCGGCAACGCGCTCGAGATCCGGGTCGTCAACCTCTGGCCCAACCGCCTGATCGGCGACCGGCGCCTCGAGCCCGCGAAGCGCTACGCGAAGACCAACGTCACGAAGTTCACCGAGGACTCGCCCCTTCTGCCCTCCGGCCTGCGGGGGCCGGTGACGGTCCGGCGCGCGCAGGATTGAGGGGACGGGGCGGGGCGTTCGGATACGCGCAGGATCTGCCTCTTGCCCGCGGCAGGGCACGGAGGATCCGCCGCGCCGGAAGCTCGTCCCCGAATCTCCTGCGGCTTGGCCCGTGGTCTACCAATGTACGCGCGTTCAGATTCCACGGCCGTGGAATATGAAAACGCAACCGTACGAAATCCGTACGCCCCCTTGCCCGCCCGCTGGGTGTTCTCAAGGCGCGTGCGGCGCCCGGTCGATACTACTGCACTTCTATGGACTAACTGTCCGACATATATCTTAGTGCGTGATCGGCCTCTTGCCGGACGTGAGCGATGCGAACGCCGCCGAGGCGGCGTCCGGCGAGCTTGCCGCATGCGCGGGATCGGCCATCCTGGGGAAGAGCGGAAGCAGGGAACATGCAACGAAGAACCAACCGGTCGGCGCCCGCGGCCACATGGATGCGCACAGCGCGCTCGCGCGGCGTGGTGCTTGTCGCCAGCTTGATCGTCGGGGTGCTCATCCTGGGGCTCATGATGGCCAGCATGACCGTCGCGCAGGCGACGAGCAAGTGGCTGCAGCACCTCCTCGAGCAGACCGAGGCGTTGTCCTTGGCGGAGGCGGCGACCGAGCTCAGGCAGAAGGCGCTCATCACGGAGATCGCGAACTTCGCCAAGGAGGACGTGCTGACCGAGCCGCGCACGCACGCGCTGGGCAAGGGCGGCAAGCCCCAGACCGTCATCTCGCGCGTCCGCCGCATCGGCGCCGGCGGCGCCGCGGCAACGGACGACCTCAAGACCACCGATAGCGACGGCGTCGTCTCGTTCGTGAGCTACTTCCAGATCACGGCGCGGGCCGTCACGGGCACCAGCGCCATCGAGGTCATGCGCACGGTTCAGGTCGGCAAGAACCCCGTGTTTCAATACGGCGTCTTCTACGACGACGACCTGGAGATTCTCCCCGGGCCGGACATGACGCTCGCGGGGAGAATCCACGCCAACGGCGACATCTACCTGAACGGGGGCGCCACGCTCAGGATCAATTCGGCCTATCTGCGCTGTACCGGAGAGATCTACCGCGAGGCGAAGCGCGCAGGGGAGGGGACGAAAGGCACGACGCTGATACTCCAGCGCGGCTCGACGACGTTCGCTCCCATGGAAGCAGACAACGCGCCCGCCGCGCGCTGGGTGGGCTCGAAGGTGAGCCCCGAGTACTACGGGAACTTCGACGGCGACCCCCATCAGTGGGTCGCGTATGCCGACGCGACCTGGCAGGGAACGGTGAAGACCCAGGCCCATGGCACCAAGGAGGTGGCGTCGCCGCAGATAAAGACGATCACTCCCGGCGGGTACTACCACAACGAGGCGGGCCTCGTCATCGAGTACGCGGGCAACGGCGTCAACGTGTACGCGCGCCGGGACGGCGCGGTGTCGGCGGTCACGAGCGTGCTGCCCGCGGGAACGGTTGCCCTGGGCACGATCTACGACGGCCGGCAGCGGAAGAACCTGAACACGATCGAAGTGGACATGGCCAAGCTCCGCGATGCGGGCGTCATGCCCGACAACGGCCTCGTCTACGCCTACAGAGCGGATACGACCGAGGAGACCCCGCACGGCGTCGTCTTCAAGAACGGCAAGGAGTTGAGCGGCGCCACGATGCTGGTGAGTCCGGGTCCCGTCTACATTCAAGGGGACTTCAACTGCCCCGAAGCCGCGTCGTCGTATGCCAAGCAGCCGAGCATGTTGATCTGCGACGCGGTGAACCTGCTCTCGAATGCGTGGGACAACACGAAGACGGCGGCTTCCGGCGTGCCGCGCGCCGGCGCGACGACGGTCAACCTCGCCATGGCGAGCGGCATCGTGCGGACGCCGGACACGGGCGGCGACTACTCCGGAGGGCTGGAGAATTTTCCGCGCTTTCACGAGAACTGGACGGGCGTCACGCTCAGAATCCGCGGCTCGTTCATGGCGCTCTTCGCGAGCATGTATGCAACCGGTCCGTGGAAGAACGCGACGTACGGGGCGCCGACTCGCGACTGGGGGTTCGACCCCGATTTGTTGAACGGCGGGAACGCGTTCGCGCGCGAGATCATGCCCTGGGCGGTCAGTATGCGCCGCGTCGCGTGGCAGGACAACGTGGAGAGCGTGCTGGACTGAGCGCACCGTCCGGAAGCACGGCGCCATTCGAAACCTGCGCGGGCGCCCCGGCTGCGCCGCGGTCGTTCGGCGATCGGCTCAGCGGTCGCCTCGATCGCGCGCCGGCTGCGCCCGCCCGCCCGCGCCGGCCTGCAGCCGCCCGAACGCCCGCTCGGTGACCGGGAACATCGAGACCCGGAACTTCGTGCAGCCGTAGGGAACGAGGTCGATCTCCTCGGGCGGCGAGTGCGCTGCGACCGGCTGCGCGGGCAGGAGCGTCGCGATCGCTTCCGGCTGATAGGGCGACGCCTCGGCCGGCGAGGCCGGTCCGACGGGCAGCGTCGCGCGTGTCGCGCGCGGCCAGTCGAAGCCGCATGCGCGGGCGCGAAGCCTGAGCGGGGACGCGAGCTGCCAGCGCCACTTCTCCGGCATGACCGTGCGCACGACCGTGATGCCAAGGTTCGGCGCATCGCCCGCACCGTCGAGCGCGAAGTTCCACCTGGCGGCCGCGTCGGGCGTGTTCGCGTCATCCGTATCGGGAATCGCCAGGGCGAAGAGAAGCGGTCCGCAGGAGACCGTCGCGTAGGGCGTGTCTTTCGCGTCGTTGTCGTGCCCCGTCGCGACGCGGACCGTCATGGGGAAACGCAGGCGCACGCGGTCGCCCGGCTTCCAGAGCCGTTCGATGCGCACGAACCCCGCGCCGTCCGGCGCGGCGTTCCGCGCGGAGCCATTGACGGCGATCTCCGGCGCCGCGCACCAGAGGGGAATCCGGAACGACAGCGCGAACGCCGCCTCGCGGCCCGGCGTCACGGCGATGTCGATGCAGTCGTCGAAGGGGTACTCCGTCCGGGACTCCAGTTCCACCGGCACGCGATCGGCGACCAGCGCGGACGCCTTGCAGGGACCGTACAGCACGGCCGCCAGGCCGTTGTCGCAGGTCGCCATCCACATGCTCGTGATGTAGTTGGGCACGATCCGGTTCAGGGCGGCGACGCAGCACAAGGGATGATGCGCCCGCCTGAAGACGAACTGGCCCCCGGCGGGCAGGTCCTTGTCGATCCGGTTCGGAGACTGGAAGTAGACGTGCTCCTTGAAGTCGCGCGAGACCGTTGCCGGGCCGGCATTGAAGAACGCCCGCTCGACCCGGTCGCCCATGCGCCCCTGCCCGGCGACCCTGAGCAGCGTGATCTGGCTCCACATGTAGCCGGCCGTGCTGCAGGTTTCCGTCCCCCGGAGCGAGCCGGTCGGTCCGCCGTTCTCATCCCAGACGGGCACGCCGTGCGGCTGCATGCCGTCGTCGCCGCGCTCGATCGCGTCGTACCACCTGAGCGGCACCTGGAGGAAACGCTTCTCGCCCGTCCACAGGTAGCCGGCGGCCCATGCAAGAACGCTCTCGTTGAAGTGAACGCCGTGATCCGGTTGCACGTACGCCGGAACCGTCTCGTCGGGCAGCCTGTTGCACCACGAGGCGTAGAGCGAGGCGTGCCTGTCGGGCGCCTGCACCGGATTCCTCGCGAAGACATCGGTCAGCGCCTCCGCGATCGCCTTGTTGCCGGTCCACGTCCACGTCTCGAATGCCGCCCAGAGATTCGAGGGCGCCCAGGCGATCCGCGTCCAGCTCCGGTTGTTGCCGTACGCCGTCTCGAGCGCCCGCAGAACGCGCGCATCGCGGGAGCCGGCGTGGTACGCGGTCAACGCCCGCCCGAGCAGGCCGTTGGCCCAGATCGGCCATCCCTGCGCTTCGCCGCCGAGCTGCTTCTCCGCCGCCTCCACGTGGGCGGCGTTGCGCTTGTCGAGCCACCACATGAACAGGATGCCGTTCTCGTGCGCGCGGTTGACGACGACGTCGAAGCGCGATCCCGCTTGGCGCAGAAGCGCGTCATCGTGCAGCGCATATGCGAGCTTGATCAGACCGTCGAACCAGTACCCGCCGCCCTCGTACGGCCACGCGCCCCGGTCCCAGAACGACAGCCGGTCGCCGGTCATCGTGTGGCCGGCGGCCCAGGCCTTCCGGAAGTCCGGGTGGACATCGTCCATGTGCCCCGTGTACCCGTCCCGCGCCGACAGGGCCCAGTCGCGCAGCCAGCCGGCGGGCTCGATCGCGCCGGGCGGCAGGGGAATGAACGCGGGGCGCGCCGGCGGCTCGAAGGGGCGGCCGTAGTTCACGGCCTTGGCCGCGGGTTCCGGCTCGCCCGCGCAGCCTGTCTGCGGCGCAACCTCGGCTCCGAGCCACGCGAGGCCGACAACGGCGGCGGCAAGGGACTTTTGATGCGTGCGCATGGCGTCGAATCAGGTATCCATGAAGCGTCTTCCCAGGTCCTCGTGAAAGAGCGCGGGAAGCAAGGACAGGTCGCCTGTGACGGCGAGGTAGTTCAGGGGCGAGGTGTCGGCAACGACGATCATCGACGGATTTCGGGGAACAGGCCGGCCAGATCGGACACATCCGCGTCGAGATCCTCCGGCGTGTAGTTCGCCCGAATCCCGCGTGCGGCGAGCCACTCACGAGCTTCGATCACCCCAACGCCGAGCATCTCGGCCAGAACCCCCACGCTTATCTTGCCTCTGCGATAGCTTTCGATGGCGAGGGCTTCCTTGGCCGCCGCCGACAATTCCCCCCATTCCTGGCGCAGGGCGTTCTCGACTTCCTTCGGGATCTGGATGTCGATCCTCATCGTCGGGTCCTTCCTCGTTTCGATTTTATCGCACAACAGCCGCGCGCGGCAGCGGGACTTGAAACCGTCTGCGCGGAAGAAAGCAGCCGCATCCCGCGGCGCGCCTACCGCGCCATGATGGCGACGTGCTCCCACTCGCCGCCGAGCGCGGCGGCGCTGTCGATGCCGAGCCAGCGGTCGAGCGCCGTGGCGTAGACGCGGCGGAAATCGGTGTGGTGCGCGGGCCCGCCCTTTTCCAGCG